>NZ_JBEOPW010000019.1:0-117659 GCF_040310465.1 Pseudomonas sp. H26/SER47-MNA-CIBAN-0231 | reverse complement strand
TGTACTGCGCTAACAGTCAGAATCGAGCCTTGTCCCTCCTCCTCCCTTCAAGTCCTACCATACAAGCGAGCCTGCTCCGGGCGGCGTTCCGACGAAAGCTGATTGTCAGTCAACATCTGTGTTGAATGACACACCGCTTTCGCGAGCAGGCTCGCTCCCACAGGTTCGTCCGGCGTCAGCCCAACTAAGCTTATGAAACCACTTCAACCGGCTCCCCATCATGATCACCAGCCGCACGCCTTCCATCACAGGCCTTACCGGTCGCCCCGAGCGCCTGCTGATCCTCGGCAGCCTGCTGACCGTGATTGCGATGGTGTGCATCGTCACCTTCCTGCTGATCCGCGAGTACGCCAGTGCGCAGGAAGTCGCCACGCGCCGCGCCACGACCATCGCGCAATTGATCGATGCCGATGTGCTGCGCACCGTCGAGCTGTACGACCTGACGCTGCAAGGGCTGATCGCCGCCGCTCAGCGTGACGACCTGCAGAACGTCTCGCCGCAGATCCGTCATCTGGCGCTGTTCGATCGCTCTGCCACCGCGCGCTTCAAGGGCGACATCCTCCTGCTCGACAAGCATGGCGAGGTGATCGCCGACTCCTCGCGCATCGAAGCGAAACCGGGCAATTTCGCCGACCGCGATTATTTTCTCGCTCATGCATTCAACCGCGACATCGGCATGTTTATCAGCCGTCCGTTCAAGACCCGCTGCGATTGCGAAGAGGCCGATCAGTGGCGCATCAGCTTCAGCCGGCGCATTTCCTCGCAGACCGGCGAATTCCTCGGCGTTGCCGTCGCTTCGTTGAAACTCGACTACTTCGACGACCTGTTCAAGAGCCTCGACATCGGCACCGACAGCACGTTGAACATCATCAACAGCGATGGCGTGCTGCTCGCGCAGAAGCCGTATCTGCAGAGCGATTCGGTCGGCAAGAGTTTCGGCAACCGGCCCAACGTCGTGCGGATTCTCAGCGACCGCGATGGCAGCGGCAGTTTCACCAGCACCTCTAGCATGGATAAACAACGGCGGCTCTACACCTACTCGCGGGTCGGCAATCTGCCGTTGACCGTGATGGTCGCGCTGTCCAGCGAGGAGGTGTTCGGCACCTGGCGGCGCACGGCGATCCTGATCAGCGGCGCCACCGGCGTGTTGTGCCTGGGGCTTTTGTGGCTGACCTGGCTGCTCGCCAGGGAACTGCGTTTGCGCCATCGCGCCGAACGCGAACTGGCGCAACTGGCTGCCACCGATGACCTGACCGGCGTGGCCAACCGGCGCATGCTCGATCAGACCCTGCGCCACGAGTGGTTCCGCGCCCAGCGCTCGGGCCAGCCGCTGTCGGTGATGATGATCGATGCCGACCACTTCAAGGCCTTCAATGATCGCCATGGCCATCAGGCTGGGGATCAGGTCTTGCGTGAACTGGCCAAGGTCATCACCGCGAACGTGCGACGCCCGGCGGATCTGGTCGCGCGGTATGGCGGTGAAGAGTTTTCGGTGATTCTCGCCGAGACCGACAGCGCAGGAGCGCAGCAGATCGCCGAGCAGATTCGCCAGGCTGTGGAAAACTTGCCCTGGGTCGAAGGCGCTGAGCGGGCGATGACCGTGAGTATCGGCATCGCCACTTGGACATCGGCGAGCGAGATGACCCTGGAGCAGTTGTTGTTTGCCGCGGACAAGGCGCTGTATCAGGCCAAGGAAGGCGGGCGTAATCGCGTTGTGGTGTCAGCCTGATGTTTCCAGGGTGAAGGCACCGGCGCCTTCGCGAGCAGGCTCGCTCCCACGGTTGGAATGCCTTTCAAAGGTGGGAGCGAGCCTGCTCGCGAAGAGGCCTGATCAGGCACTAGAGAAACCACAGGCATAAAAAAAGGCCATCCGAGGATGGCCTTCAAAAAACTAGAGAGGTTTTTTACTTACACCGCCGCAACCGGCCGCATGTAAGAGATTGGTGCGGTGCTGGCGTCTTCGAACGTCACCACTTCCCAAGCGTCTGTCTGCTCAATCAATTTGCGCAGCAGCTGGTTGTTCAGTGCATGACCGGACTTGAAGCCTTTGAACTCACCAATCAGGCTGTTGCCCAGCAGGTACAGGTCGCCAATCGCATCGAGGATCTTGTGTTTGACGAATTCGTCTTCATAACGAAGACCGTCTTCGTTCAACACGCCATCAGCGTCGACCACGATCGCGTTTTCCACGCTGCCGCCGAGTGCGAGGTTGTGCTTGCGCAGGTACTCGATATCACTCATGAAGCCAAAGGTACGGGCGCGGCTGACTTCTTTAACGAACGAAGTGCTGGAAAAATCCACGCTTGCACTCTGGGTGCGGTCCCGGAATACCGGGTGATCGAAATCGATCTCGAAGCTCACCTTGAAACCTTCGAAAGGGACGAAAGTGGCGCGCTTGTCGCCGTCTTCCACTGTCACTTCACGCAGGATGCGGATGAATTTTTTGGCGGCGTCCTGTTCTTCCAGGCCTGCCGATTGAATCAGGAATACGAAGGGTCCAGCGCTGCCATCCATGATCGGGACTTCGGACGCGGAGAGCTCGACGTAGGCGTTATCGATGCCCAGGCCAGCCATGGCCGAGAGCAAGTGCTCTACCGTGTCCACTTTGACGTCGCCATTGATCAGCGTCGTCGACATAGTGGTTTCACCGACGTTTTCCGCGCGGGCAGGAATCTGCACCACAGGGTCGAGGTCAGCGCGACAAAACACAATGCCAGTGTCGACAGGCGCAGGCTTGAGAGTCAGATAGACCTTCTCACCGGAGTGCAGGCCTACACCTGTGGCACGGATAATATTTTTCAGTGTGCGTTGTTTAATCATGGCTTGGGCCGCTTCAGCGCAAATTGCGAACTGGTATCAACAAAGGCTGGCGATGATAGCAGACCATGCCTTTGCTGAACACCAATCACCTTCATAGCCCTGATACATTCCATCAATCGGCCTGACGACGCAGGAATGCCGGAATGTCCAGGTAGTCCAGGTCATCCTGCGGATTCATCTTCGCGGCAGCCGCAGCACCGGCCTGAGCCTGGTTGCGCATGACGGTCGGACGGTCCAGGTCACGGTAGTTCACCGCTGGCTGCTCCTGACGGGCCGGAGCCGGTTGTTGCACCTGGGCGGAAGCCATCGAGGTGTGCACGGTGTTGTCGATAACCTTCACAGGCTTCTCGATTTTCGCGCCCAGACCGGTGGCAACCACGGTTACGTGCAGCTCGTCGCGCATGTCCGGATCGATAACGGTACCGACCTTGACCATCGCGTGCTCGGAAGCAAAGGCTTCGATGATCGAACCCACGTCGGAGTACTCACCCAGGGACAGGTCAGGACCGGCGGTGATGTTCACCAGAATGCCGCGCGCGCCTTGCAGGTTGACGTCTTCCAGCAGCGGGTTGCGGATTGCCGCTTCGGTAGCTTCACGTGCACGGTTCGGACCGCTGGCGCAGCCAGTGCCCATCATCGCCATGCCCATTTCGCTCATCACGGTGCGTACGTCGGCGAAGTCGACGTTGATCATGCCCGGACGTTTGATGATGTCGGAGATACCGCGAACGGCACCGGCCAGTACATCGTCAGCCTTGGCGAAAGCCGACAAGAGGCTTGCGTCTTTGCCGAGGATGGTCAGCAGTTTTTCGTTCGGAATGGTGATCAGCGAGTCGACGCTTTCCGAAAGCATGCGAATGCCTTCGTCGGCGATCTGCATACGCTTGCGGCCTTCGAACGGGAACGGACGGGTCACGACCGCAACGGTCAGGATGCCCATTTCCTTGGCCACTTCGGCGATGATCGGCGCTGCACCGGTACCGGTACCGCCGCCCATGCCGGTGGTGATGAACACCATGTTGGTGCCGGCCAGCACTTCAGCGATGCGCTCGCGGTCTTCCAGAGCGGCTTGACGGCCGACCTCAGGATTGGCGCCGGCACCCAGGCCTTTGGTCACGCCGGTGCCCAGTTGCAGGATGGTCCGCGCGCCGATGTTTTTCAGCGCTTGAGCATCGGTGTTGGCGCAGATGAACTCAACGCCTTCGATGTTGCTCTTGACCATGTGATTGACAGCGTTGCCGCCGCCACCGCCGACACCGATAACTTTGATTACCGGGCTTGCGGGGATGTTGTCTACGAGTTCGAACATTTTCCCTCTCCTTACATTCTCTAGTTTTTTCGCCTACTGCTGTTTGTTGCGGTGTTGCGGTAAAGCTTTTAAAAATTGCCCTGAACCCACTTTTTCAGTCGGTCCAGCAGCGGCGCCTGAGGCTCTTCGCTGCTGTAGCTGTCGCGGCTGCCGATGCCGGAGAACGAAACTCCGTCGGACTGCTTTTGCAGGCCGTACATCAACAAACCGACGCCAGTGGAATAAATCGGGTTGCGTACCACGTCATCCAGACCTTTCACGCCATGCGGCACACCGAGGCGCACCGGCATGTGGAAGATTTCTTCGGCCAGTTCAGTGGCGCCTTCCATTTTCGACGTACCACCGGTGAGCACGATGCCCGCCGGGATCAGGTCTTCGTAGCCGCTGCGACGCAGCTCGGCCTGGATCAGGGTGAACAGTTCGTCGTAACGCGGCTCGACCACTTCGGCCAGGGCCTGACGCGACAGTTCGCGCGGTGGACGGTCGCCAACGCTCGGCACCTTGATGGTTTCACCGGCACCGGCCAGTTTGGCCAGGGCGCAGGCGTAACGGATCTTGATCTCTTCGGCGTACTGGGTCGGAGTGCGCAACGCCATGGCGATGTCGTTGGTCACTTGATCACCGGCAATCGGAATCACGGCGGTGTGACGGATCGCGCCTTCGGTGAAGATCGCGATGTCGGTGGTGCCGCCGCCGATGTCGACCAGGCACACGCCCAGTTCTTTCTCGTCGTCGGTCAGCACCGAGTAGGCCGAGGCCAGTTGCTCGAGAATGATGTCGTCGATTTCCAGACCGCAGCGGCGCACGCATTTTTCAATGTTCTGTGCAGCGTTGACGGCGCAGGTGACCACGTGAACCTTGGCTTCCAGACGCACGCCGGACATGCCCAGGGGCTCGCGCACGCCTTCCTGGTTATCGATCACGTAATCCTGCGGCAGGGTGTGCAGCACGCGCTGGTCAGCCGGGATCGCCACGGCCTGAGCGGCGTCGAGCACACGCTCAAGGTCCGCCGAGCTGACTTCGCGATCACGGATCGCGACGATGCCGTGGGAATTCAGGCTGCGGATGTGATTGCCGGCCACGCCGACGAACGCCGAGTGAATGCGGCAGCCGGCCATCAGTTGGGCTTCTTCGATCGCGCGCTGGATCGACTGCACGGTGGATTCGATGTTGACCACCACGCCCTTCTTCAGGCCGCGGGACGGATGCGTGCCGATCCCGACGATTTCCAGCTGGCCGTCGTCCGCGACCTCGCCTACCAGCGCCACCACTTTGGAGGTGCCGATATCCAGACCGACGATCATTTTGCCGCTTTGCACGTTTGCCATGGGTCCTGCCTCTTCTTAATTCTTTGCGACAGCGGGTTGGGCTGTCGTCGGCGCTACGGGTTCCCGCCAGCCAACAGCGAGGCCGTTGGCGTAGCGCAGATCGATGCGCGCAATGTTCGTAATCTGCTCTTTCAGCGTCTTGTCATAGATGGCGATGAAGCGGCGCATCTTTTCCACCAGGTTGCCGCGTCCCAGCAGCAACTCGATGCCGGGGCCGGAACTGCCGGCACCGGTGGTCAGGAACCAGCTGCCGCGTTCACGCAATTCCAGGCGTGCAATCGAAAAACCCAGCGGCCGCAGCAGTTGGCTCAGCACCTGATACTGCTGCATCACCTGCTGCTGAGCCCGTTGTGGGCCGAACAGCTGCGGCAGGTGTTCGTAGTTCGCCAGCTCTCTGGGGGTAAATGCCTGACCCTGATTGTTCAGCAGCGACTCGTCGCCCCATCGGGCCACCGGCAATTGCTCTTCGAGGCGGATCACCACCTGGTCCGGCCACACCCGGCGCACTTCGGCATGAGCGATCCATGGCATCTGTTCCAGCTCTTTGCGCATGCCGGCGAGGTCGATGGTGAAGAAGCTCGACGCCACGAACGGCGCGATTCGCTGCTGCACCGCCTGCTGGCTGATGTAACTGAGGTCGCCCTGCACCGCGACCTTGCTGATCGGCCGGTCGGCGTACGGCAGCAGACGCTGCGCGCCTTCGTAGGTGCCAAAGCCCAGCGCCACCAGCAGCACTGGCCAGAACAGGCTTTTCAGAAAGCTGAAATTGGCTTTCGGCAGGCGCGCGGACATCGGCTCTTTCGCCACCATTCGGCTGGCACCCCGCGGCACCGGCTTGCGGCCGGGTGCGGGTGGCTGATGTCTGAGATGAGCGCCTTGCATGGTCTTAACCTCGCGCCTCTGTTGCGCCTGCGTCTTCAACGCTGGCGGCCAGAATGGCCAGAACCAGTTGCTGGAAATCCAGACCGGCAGCCCGCGCCGCCATCGGCACCAGGCTGTGATCGGTCATGCCCGGTGCGGTATTGACTTCGAGGAACCAGAACTGCCCGTCGGCGTCCTGCATCACGTCCGCCCGGCCCCAACCGGCGATACCCAGCGCCTCACAGGCCTTGGCCGTGAGCTCCATGAGTTCCTGTTCCTTGGCCGCGTCGAGCCCGCACGGAATGCGGTACTGGGTATCGTTGGCGATGTACTTGGCGTCGTAGTCGTAGAACGTGTGCGGTGTACCCAGGGCGATAGGAGGCAACACCTGGTCACGCAGGGTGGCGATGGTGAACTCCGGACCTTGAATCCATTGCTCGACCAACACTTGCGAATCGTAGGTACTGGCCGCTTTCCATGCGTCGATCAACTCGGACGCAGAATTCACTTTGGCCATCCCGATACTTGAACCTTCATGCGCCGGTTTGACGATCAAAGGCAGGCCCAGTTCCGTCGCTGCGGAAATACAATCGGCTTCGCTGCACAGTACGGCGTGACGCGGCGTCGGAATCCCGAGGCTGTGCCAGACCTGCTTGGTGCGCAGCTTGTCCATCGCCAGTGCGGAAGCAAGAATGCCGCTGCCGGTGTAAGGGATGCCCGCGCACTCGAGCAGGCCCTGCATGCTGCCGTCTTCACCGCCGCGACCGTGGAGAATGATGAACGCGCGGTCGATCTTTTCGCTGAGCAGACGCTGCAGGAAGTCTTCGCCCACATCGATACCGAACGCATCGACGCCAGCGCTTTGCAGTGCCTCGAGCACGGCGTTGCCGGATTTCAGCGAAACCTCACGCTCGGCACTCAGGCCGCCGAAGAGCACGGCGACGCGGCCGAAGTCTTTCGGCGCGATGGTGGAGAACAGCTTGGCGTAGGCAGCAGTCATTTCAACTTCCCCTCGACCGGCGCCGCCACGGCGCCGGCGAACAATTCACTTTTCAACAGCTTCGGCGCGAGACCGCCGATATCACCAGCGCCCTGGCACAGCAGAATGTCGCCCGCGCGCAGCAGCGGCTTGACCAACGGCGCCAGGTCAACGCCACGCTCGATGTAGATCGGGTCGAGCTGACCGCGCTGACGGATGCTGTTGCACAGCTTGCGGCTGTCGGCGCCCGGGATCGGCTCTTCGCCGGCCGGATAGACTTCCATCAGCAGCAGCACGTTGGCGTCGGCCAGTACATTGACGAAGTCGTCGTACAGATCACGGGTGCGGCTGTAGCGATGCGGCTGGTAGACCATCACCAGACGACGCTCCGGCCAGCCACCGCGCACGGCTTTGATCACCGCAGCGACCTCGGTCGGGTGGTGACCGTAGTCGTCGACCAGCATCACGTTGCCGCCGTCTACCGGCAGTTCGCCGTAGACCTGGAAGCGTCGGCCAACACCCTGGAAGCCTGACAGGCCCTGAACGATGGCTTCATCGCTGACGCCTTCGTCGGTGGCGATGCAGATGGTCGCCAGCGAGTTGAGCACGTTGTGGTTGCCGGGCATGTTCACCGACACGTCCAGCGGCTCGCGATCCGGGCGCAGCACGGTGAAGAAGGTCTGCATGCCCTGCTGACGGACATTGATTGCGCGTACGTCGGCGTCTTCGCTGAAGCCGTAGGTCACGGTCGGACGTTTCACCAGCGGCAGGATTTCACGCACCACCGGATCGTCCAGGCACATCACCGCCAGCCCGTAGAACGGCAGGTTGTGCAGGAATTCGACGAAGGTTTTCTTCAGTTTGTTGAAGTCACCGTCGTAGGTCGCCATGTGGTCGGCGTCGATGTTGGTGACCACGGCCACCAGCGGCTGCAGATGCAGGAAGCTCGCATCGCTTTCGTCGGCTTCGGCGATCAGGTAACGGCTGGTGCCGAGCTGGGCATTGGTGCCCGCTGCATTCAGACGACCACCGATCACGAATGTCGGGTCCAGACCACCGGCCGCGAACACCGAAGCGATCAGGCTGGTGGTGGTGGTTTTGCCGTGGGTACCGGCGACGGCGATACCGTGGCGATAGCGCATCAGCTCGGCGAGCATTTCTGCACGCGGCACTACGGGAATGCGGCGTTCAAGGGCAGTCGCCACTTCCGGGTTGGACGTGTTCACTGCGCTCGACACCACCAGCACGTCGGCGGTAGCGGCGTTCTCGGCACGGTGACCAATGAAGATCTGCGCGCCAAACGATTCAAGGCGCTCGGTGACCGGCGACGCTTTCAGGTCGGAACCGGAAACTTGGTAGCCCAGGTTCAGCAACACTTCAGCGATGCCGCACATGCCCACGCCGCCGATGCCGACGAAGTGGATGCGACGGATGCGGCGCATTTCCGGTTGTGGCATGGCTTTCTGATTCTCAACCATGGGCCACCTCCAGACAGGTATCGACCACGCTACGGGTGGCATCGGGTTTGGCCAGTCGGCGGGCCGCTTGGGCCATTGCTTCGAGTCGTTGCGGTTGCATCAAGACCTCTGTCAGGCGCGCGGCAAGATCCGCGGCACCAGTCGTTCTTTGCGGCATCAGGAAGGCAGCGCCTTCGCGGGCCAAATAATCGGCGTTGCGGGTCTGGTGATCGTCGATCGCGTGGGGCAAGGGCACCAGCATCGAGGGCAGACCGGCGGCCGCCAGCTCACTGATGGTCAACGCGCCAGCGCGGCACACCACCAGGTCAGCCCAGCCATAGGCCTGGGCCATGTCTTTGATGAACGGCTGCACCTGCGCTTCCACACCCACGGCGCGGTAACGCTCGGCAGTCACTTCATCGTGATTTTTGCCGGCCTGATGAAACACTTCCGGGCGCAGGTCGGGAGCGACTTGGGCCAGGGCTTCAGGCAGCAATTTGTTCAACGGTTCTGCGCCCAGGCTGCCGCCAAGGATCAGCAAACGCGCTTTGCGCCCGGCCAGCGCCGGTCGCGATGTGTCGAGGAACAGCTCGCTGCGCACCGGATTTCCGGTGGTACGGCGGCTGTCCGACAGAGTAAAGGTGTCGGGGAACGCTTCACACACTCGGGCGGCGAACGGCACCAGCAACCGATTGGCGGTGCCGGCGACAGCGTTCTGCTCGTGAACGATCACTGGCACGCCGGCCAGTTTCGCAGCAAGGCCACCAGGGCCGGTCACATAACCGCCGAAGCCAACCACGCACACCGGCTTCAGACGGCGCATGATCGCCCGCGCCTGCCACACCGATTTCAGCAGCATCAGCGGCGCCTTGAGCAGCGACAGCTTGCCCTTGCCGCGCAGACCGCTGGCATTGATCCGGTGCAGTTCAAGCCCTGCCGCCGGAACCAGTTCGTTTTCGATCCCGCGTGGCGTGCCGAGCCAGTGCACGGTGTAGCCGCGCGCCTGAAACTCGCGGGCACAGGCCAGCGCCGGGAACACGTGGCCGCCGGTACCGCCGGCCATGATCAATACGTTAGCGCCCATGAGTCGGCTCCTCGGCGAAGTCGCTCTCCTGGAATTCCATCTCTTCGCTGCCCAGGTGGGTCCGACTCTCCCACTCGATGCGCAACAACAGGCCCAGACAAGCGCAGCAGATCACCAGCGAGCTGCCGCCGTAACTGAGGAACGGCAAGGTCAGACCTTTGGTTGGCAGCAGGCCGACGTTCACACCGATGTTGATCAGGAACTGACCAATCCACAGGAACGACAAGCCGTAAGCCACGTAAGCGGCAAAGAACTGCTTGGCCTTCTCCGCCCACAGGCCGATGTACATGCCGCGAATACACACGAACACGAACAGCGCGACGGTGCACAACGAACCCACGGCGCCCAGTTCTTCGGCAAGTACCGAGAACACGAAGTCGGTATGCGCTTCCGGCAGATAAAACTGTTTCTGCACGCTGTTGCCCAGGCCGACGCCCAGCCACTCGCCGCGACCGAAAGCGATCAAGGCCTGCGACAACTGATAACCGGCGCCGAACTGGTCGGCCCACGGGTCGGCGAAGTTGGTCAGACGCGCCATTCGATACGGCTGCATCTGGATCAGCAAAACCACCGCGCCAACCGCCAGCACTACCATCAGCGAGAAGCGGAACAGCCCGACCCCGCCAAGGAACAGCATCGCCGCCGCCGCGCCCATCATGACTACGGTGGCACCGAAGTCCGGTTCCATCAGCAACAGACCGGCCATTGGCAGCAGAACGATGAACGGCTTGAAGAAGCCCATCCAGCTTTCGCGTACTTCTTTCTGCCGGCGCACCAGATAACCGGCGAGGTAGATCACCACGAACACCTTGGCGATTTCCGACGGCTGCACGTTGAAGAAGCTGAAACCGATCCAGCGCATCGAACCGTTCACTTCGCGGCCGATGCCGGGGATGATCACCATCACCAGCAGGCCGAACGCACCGATCAGCATCATCCAGCCGAGGCGCTGCCAAGTGGCGATCGGGATCATCATGGTGACAATGCACGCGCCCAGACCCAGCACCACATAGATAAGGTGGCGAATCATGTAATACAGCGGACTGCCCGACTGCGCCGCCGCCACTTCGGTGGACGCCGAGGCGATCATGATCAGGCCGAGACCGAGCAACGCCAGGCAACCGGCGAGCATCGGGAAGTCGAGGTCGATGCCACGCCCGGTGATCAGCGGCGACGGGTACGGCTTGATGATGTTTCTCAGGTTCATGCCAGTTCCTCCACAGCGCGGACGAACTGGTGACCACGGTCTTCGTAATTCTTGAACATGTCGAAACTGGCGCAGGCCGGCGACAGCAGCACCACATCGCCGGGTTGGGCAGCGGCGCGGCATTGCGCGACGGCGTCGACCAGCGAGGACGCGCGGATCAGCGGCACGGCATCACCGATGGCCTCGCCGATCTTGTCGGAGTCGCAGCCCATCAGGATCACGGCGCGGCAGTTGGCCGCCACCGGATCACGCAGATCATTGAATTCGGCGCCCTTGCCGTCACCGCCGGCGATCAGAATGACCTTGCCGTCGATGTCCGCGCCGAGGCCTTCGATCGCGGCCAGAGCGGCGCCAACGTTGGTGGCTTTGGAATCGTTGTAATAGGCCACGCCGTCGAGATCGCGCACCCACTGGCAGCGATGCTCGAGGCCGGCAAACGTACGCAATGCAGAGAGCATGGCGTCGAACGGCAGGCCCACCGCGTGACCCAGTGCCAATGCGGCGAGAGCGTTGGACTGGTTGTGCGCGCCGCGAATCTTCAGATCACGCACCGGCATCAGGTTCTGGAATTCGAAGGCCAGGTACTTCTCGCCGTCTTCTTCGCGGATCCCGAACGCTTTGAAATCCGGTTTGCTCAGGCCAAAGGTCCAGCATGGCTGGCCTTCGCCGATCAATGGACGGCTCAGGGCGTCCTGACGGTTGACCACAAACTGCTTCGCGCCCCGGAAGATCCGGTGCTTGGCCAGGTGATAGGCCGGCAGACCGCTGTAGCGATCCATGTGGTCTTCGCTGATGTTCAGTACGGTGGCGACCTCGGCGTTGAGCTGGTCGGTGGTTTCCAGCTGGAAACTCGACAACTCCATGACGTACAACTCGACATCATCGCTGAGCAGATCCAGCGCCGGGGTGCCGAGGTTGCCACCGACAGCGACGCGCTTGCCGGCCGCAGCCGCCATCTCACCGACCAGAGTCGTCACGGTGCTTTTCGCGTTGGAACCGGTAATGGCCACGATCGGCGCCCGTGCGTTACGCGCGAACAACTCGATGTCGCCGGACATTTTGACGCCACGGGCGGCGGCGGCTTGCAGGGCCGGGGTCGCCAGCGCCAGGCCGGGGCTCACGTAGAGCTCGTCGGCACGGCAGAGGAATTCGACGTCCAGCTCGCCACAACGCACTTCCACGTGCGGATAGTCACGCTTGAGCGTGGCCAGTTCCGGTGGATTTTCCCGCGTGTCGGCCACAGCAAACGACGTGCCCCGGTTCGCCAGGAAGCGAACCAGGGACATGCCGCTCTTGCCGAGGCCGACAACGATGCGGAAGTGGTCAGAAGCGATCAGAGACACTCGTTCTACCTCAGCTTCAGGGTGGCAAGGCCGACCAGGACGAGAATCACGGTGATGATCCAGAAACGGACGATCACGCGCGGCTCCGGCCAGCCCTTGAGTTCAAAGTGGTGGTGAATCGGCGCCATGCGGAACACGCGGCGACCGGTCAGCTTAAAGGAGGCAACCTGAATGACCACTGACAGGGTTTCCATCACGAAGACGCCGCCCATGATGAACAGGACGATTTCCTGACGGACGATCACGGCAATGGTGCCCAGTGCCGCGCCGAGTGCCAGGGCACCGACGTCGCCCATGAACACTTGCGCTGGATAAGTGTTGAACCAGAGGAAACCGAGGCCGGCACCGATCAGCGCGCCGCAGAACACAATCAGCTCGCCCGCACCCGGTACGTAAGGAATCAGCAGATACTCGGCGAATTTCACGTTACCCGACAGGTAGCAGAAAATCCCCAGGCCGCCGCCGACCATTACGGTTGGCATGATCGCCAGACCGTCGAGGCCGTCAGTCAGGTTGACCGCGTTGCTCGAGCCGACAATCACGAAGTAGGTCAGCACGATGAAACCGGCGCCCAGCGGAATGCTGTAGTCCTTGAGCATCGGCAGGATCAGCGTGGTTTCCACCGGCGTCGCGGCAGTCATATAAAGGAAGATCGCAGCGCCTAGGCCGAACACCGACTGCCAGAAGTATTTCCAGCGGCTCGGCAGGCCACGGGAGTTCTTCTCGATGACTTTGCGGTAATCGTCGACCCAGCCGATGGCGCCGAACAGCAGGGTCACCAGCAGCACCACCCAAACGTAGCGGTTGCTCAGGTCAGCCCAGAGCAGAGTGCTGACGCCGATCGAAGACAGAATCAGCGCGCCACCCATGGTCGGCGTACCGGATTTGGACAGGTGCGATTGCGGGCCGTCGTTACGTACCGACTGGCCGATCTGACGGTTCTGCAGAGTACGGATCATCCACGGGCCATAGCACAGCGACAAGACCAGCGCGGTCAGCACACCGAGAATCCCGCGCAGGGTCAGGTACTGGAAGACCGCGAAGCCTTTGTAGAACTGTTGCAGATACTCCGCTAGCAGCAGCAGCATTAATGTTTCTCCAGACTGGACCCGCACAGAGCCGCAACGATGTTTTCCATCGCTGCGCTGCGCGAACCCTTGATCAAAATGGTGGTGTTTGTGTCCTGCTCGGCGGCGAGGGCCTGGATCAGCTCGGCCTGGGTGCCGAAGTGCTGCGCCTGCTCACCGAAAGCGTTTACCGCGTGGACCATGTTCGGCCCGACCGCGTAAAGCGCGGAAACCTTGCCTCGGGCGTACTCGCCCACGTCGCGGTGCCCCTGCTCCGCCCAGTCGCCCAACTCGCCGATATCTCCGAGCACCAGGACGGTGCGGCCGGAAAAGCCGGCGAGTATATCAACGGCCGCGCACATCGAGGTGGGGTTTGCGTTGTAGGTGTCATCGATGACGCGCATGCCGTTTTTCGCCAGTTGCGCGACGGTGCGCCCTTTGACCGGTTGCACCGCGCCGAGGCCGGTGGCGATGCCGAACAGCGATACGCCCAAGGCGTGGGCAGCAGCGGCGGCAGCCAGGGCATTGGCGACGTTATGGGTACCGAGCAGATTCAGTTGCACGCGCTCACTGCCTTCAGGGGTGTGCAGATTGAACGCCGGGCAACCGCGGGCATCGGTGGCCAGATCGCTGGCGTGGAAATTCGCCTCGCTGTTGCTCAGGGCGAAGGTCAGCACCTGACGACCGGCAGCGCGGGTCTTCCAGATACCGAAAGCCTTGTCATCGAGGTTGAGCACGGCGATGCCATCGGCGGCCAGGCCTTCGATGATTTCGCCTTTGGCTTCGACGATTTTTTCCGGACCGCCGAACTCACCGACGTGAGCGGTGCCGGCGTTGTTCAGGATCGCCACGTGCGGCTTGGTCAGGCCGACGGTGTAGGCGATTTCACCGAGACGCGAAGCGCCCAGTTCGATCACGGCGGAGGTGTGCTCCGGCGCCAGTTCGATCAGGGTCAGCGGGACGCCGAGGTCGTTGTTCAGGTTGCCACGGGTCGCCAGCACCGGACCGCGCGTGCGCAGGATGCTCGCGAGCATTTCCTTGACCGTGGTCTTGCCACTGGAACCGGTCACCGCCGCCACTGGCTGGGTGAACGCAGCACGGTTCAACGCGCCGAGTTGGCCGAGGGCCTGACGGGTGTCCTTGACCAGCAATTGCGGCAACGCGCTGTCGGCGACTTCGCGCTCGACCAGTGCCGCTACGGCGCCTTTGCCGGCGACGTCGTTCAGGTAGTCATGACCGTCGAAACGCGGGCCGGTCAGGGCGATGAACAACTGGCCGGGCTGAATGGCGCGGCTGTCGATGCTGACGCCGTCGAAACTCGCGTCAGCGCCGATCAAACGGGCTTCGAGGGCGTTGGTCAGTTCACTGAGTGTCAGGGCCTTAAGCATGGGCCACCTCCCACGCGGTCAGGGCATGATCGGCCTCGACCAGATCGGAAAACGCATGGCGCACGCCGTTGATTTCCTGATAGTCCTCGTGACCTTTGCCGGCCAGCACAATCACGTCGTCAGCGGTTGCGCCGGCGATTAATTGCGCAATGGCCTGGCCGCGACCGGCGACGAAAGTGACTTTATCCACAGCGGTGAAACCGGCGCGGATGTCGTCGAAGATCACAGCAGGGTCTTCGGTGCGCGGGTTGTCGTCGGTGACCAGCACCTGGTCGGCAAGACGTTCGACCACTTCGGCCATCAACGGACGTTTGCCGCGATCACGATCACCGCCGCAGCCGAACAGGCACAGGAGTTGGCCTTTGACGTGCGGGCGCAGCGCAGTGAGAACCTTTTCCAGCGCATCGGGCGTATGGGCGTAATCGACCACCACCAGCGGCTGCGTACCACCACCCAGACGCTGCATGCGCCCGGCCGGGCCTTCGAGCTTCGGCAGCACTTTGAGAATTTCGTCGAGGGCGTAATCCAGACCGAGCAAGGCGCCGACTGCGGCCAGCACGTTACTCAGGTTGAAACGACCAAGCAGCGTACTGCGCAGGTGATGCTCGCCCTGCGGCGTGACCAGCGTGGCGCGTACACCATGGTCGTCGAACTGCGCTTCGCGGCAGAACAGGTAGGCACTGCTGTCGAGCAGGCTGTAGGTGATCAAACGCGACTCGCGTTTTTCCGCCGCCAGTTGCCGGCCGAAATCGTCGTCGAGGTTGACCACGCGGCACTTCAGGTCATTCCAGGCGAACAGCCGGGCCTTGGCCTCGGCGTACGCCTGCATGGTGCCGTGATAATCCAGATGATCGCGGGACAGGTTGGTCATCACCGCCACGTCGAACGCCAGCGCGGTGACCCGGCCCTGATCCAGACCGTGGGACGACACTTCCATGGCCACGGCTTTCGCGCCGGCCTTTTTCAGGTCACCCAGGGTTGCTTGCACGGCAATCGGATTCGGCGTGGTGTGCAGGCCGCTTTCCAGCGCGCCGTAGAAACCGGAACCCAGCGTACCGACGATGCCGCAATGCTGGCCGAGCAGATCCAGCGCCTGCGCGACCAATTGGGTCACGCTGGTCTTGCCATTGGTGCCAGTGACGCCGATCAGGTTCAGATGGTGACTCGGCTCACCGTAAAAACGCCCGGCGATGTCCGACAGCTGCGCCGCCAGACCTTTGACCGGAATCAGCGGCACGTCAGTGATCGGCAGCACGGTGGCGCCTTCGACTTCATAAGCCACGGCAGCCGCGCCGCGTTGCAAGGCATCGGCGATGTGCGCACGGCCATCGAAGCGGCCACCGGGCACGGCGAGAAACAGATCGCCGGCGCGCACGTTGCGGCTGTCCAGCGCCAGTTCACGGATCAACAGATCGTGGCCGGCGTGGGGGAATATCTTGTTCAGACTTAATGACATCAGCCGCGCCCTCCATTGGCTTTCAGCGGAACGACCGGGGTGGCGTTGGCCTGTTGCGTAGTCGGCAGGTTGTCCGGGGTCACGTTCATCAGGCGCAGGGTGCCGGACATCACACGGCTGAACACTGGCGCCGACACCAGACCACCGAAGTAACCGGCCTTGGTCGGCTCATCAATCACCACAACAATGGCGTAACGCGGATCGCTCATCGGGCCGAAGCCGGCGAACAGCGAACGGTAGGAGTTTTCCGCGTAGCCTTTGGTGCCGACCGAGGTCTTGCGCGCGGTACCCGACTTGCCGCCGACGTGATAAGCCGGCACCTGCGCACGGAACACGCCGCGCGGCGCTTCGATTACCTGCTGCAACATGCCCTGCATGGTTTTCGCCACGGCTTCCGGCAGCACTTGGGTAGTCTGCGGCATCTTGTCGGTTTTGATCAGGGTCAGCGGCGCGAGACGACCGTTGTTGGCCAGTGCCGAGAAGGCATGCACCAGTTGGATCGCAGTCACGGAAATACCGTAGCCGTAAGACAAGGTTGCAGTTTCAGCCTTGCGCCATTCGCGGTAGTTGGGCAGATTGCCGACACGTTCGCCGGGGAAGCCCAGGCCGGTGTCCTGGCCGAGGCCGACTTTCTGCGCCAGACGGAAAATGGTTTCGCCGCCGATATCGAAGGCGACTTTACTCATGCCGACGTTACTGGAATTGATCAGGATGCCGGTCAGATCGAGCACCGGCCCTTCGGTCTTCGACACGTCTTTGATGGTGTATTTGCCGATCTGCAACGAGCCCGGATACACCTCGACGGTGTCGCTCGGTTTCCAGCGGCCGGTTTCGATTGCCGCGCTCATGGAAATGGCTTTCATGGTCGAACCCGGCTCGAACACGTCGATCATGGCGCGGTTGCGCATCATCGCCGGTTGCAGGTTGCGACGGTTGTTCGGGTTGTAGGTCGGCTGGTTGACCATGGCCAGGATCTCGCCGGTCTTTACGTCCATGATCACCAGACTGCCGGCCTTAGCGCCGTTTTCGATGATCGCGTTGCGCAGCTCGCGGTTGGCCAGGTATTGCAGACGCAGGTCAATCGACAACGCCAAGGGCTTGCCGGCCTTGGCGTTCTTGGTGACTTGAACATCCTTGATCAACCGGCCACGGCGATCCTTGATGACTTGTCGTTTGCCCGGCACCCCGGCCAGCCATTCGTCATAGGCCAGCTCGACGCCTTCGCGACCGTGATCGTCGATGTCGGTAAAGCCGACCATGTGCGCGGTGACTTCACCGGCCGGGTAGAAGCGGCGGAATTCTTCGATGCCGTAGACGCCCGGCACTTTCAGATCGAGCACAGCCTGACCCTGCTCGGGGGTCAGCCCGCGCACCAGATAAATGAATTCTTTGTTGGCCTGGGCTTCGAGGCGTTCGCTCAGGGCTTTCGGGTTCTGGCCCAGCGCGGCGGCGAGTGCCGGCCACTTCTCTTTGGCCGACTGCATTTCCTTGGCGTTGGCCCACAGCGTGGTCACCGGCGTACTGACCGCCAGAGGCTCGCCGTTACGGTCGGTGATCAGGCCACGGTGCGCCGGAATCGGAATGTGCCGCAGGCTGCGCGCGTCGCCCTGGCCTTTGAGGAAGTCACGGTCGACCACTTGCAGGTCGATGATGCGCCAGCAGATCGCCGCGACCATCAGACCGAGCAGCGCCACCATCAGGCGGAAGCGCCATGGGAACAGTGCGCCTTCGAGTTTCATCATGGCGCCACCATCTTCACGTCAGCCGCGCCAGGGATGTGCATTTTCAGTTGTTCAGTGGCCAGCACTTCGATGCGGCTGTGCGCGGTCCAGGTGCTCTGCTCGAGAATCAGCCGCCCCCACTCGGCCTGCGCCTTGTCGCGCACGCTGAGTTCGTTATAAAGGGTGTTGAGCAACTGCCGGTTCCAGTGCGCGCTGTACGACACGGCAATGGCCGAAAACAGCACGCCGATAAACAGCAGCAGCATCAGAAAGCTGCCGCCGGGCAGTGGTTTGGCGAAAAGCTTGCTCACCGCAACTTCTCCGCGACACGCATGACGGCGCTACGGGAACGTGGGTTGGCTTTGAGTTCGGCGTCGGAGGCCGTCTGCGCTTTGCCGTGGATTTTGATTTTCGGTTCGAAGGCGACGTGGCGAACCGGGAGGTTGCGCGGCAGATTGTCGGCCTCGCCTTTCACCAGCTTGCGCATGAACAGTTTGACGATGCGGTCTTCCAGCGAGTGGAAGCTGATGACCACCAGACGGCCGCCAACTTCCAGCGCTTGAAGCGCGGCGTCGAGACCGGCTTCCAGATCGCCGAGTTCGTTATTGACGTGAATGCGCAAACCCTGGAACGCGCGGGTGGCCGGGTTCTTGCCCTTTTCCCACGCCGGGTTGGCGACTTTCAGCACTTCGGCCAGATCGGCGGTGCGCTCGAACGGCTTGATGTCACGGCGCTCGGCAACGGCACGGGCCATACGCCCGGAGAAACGTTCTTCGCCGTATTCCTTGAACACCCGGGCGATTTCTTCCACCGGCGCGGTGTTGACGAATTCGGCAGCGCTGATGCCACGGGACGGGTCCATGCGCATGTCCAGCGGCCCGTCATTGAGGAAACTGAAGCCGCGCTCGGCGTCATCGAGCTGCGGCGAAGACACACCGAGGTCGAGCAGAATGCCGCTGACCTTGCCGGTCAGGCCTTGCTCGGCAACCACCGAACCGAGCTCGGCAAAGCTGCGCTGCACAACGACAAAGCGGCCGTCTTCGGCCGCTAGCGTTTGCCCGGTGGCAATCGCTTGAGGATCCTTGTCGAATCCGATGAGTCGACCGTCCGGCCCGAGCTGGCTGAGGATCAACCGACTGTGCCCGCCGCGCCCGAACGTGCCGTCCAGATAGCAGCCATCAGGACGTACGGCGAGAGCCTCGACGGCTTCGTCAAGCAGTACGGTGATGTGGTTAAAGCCGCTATCAATAGTCACAGGATCAAATCACGCAGTTCATCAGGCATCGCGCCCGGTTGTTGAATAGCAGCAAGGTCAGCGGCAGATACCGCATTCCATGCATCCTCGTCCCACAATTGGAACTTGTTCAGTTGGCCGACCAGCATCGCGCGCTTATCGAGCTTGGCGTACTCGCGCAGACGCGGCGGAACCAGGAAACGACCACTGCCATCGAGTTCGAGGTCGACGGCATTACCAATCAATAAACGTTGCAGGCGACGGTTCTCTTCGCGAAGCGAAGGGAGTGCGCGCAACTTGGTTTCAATAATTTCCCACTCATCGAGCGGATAGACACACAGGCATGGATCAACGGCATCAATGGTCACGATCAATTGGCCGGAACTGCGCGAATCGAGCTCGTCACGGTACCGGCTCGGCATGGCGAGACGGCCCTTTGCATCGAGACTGATAGCGTTAGCTCCGCGAAACACGTCAGCGTTTCTCCAATTTTTATCGTTTTGAGCTCAAAAAACCCACTTCATGCCACTTTCCGCCACTTGCGCACACTATAGGAATGCGCCCACCACACCGTCAAGGCGCGGATTAAAGGAAAAGCCTTACAGAACGGAGATTTAGCGACGTAAAAGGAGGCTCAACGAGAATCTGACGTGAAGTTTCGACCAATAACTTGATGCAGCACTGAAAGCTGCGCTCGAAAGTTAAAGTAGTTTGTTAAGAGTAAGATTTTTTCGGTATTACAAAGGCGCTTCGGCTGTTGATTGAAGCAGGGTGGGAAAAGGCTATTACCGCGTTTGCCGCTGCCGGAGTTTCAGACCAGGCCGGCTGATATTACACAGCCGCGTCTTTTTTGTTTCAAGCAGGGAAAGAAAAAGGTGGAGAGTCGATCTGTAAGCCGGGTTCTGTCTTGAACAGTCATTCGTCTACGATGGCCATCACTGGACATCTTTAGCAACCTACCCGGTCCCAGCGCGGGCCACGCCTTGGGACCCTATTTGGTCTTGCTCCAAGTGGGGTTTACCTAGCCACGAACTGTTGCCAGACGTGCGGTGCGCTCTTACCGCACCTTTTCACCCTTACCGGCGCTTGCGCGCTTAGGCGGTTATTTTCTGTGGCACTTTCCGTAGGCTCACGCCTCCCAGGCATTACCTGGCACTTCGCCCTATGGAGCCCGGACTTTCCTCCCCCCCCTAATTTTCATAGAGGGCAGCGACTGTCCGATCGACTCTCCGCCGCGAAGGTTAACGGCAGAGCGCCGGAAGAACAAGCGCTAAAACCCTCAGGAACGCCATGGGCGACGGCTTACACGCCTTTCTGTTTATCCAGCGCCACCTGATACAACACGTTTTTGCGCTCGCCAGTGATTTGCGCTGCCAGTGCGGCGGCGCGCTTGAGCGGCATTTCCTCCAGAAGCAGATCGAGGATGCGCATGGCTTCGCTGCTGACCGCGTCCTCCGACTCCGGCGCCGTCCAGCCGGCCACCAGAACCACGCACTCGCCGCGCTGCTGATTGCTGTCGGACTCGACGAACGCACGCAGTTCGCTGAGCGGCAGGCCTTTGAGGGTTTCGAAGGTTTTGGTGATTTCCCGCGCCAGCAGAGCCTGACGCTCGCCGCCAAACACCGCTTCCATATCCTGCAGGCATCCGAGAATGCGATGCGGCGCTTCATAGAAAATCAATGTGCGCGGCTCTTCTTTAACCGCTTCCAGACGCGCTTTGCGTCCGACCGACTTGGCCGGCAGAAAACCTTCGAAGATAAAACGGTCGGACGGCAATCCCGCCGCCGACAGCGCCGCGATCAACGCGCAGGCACCCGGCACCGGCACCACGTTGATGCCGGCCGCACGGGCCTGACGCACCAGGTGATAACCCGGATCGGAAATCAGCGGCGTACCGGCATCGGAGATCAGCGCGACGTTGTCGCCTGCCAACAACCGGGTAATAAAGCGGCTACCCTCATCCCGTTCGTTGTGTTCGTGACATGCGGCCAAGGGCGTGCCTATGCCGAAGTGCTGCATCAGGCGCGCCGAATGCCGGGTATCTTCCGCTGCAATCAGGGCCACTTCACGGAGGATTTTCAAGGCCCGGGCGCTGATGTCGTCCAGGTTGCCGATGGGCGTCGCCACCACATAAAGCGAGCCAGCAGCGGAATTCAAAGGACCTGGAGCAGTCAAAGCGCACACCTCGTGATCGGTAAAAGCGGCCATTGTAGCGCGTCATGAGGCTTGCGATGCGCTCCGGCCGAGTGTGGTTTTTCGCCCGGTTGTGCGCTGCCGCAACATTTACTCCAGCTAAATTGACCGATTCACGCCAGTAACATCGCGCCCCGGCCAGTGCTTGGGTACAATTCCACGCTAATTTGATCGAGTATCAGGAACACTTACATGATCGCTTGCCTGCGGCTGTTCACTGCCCTCTGCCTCGCTGCCTTGTTGGCCGCGTGTGCCAGCTCCCCTTCCTCCAGCCTTGGCGAACTTCCACGGACTCCGGACGCCAGCATCGAGCAACTGCTCGAACAGGCTGCGCAGGCTAAAACCCCGGAACAAGCCGCCCTGCTGCGCCTGAGCGCGGCGGACCAGGCTTACCGCCAAGGCAATGCCGGCCAGTCCGCGCAAATCCTGCAACAAGTGCCGGTGGAGCAACTCAAGCCAGGCCAGCAGATTTTCGCCAATACGCTGTCCGCCGAACTGGCCATGACGCGCAATCAGCCGAAAGCTGCGCTGACCGCCCTGAGCCATCCGAGCTTCCAGAAGCTCGGGGAAATGCCGGAAGAGCAGCAAGTGCGCACTGGCACTGTTCACGCCCGCGCCCTTGAAGCCGACGGCCAGACACTGGCCGCTGCCCGCGAACGTGTGTTCATCGCACCGATGCTGGAAGGCGAAGCGGCGAGCAAGAATCACGAAGCGATCTGGACCCTGATCGCTTCGCTGCCAACCGATCAATTGCAACCGAACAACACCGACGATCTCGGCGGTTGGATGGCACTGGCGCAAGCGGTGAAAACCGCAGGCACGCTGGAACAGCAACAAGCCGCGATCGACAACTGGCGTGCGCAGAATCCAAAGCACCCGGCGGCGATCAACCTGCCGCTGCCGCTGACCAAGCTCAAGGAACTGGCCAGCCAGCCACTGAGCAAAATCGCCCTGCTGCTGCCACAGGACGGCCAGTTGGCGTCGGTCGGCAAAGCGCTGCGTGAAGGCTTCATGGCCGCGCATTATCAGGCGCAACAGGCCGGCCAGAACCCACCTGCCATCGAGTTCTACGACAGCTCGAAGCTGACCTCGATGGACGAGTTCTATCGCAAGGCCCAAGCTGACGGCGTGCAACTGGTAGTCGGCCCGCTGGAAAAACCACTGGTCAAGCAACTGAGCACTCGCCCGCAACTGCCAATCACCACCCTGGCGCTGAACTACAGCGAAGGCGAGCAAGGCCCGGCGCAACTGTTCCAGTTCGGTCTGGCGGCTGAAGACGAAGCTCGCGAAGTTTCCCGTCGCGCTCGTGCCGACGGCCTGCATCGCGCCGCGATCATGGTGCCGAAGGGCGAATGGGGCGATCGCGTCCTGCGTGCCTTCAGCCAGGACTGGCAAGCCAATGGCGGCAGTATCGTTGCCACCGAGCGTGTCGATCAGCCGGTGCAACTGGCCCAGCAGATCGCCGACATGTTCCAGCTGCGTCAGAGCGAAGCCCGCGCCAAGAGCCTGCAGAATGTTGCCGGCACCAATGTCGCCGCCCAGCCTTCGCGTCGCCAGGACATCGAATTCATCTTCTTGGCCGCGACGCCGCAACAGGCCCAGCAGATCAAGCCGACCCTGAACTTCCAGTACGCCGGTGACGTGCCGGTCTACGCGACCTCCCATGTGTACAGCGCCAGCGGCGACGTCAACCAGTACAACGACATGAACGGCATTCGCTTCTGCGAAACCCCATGGTTGCTGGAAACCAGCGATCCGCTGCGCCAGCAAGTGGCTGCGCAATGGCCGCAAGCCAATGGCAGCCTCGGTCGCCTGTACGCCATGGGCGCCGACGCCTATCGCCTGGCCCCGCGCCTGGGCCAACTCAAGGCCCTGCCGGACAGCCGCATCGAAGGTCAATCGGGCAGCCTCGGCATGACACAGACCCAGCGCGTAGTGCGCCAGTTGCCATGGGCACAGTTCGTCAGTGGTCAGGTGCAGCGCCTGCCGGACACACCGCGCTAATGCCCGACAGGTCACGCTCGCAAAGCGGCAAGGATGCCGAGCGCCAGGCGCTCGAACATCTGCAACAACAAGGTCTGCGCCTGTTGGCGCAGAACTGGTTATGCAAACGCGGCGAGCTTGATCTGGTCATGCTTGATGGCGATACAGTAGTATTCGTTGAAGTTCGCTACAGAAAAAACACTCAATGGGGTGGCGCGCTCGCCAGTATCGACGAGCGCAAGCAGCAGAAACTGATCTTTGCAGCACAGTATTTTCTTCAGCGCGAGTCGCGTTGGGCCAATTCCCCCTGCCGCTTCGATGTGGTGGCGATCGACAGCCACCCGAATCAGCTGAACTGGTTGCAGAATGCTTTCGACAGTTGATCGCCTGCACCCTGCCCTGTTTTCGTCCGACACATTTTGCTCTTTGCTTTGCCGGCTGCACATTCACGTGCCGAACAGCCGCGCCACTTAAGGTCACACAGATGGACATGCAATCCCGAATTCGCCAGCTTTTCCAGGCCAGTATCGACACCAAGCAACAGGCGATGGACGTACTTGCACCGCACATCGAGCAAGCCAGCCAGATCATGGTCAATGCCCTGCTCAACGAAGGCAAAATGCTCTCGTGCGGCAACGGTGGCTCGGCCGGCGATGCCCAGCATTTTTCTTCGGAGCTGCTCAACCGCTTCGAGCGCGAGCGTCCGAGTCTGCCGGCGATTGCGCTGACTACCGACACTTCGACGATCACTTCGATCGCCAACGATTACAGCTACAACGAAGTGTTCTCCAAGCAGATCCGCGCGCTCGGCCAGCCGGGCGATGTGTTGCTGGCGATTTCGACCAGCGGCAACTCGGCGAACATTATTCAAGCGATCCAGGCCGCACATGATCGCGAAATGATTGTCGTAGCTTTGACCGGACGCGATGGCGGCGGCATGGCGTCGCTGCTGTTGCCCGAGGACGTCGAGATTCGCGTACCGGCCAACGTCACTGCACGTATTCAGGAAGTCCACTTGCTGGCGATCCATTGCCTTTGCGATCTGATCGACAGCCAACTGTTCGGGAGTGAAGAATGACCCCTAATCGCCTTGGCCTTCTGGCCTTGACCCTGTGCCTCGGCATCAGCGGCTGCACCTCGGTGGTGAACGCCAGCCGTGAAGCGCCGATCGAAGACGACCGTGGCACGCGCACCTTCGGCAGCAAGATCGACGACTCGCTGATCGAAACCAAAGCGGGCGTGAACATCGCCAAGGCCGATCCGGCACTGGACAACGACTCGCACATCGTCATCACCAGCTTCAACGGCGTGGTCCTGCTCGCCGGCCAAACGCCACGTGAAGACCTCAAGGCCAAGGCTGAGCAAGCCGCCGCCAACGTCCAGCGCGTGAAGAAGGTGCACAACGAACTGCAAGTGCTGCAACCGTCCTCCCTGCTCGCGCGCCAGAACGACGCGTGGCTGACCACCAAGATCAAGACCCAGATGCTCACCGACGCCAGCATTCCTGGCTCGCGCATCAAGGTCGTGACCGAGAACGGCATCGTCTACCTGCTGGGCCTGCTGACCAAACAGGAAGCCACTCAGGCAACCAATCTGGTTCAGGGTGTGTCTGGTGTGCAGAAGATTGTGAAGCTGTTCGAATACATCGACTGACCGTAAAAGGCAGACACAAAAAAGGCGATCCATCCGGATCGCCTTTTTTTATTTCACAACCTTCAAGCTTGGCCGGCCACTCGGGCGTGGCGGCTCGCTGCCCGGTGGCGGCGAGTCGTCATCCGGCCCGATGTCTTCCTCGTCGTCCATCGGCAACTCGAGGTCAAACACCATGCCCTGGCCGTTCTCCCGCGCATAAATGCCCAGGATCGCGCTGATCGGCACGTAGAGACTGTGCGGAACACCGCCGAAGCGGCCTTCGAACGTCACCACGTCGTTATCCATGTGCAGATGACGCACGGCACTCGGTGAGATGTTCAGGACGATCTGGCCGTCACTGGCAAAACCCTGTGGCACCTGCACCGCCGGGTACTCGGAGTTGACCAGCATGTGCGGGGTGCAATCGTTATCCACAATCCACTCGTAGAGCGCGCGGACCAGATAAGGTCGACTGGAGTTCATAGCGGCTCCTTAAGCCTTAGCGCATATCGCGTTCGACACCAGACAGACTCGCCTGGAAAGCCTCACGCGCAAACTGGCGCTCCATATAATCAAGCAGCGGCTTGGCCGGCCGCGGCAGTTCAATACCCAGAATCGGCAAACGCCAGAGTATGGGTAATAGGCAGCAATCCACCAGACTTTGTTCCTCACTGAGGAAGAACGGTTTGTCGGCAAACAGCGGCGAAACGCCGGTCAGGCTTTCGCGCAGTTCCTTGCGCGCCACGACCCGTGCAGCCTCTTTGCTCTTGGGATCCAGAATCAGATCCACCAGCCCGCACCAGTCACGCTGAATCCTGTGGATCAGCAGACGGCTGTTGGCCCGCGCCACCGGATAAACCGGCATCAGCGGCGGGTGCGGGTAACGCTCATCCAGATACTCCATCACCACGGTCGACTCCCACAACGCCAGGTCACGATCGACCAGCGTCGGCAGACTGCCGTAAGGGTTCACCTCAATCAGTTTAGGCGGCTGGCGGCCCGCTTCCACGTAAATGATTTCGGCGCTGACACCCTTCTCTGCAAGCACGATGCGCACTCGGTGGGAATAGTGGTCGGCGGGGTCGGAGTAACAGGCCAACCGATTGGTCACGCCCATGGCGATCCTCCTCGCTTGTTGAATTTGTCGGAACCGGAAAAACGCGCGCGCCCAGAGGGCACCTCCCGCAGGGTCTGACTGAGCAGATCCTGCTTTAGCGGAGGCGCCCTTGGGCGCGCGCGATTAACAGCAATGCTTGAAGCGTATCAGTGCACGTCTTTCCAGTATTCACGCTTGAGCAGGTAGGCGAACACAAAGAAGAACGCCAGGTACAGCAAGACATAAGTACCGATGCGCTGATGTTGCAGCTTAACCGGGTTAGCCGAGTAAGCCAGGAAGGTTACCAGATTCTTGACCTTCTCATCGAACTGCTCTTCGTTCAGAGCACCGGACTTCGGCACGATGGTCAACTGATCGCACGCTTCATGGGTCAGCGGC
Source organism: Pseudomonas sp. H26/SER47-MNA-CIBAN-0231 (assembly GCF_040310465.1). Classification (NCBI taxonomy): domain Bacteria; kingdom Pseudomonadati; phylum Pseudomonadota; class Gammaproteobacteria; order Pseudomonadales; family Pseudomonadaceae; genus Pseudomonas; species Pseudomonas sp. H26/SER47-MNA-CIBAN-0231. The sequence goes on along the minus strand of NZ_JBEOPW010000019.1, from coordinate 91,102 downwards.
GTGCCGGTCAGCGGATCGTATTGCTTCTTGCCGTCCTCGACGATCTGCACCTGTTTGCAGCCGACGACCTGCCGACCTTGCAGGCCGACCAGCACGTTAGGCATGCCGACGTTCGGGAAGACCTTGTTGTTCACGCCCCATGGACGCGCCGGGTCTTCGTAGAACGACTTCAAGTAACCGTAGAGCCAGTCGGTGCCGCGTACCCGTGCCACCAGCGTCAGGTCCGGCGGCGCCGCGCCGAACCAGGTCTTGGCGTCGGCCGGCTGCATGCCGATGTTCATGTGGTCGCCAATCTTGGCACCGGTGAACACCAGCTTCTCCAGCATCAACTCGTGCGGAATGCCGAGGTCATCGGCGACGCGCTCGTAACGCTGGAACTTGGCACTGTGGCAACCCATGCAATAGTTGGCAAAGGTCCGCGCACCATCCTGCAGGGCGGCTTTGTCGGAGACGTCGATATCGACACTTTCCAGTTCCGGACCATGACCCTCGGCAGCAAAAACCAGGGAAGGCAGCGCAGCAAAAATCAGAGCAAGAAATAACTTTTTCATCAGCCAGTCACCCTTTCCGGAACCGGTTTGGTCTTCTCGAGCCGGGTGTAGAACGGCATCAGAATGAAGTAGGCGAAATACAGGAAGGTGCAGACCTGCGACAGCAACGTGCGCCCCGGCGTCGGCGCCAGAACGCCAAGGATGCCAAGAATCACGAAGGAGATGCAGAACACCACCAGCCAGATTTTGCTCAGCCAGCCCTTGTAGCGCATCGATCTCACCGGACTGCGATCCAGCCAAGGCAGCACGAACAGCACCGCAATCGCCGCACCCATGGCGATAACGCCCAGGAGTTTGTCCGGCACCGCACGCAGGATTGCGTAGAACGGCGTGAAGTACCAGACCGGGGCAATATGCTCAGGCGTCTTGAACGGGTTGGCCGGCTCGAAGTTAGGTTTTTCGAGGAAGTAGCCGCCCATTTCCGGGAAGAAGAACACAATGAAGCAGAAGATGAACAGGAACACCACAACGCCGACAATGTCCTTCACCGTGTAGTACGGGTGGAACGCAATGCCATCCAGAGGGATGCCGTTTTCGTCTTTGTGCTTCTTGATATCGACGCCATCAGGGTTGTTCGAACCGACTTCGTGCAGCGCCAGAATGTGCAAGACCACCAGACCGAGAATCACGATCGGCAGCGCGACAACGTGCAAGGCGAAGAAGCGGTTCAGAGTGATTCCGGAGATCAGGTAGTCACCACGAATCCACTGCGTCAGGTCATCGCCGATCAGCGGAATCGCACCGAACAGCGAGATGATCACCTGGGCACCCCAGTAGGACATCTGGCCCCACGGCAGCAGATAGCCCATGAACGCTTCGGCCATCAGTGCCAGGTAGATCAGCATGCCGAACACCCAGACCAGCTCGCGCGGTTTCTGGTACGAGCCGTAGAGCAGGCCGCGGAACATGTGCAGATAGACGACGATGAAAAACGCCGAAGCGCCGGTCGAGTGCAGCAGACGCAGGATCGAGCCGTACTCGACGTCGCGCATGATGTATTCAACGGAAGCAAAGGCTTCTTCTGCCGACGGCGTGTAACTCATCGTCAGCCAGACACCGGTGACGATCTGGTTGACCAGCACCAGCAGCGCCAGCGAGCCGAAGAAATAGAAGAAGTTGAAGTTTTTTGGTGCGTAATACTTGCTGAGATGGTCTTCCCACATTTTGGTCGCGGGAAAGCGCGCATCAACCCAATCCATGAACTTGCTCATCACGCTTTCTCCGTATCGACGCCAATGACAATCAGGTCATCGGTCTCATAGGAATGCGGGGGAACTGGCAGGTTCAAAGGCGCAGGTTGCGACTTGTAGACGCGGCCAGCCAGATCGTAGTGGGAACCGTGGCACGGGCAGAAATAGCCGCCGACCCAGTCCTTGCCCAGATCCGCAGGTGCCACTTCGGGACGGAAGGTCGGTGAGCAACCCAGGTGCGTACAGATCCCGATCAGCAGGAGAATTTCCGGCTTGATCGAGCGTACTTCAGGGTCGACATAAGTGGGTTGCGTGGAGTTTTTGGAGGTCGGATCGGAGAGCTGACCCTCGATCTTCTTGAGATTCCCCAGGATTTCCTCGGTACGGCGGACAATGAACACCGGCTGGCCGCGCCATTCAGCAATCATCTGCTGGCCTGGCTCGATTTTGCTGACATTCACTTTCACCGGTGCACCGGCAGCTTTCGCCTTGGCACTGGGAAACCATGACCCCACGAACGGGACCGCAGCCCCCACCGCTCCTGCAGCACCCACCACGGATGTGGCTGCCACCAGGAAGCGACGCCGGCCTGCATTCACGCCGTCATTGCTCATTCAGTCCTCTCCCATCAGCTTTTTTGGCCTGTTAAATCAGGCGTCTACTAAATAAATCAAATGTTACTTATAAAAATTTTGCCCGAATGGTAATGAAAACCCCCAATTCTGACAAGGTTAATTCCCCGGGGCTCAGCCCCTTAAGCCTTGGAGTATAGGGGGTCTACGGCTGTGGCAAGTTGTCACAACGCAATTCTTTGATAAATCGCAGGCATAAAAAAACGCCCGCTTCCGTGAGGAGGCGGGCGTTCTTTTTTGAACGTGGAAGCGGAATTAACGCTTCGAGTACTGCGGACGCTTACGCGCTTTACGCAGACCAACTTTCTTACGTTCAACTTCACGGGCGTCGCGGGTAACGAAGCCAGCTTTGCGCAGAGCGCTACGCAGGGTTTCGTCGTAGTCCATCAGAGCGCGAGTGATGCCGTGGCGGATTGCGCCAGCCTGACCACTTACACCACCGCCGATCACGGTGACGTAGATGTCGAACTTCTCGACAGTCTCGGTCAGCTCCAGCGGCTGACGAACTACCATGCGGGCAGTTTCGCGGCCGAAGAAGTTATCCAGCGAACGGTTGTTGATGGAGATGTTACCAGTACCCGGACGCAGGAAAACGCGTGCGGTTGCGGTCTTGCGACGGCCAGTGCCGTAATTTTGAGTCGCCGACATAATGAACTATTCCGTTAAATCTTCAGTTCTTGGGGCTGCTGAGCAGTATGAGGGTGTGCAGCGCCCGCATAGACTTTCAGCTTACGGTACATGTCGCGACCCAGTGGGTTTTTAGGCAGCATGCCTTTAACCGCGGTCTCGATCACGCGCTCAGGGGCTTTGGCGATCAGCTTTTCAAAGTTGATCGACTTGATGCCGCCCGGGAAACCGGAGTGGGAGTAGTACATTTTGTCAGTGGTTTTAGCGCCGGTAACACGGATCTGCTCGGCGTTGATGACGACGATGTAGTCGCCGGTGTCAACGTGAGGAGTGTACTCAGGCTTGTGCTTGCCACGCAGACGGCTCGCGATTTCGGTGGCCAGACGACCCAGGGTCTGACCAGCAGCGTCGACGACAAACCAGTCGCGCTTTACTGTTTCCGGTTTAGCAGTAAAAGTTTTCATTCTTTATAGCCTCAGGGGCCGCCTGTAAATAAGACGGCGGATCTTACTGAATAGTGCGTACTTTGACAAGTCAAAGGCAGCCGGATACAGACGCTTTCGGGGGCTCGGGTCGGCGCGTCCGTTCAACGGCAAGATTCTTCGGCGGCGGCGCATCACTTCCACTGCAGAAAGAGGTCGGCAATTATGCAGATTGCGAAAAATTTTTCAACCTGCTTTTATGATTGTTTTGCCCAAGGAGCACCCGATGGACTATCGCCAGCTAGGCCGTACCGACCTGAACGTGAGTGCAATCTGCCTCGGCACCATGACCTGGGGCGAGCAAAACACTGAGGCTGAAGCCTTCGCCCAGATCGAAAGGGCCAAGGAAGCCGGGATCAATTTCCTCGACACCGCCGAAATGTACCCGGTGCCGCCAAAAGCCGAAACCTACGCCACCACCGAGCGCTACCTCGGCAATTACTTCAAGAGTCGCGGTGATCGCGCCGAGTGGATCCTCGCCAGCAAGATCGCCGGCCCCGGCAACACCATCGATTACATCCGCGACAAGAACCTGCGCCATAACCGCCAGCACATCACCGAGGCGCTGGACGGCAGCCTCAAGCGCCTGCAGACCGATTACATCGATCTGTATCAACTGCACTGGCCGGAACGCAGCACCAACTTTTTCGGACAGCTGGGCTACAAGCACAAGATCGAAGCCAACCTGACGCCGCTGGAAGACACCCTCGAAGCCCTCGACGAACAGGTGAAGGCCGGCAAGATCCGCCACATCGGTCTGTCCAACGAGACGCCGTGGGGCACCATGCGCTTCCTCGCTCTGGCCGAAGCCCGTGGCTGGCCGCGTGCGGTGTCGATCCAGAACCCGTACAACCTGCTCAACCGCAGCTTCGAAGTCGGCCTGGCCGAGATCGCCATTCGCGAACAGTGCGGCCTGCTCGCCTACTCGCCACTGGCGTTCGGCTTCCTCTCCGGCAAGTACGAAGGCGGCGCCCGTCCACCGAAAGGCCGTCTGAGCCTCTACAGCCGCTTCAGCCGCTATTTCAACCCGCAATCCGAAGCGGCGTGCAGCCGTTACGTTGCACTGGCCCGCGAACACGGTCTGGATCCGGCGCAAATGGCCCTGGCCTTCGTGACCCAGCAACCCTTCGTCACCAGCAACATCATTGGCGCGACGACGCTTGAGCAACTGGACAGCAACATTGCCAGTTTTGATCTGAAACTGTCCGATGAAGTGCTGGCCGGGATTGAGGCGATTCACAAGGATCATCCGAATCCCGCGCCGTAACTGACCGCCAAAAGCTTCGCGAGCAGGCTCGCTCCCACAGTGGAACACTGTACCTGTGGGAGCGAGCCTGCTCGCGAAGAGGCCAGTCGGATTACCTCAACAGCGGAACGCGGAGCGTCCCCGGCGGCATTCCCACGCAGAGCGTGGGAACGATCATCAAAGCGACCGCGCAATAATCTCCTTCATGATTTCATTGGTGCCGGCATAAATCCGCTGCACCCGCGCATCCGCCCACGCCCGGGCCACCGGGTATTCCCACATGAAGCCGTAGCCGCCATGCAGTTGCACGCACTCGTCGAGCACTTTGCATTGCAGGTCGGTGCCCCAGTATTTGGCCATTGCCGCCGTCGGCACATCGAGTGTGCCTTGCAGATGCAGCTCCAGGCAGCGGTCGACAAAAACCCGGCCGATCTGGATCTCTGTAGCCATTTCGGCCAGTTTGAAGCGGGTGTTCTGAAAGTCGGCAATCGCCTTGCCGAACGCCTTGCGATCACGGGTGTAATCCAGCGTCCATTGCAACGCCGCTTCAGCCGAGGCCAGGCCGCCAATCGCCACGGTCAGGCGCTCTTGCGGTAACTCCTGCATCAGATAGGCAAACCCGGCCCCCGCCTGGCCGAGAAGGTTTTCCTTCGGCACGCGCACGTCCTGGAAGAACAGTTCCGAGGTGTCCTGCGCCTTCATGCCGACCTTCTCCAGGCGCTTGCCCTTCTCGAAGCCCGGCGTATTCGCCTCCACCAAAAACAGGCTGGTGCCCTTGGCACCGGCCTTCGGGTCGGTCTTGGCCACCACGATCACCAGGTCAGCCAGAAAGCCGTTGGTGATAAAGGTTTTCGAACCGTTGATCACATATTCGTCACCGTCGAGCACCGCCGTGGTTTTCACCCCTTGCAGGTCGGAACCGGCGCCAGGCTCGGTCATGGCGATCGCCGTGACCATTTCCCCCGAGACCAGTTTCGGCAGGTATTTGTGTTTCAGCGCCTCGCTGCCGTAATGCAGGATGTACGGTGCGACGATGTCCGAGTGCAGCGAAAAGCCGATGCCGGTCAGTCCCAGACGCCCGACTTCTTCAATCACCACGGTGCTGTAGAGGAAATCCGCGCCGAGCCCGCCGTACTCTTCCGGCAGATGCGAACAGAGCATCCCCGCCTCCCCCGCCTTGTTCCACAGCGCGCGATCAATGTGTCCCTGCTTCTCCCACTGCGCGTGATACGGCACGGCCTCTTTTTCGAGGAAAGTTCGCACGCTGTCGCGGAACAATTCGTGCTCGGAGCTGAACAGGGTTCTGGGGATCATGCGGCACCTTTCTTTGTTGTTGGAGGGATACGGCTCTCAGAGACTAAGCCCGACTCCTGCTATGGGACACTGGACACATCCGACAAAAAATAAGACGATCCAGCCGTCTGGTGACCACTTTCCCTTATAAAAACAAAACAAAAGTTGAATTATGTCTAAGCACGTCTCCCCGCCCTTGCGGCGCGTCAGCATCCTGGCCATCGACCGGGTTTTCGCTTACACCCTCATGCAGGCCAAGGATTTTTTCCATGTGGCCAGCCTGCGTTACGGCAAACAACTGGGCCACGGCCTGACTCCGGCGTTCGAAACTCGCCTGGTCAGCCCGGATGGCAAACCGGTAAAAAGCTTCAGCGACGTAGTGATGCCGGTCGACGGCGGCCTGGAAAACGCCGACGTGATCATCCTCCCGGCGTTCTGGGACGATTTCGACACGCTGTGCAGCCGTTACCCGCAAATCCTGCCGTGGCTGCGCGAACAGCATGCGCGCGGCGCGGTGTTATGCGGCGAAGCCACCGGGGTGTTCTGGCTCGCCGAAGCCGGGCTGCTCAACGGCAAGGAAGCGACCACCTACTGGCGCTTCTTCAATGCCTTCGCCGAGCGCTTTCCCAAGGTCTATCTGAATCAGGACAAGCACCTGACCGACGCCGACAATCTTTACTGCGCCGGCGGCACCACCTCGGCCTGCGATCTCTACATTTATCTGATCGAGCGCTTCTGCGGCGCGAACGTGGCGCAAGCCGTAGCCCGCGACATTCTCTACGAAGTGCAGCGCAGCTATTCGCCGGGACGTATCGGTTTTGGTGGGCAGAAGCTGCATCAGGACGTGATCATCCTGCAGATCCAGCAGTGGCTCGAAGAACATTTCGCCGACAAGTTCCGCTTCGAAGACGTCGCCCGCGAGCACGGCATGAGCATCCGCAACTTCATGCGCCGCTTCCAGACCGCCACCGGCGACAAACCGCTGCACTACTTGCAGCGCCTGCGCATCGAAACGGCCAAGGGCCTGCTTTCGGGCACGCGCAAGAGCATCAAGACCATCAGTTATGAGGTCGGTTACGACGATGCGAGCTTCTTCGCGCGACTGTTCCGCCAGCACACCGAGCTGTCGCCGAATCAGTATCGGCAGCAGTTTCAGCAGGCTGCGTAACCCGGCCTGATGATCGCTCCCACGCTCTGCGTGGGAATGCCGCCACTGGACGCTCTGCGTCCGGCTCGCAAGTGACGCGGAGCGTCACGGGATGCATTCCCACGCGGAGCGTGGGAACGATCAGTTACTGCGCCTTCGCGAGCAGGCTCGCTCCCACAGGGAAAAACTTCAGCGCATAAAAAGGCCTGCAATCGCAGGCCTTGTTCGTTGCCGAAACTCCGTTTAAGGCTTGTGCGCCCGCGACAGGAATTCGTGAGATTGCATCTCCAGCAGTCGGCTCAGCGTGCGCTGGAACTCGAAGGTCAGGCGTCCGCCGGTGTACAGATCCTTCAGCTCGACTTCGGCAGAAATGATCAGTTTGACGTTGCGGTCGTAGAACTCGTCAACCATGTTGATGAAGCGCCGGGCGATGTCGTCGGTGGTGACGCTCATCTGCTCGACGCCGCTGAGCAGCACGGCGTGGAAGATCTTGCCCAGTTCGATGTAGTCGTTCTGGCTGCGCGGGCCGTCGCACAGTTCGCGGAAGTCGAACCAGGCCACGTCGTCGCAGGTGCGCAGAGCGCGGATTTCGCGGTTCTCGATGATCAGCACATCGTTTTCCACCGCCGCCGTGCACTCCGGCGTCAGCGCCTTGAAGCTCTTGCGCAGGCTTTCGTGCGCGGCTTCGTCGAGCGGATAGTGGAACAGCTCGGCTTGCTCGAGGTGACGCAGACGATAATCGACACCGCTGTCGACGTTGACGATCTCGGTGTTCTGCTTGATCAGCGCGATCGCCGGGAGGAAGCGCGCGCGCTGCAGGCCATCCTTGTACAGGCCGTCCGGAACGATGTTCGACGTCGCGACGAGGGTCACGCCGTTCTTGAACAGTTCTTCCATCAGCGTGCCGAGGATCATCGCGTCGGTGATGTCGGAGACGAAGAATTCATCGAAGCAGATCACCCGCGACTCGGCCGCGAAGCGCTTGGCGATGATGGTCAGCGGGTTCTTCTCGCCGCCCAGGGTCTTCATTTCTTCGTGCACGCGCTTCATGAAGCGGTGGAAGTGTGTGCGGGTCTTTTCCTTGAACGGCAACGCTTCGAAGAAGGTGTCGACCAGGTAAGTCTTGCCGCGACCGACGCCGCCCCAGAAATACAGGCCCTTGACCGGTGCCTGATCCTTTTTGCCAAACAGCTTGCCGAGCAAACCCGGCTTGTTCTGGTCAGCGGCGATCAAGTCGTCGTACAGACGCTGCAAGTGACGCACAGCAGTTTCCTGCGCGGCGTCATGGAAGAAGTCCGGGCGTTTCAGATCAGCTTGATATCGTTCTAGGGGCGTCATAATTCGTTAGCAAGGCAACAAAAACGGGCCGTCACTGTAGCGACGGCCTGTGGGAATGGCAATCGGCCCTTGGTCGGGTCGTGCCGCCGATCAGTCTTGAGCTGGAGTCAGTGCGACGCGCAACGCCTCGATGGCGGCGTCTCGCGCGGCAGCGTCGGCGAAGGCCGGGCTGTCGCCGACGCACTCACCGGCCAGCCAGACGCTGAAGCTCAATTCTTCAGTACGCACGTCCAGCGGCTCGCCGGACTGCAACTGTTTGGTCACCTGGCCGGCAGTTTTGCCGTCGGCGAAGTTGCGCGACAGCAGCAATTGCTCGCCATCGGCCGCCAGCAGACGGAATCGGAAGCTGCCGTCGTCCTCGCGGAAGCTGACGAAACGCGCGGTTTTCGCGGCTTTTTTCTTGGTAGTCGCGGCGACCTGAACCTGATTGACGAAGGAACGCAGGCCAACGGCTTCGCGCAATTCGTTGAGGAACGGCGTGGCCACGGCGCGGGCCTTCTTCGCACCGATCTGCAGGATGTCTTCCAGGTCCGCAGGACGCTCGATCAACTGGTGATACTTCTCGCGCGCTTCGCCGAGATCGTTGTCGAGCAACTGGAACAGGCGATTCTTCGCCTCACCCCAGCCCAGACCACCGAGCAGCTCACCGCGGAATTCATCGGCCTGCGCCGGTGTGGCGAAGGCCTGGAACAGAGTGAACAGGTGCGAATTATCGGGATCTTTCGCTTCGCCCGGCGCCTTGGAGTCGGTGACGATCCGCGAGATCGCGTCCTTCATTTCCTTGGCGCTGGAGAACAGCGGAATGGTGTTGTCGTAGCTCTTCGACATCTTGCGACCGTCGAGGCCCGGCAAGGTGGCCACACTTTCTTCGATCAGCGCTTCGGGCATGGTGAAGAACTCTCTGCCCTGGCCGAACAGATGGTTGAAACGCTGACCGATATCACGGGCCATTTCCACGTGCTGAATCTGATCGCGACCGACCGGCACCTTGTGCGCGTTGAACATCAGAATGTCCGCGGCCATCAGCACCGGATAGCTGTACAGGCCCATGGTGATGCCGGCATCCGGGTCTTCACCGGTTTCAACGTTCTTGTCCACCGAGGCCTTGTACGCGTGCGCACGGTTGAGCAGGCCCTTGGCGGCGACGCAAGTCAGCAGCCAGGTCAGCTCGGGGATTTCTGGGATGTCGGACTGGCGGTAGAAGGTCACGCGATCAACGTCCAGACCACCGGCCAGCCAGGTCGCGGCGATTTCCAGACGCGAGCGCTGGATGCGCAGCGGGTCATCGCATTTGATCAGGGCGTGGTAGTCGGCCAAGAAATAGAACGAATCGGCCTGGCTGTCGCGGCTGGCGAGGATTGCCGGGCGAATCGCGCCGGCGTAGTTGCCCAGGTGCGGCGTGCCGGTGGTGGTGATGCCGGTGAGAATGCGGGTACGGTTGGTCATGGGTAATCGCTTGTCAGACTGCAATCAATTCGAGAGACGCGGCAGCAGCAGATCCTTGAGATCGGTCAGCTTGCCGTGAAAAAAGTGTCCGCATTCTGCCACTTTCAGCAGCTCATGGGGGCGCTGGAGTTGTTCCGACCACTGGTAGACCAGTTGCGGATCGATGACTTCATCGGTTTCCGGCTGGATCACGGTCAACCCGCCGTGCTGCGGCAGTTGATCCTGCTCGCCCAGACGCATCACCGCCGGGGCAACCATGAACAGGTGTGCAAGCTGCACGCCTTGGGCTTCGAGACGGCCGCCGAGACTTGCTGCAACAAATCCGCCGAAGGAGAAACCGAACAGGGTCAGCGGCAGATCCGGGTGCTTTTCGCGCAGCCATGTGGCGGCGGCCTGGGCGTCGTCGACTTCGCCGGTGCCCATGTCGTGCGTGCCCTGGCTGGCGCCGACGCCGCGATAGTTGAAACGCAAGGTGATCAGGCCTGCGTCGCGCGCGGTGCGCTGCAGGGTCGAGACGACCTTGTTGAGCATGGTGCCGCCCTGCACCGGGTTCGGATGGCAGATCAGCGCGATGCCGCGCGGCTGCTCGTTATCCAGATACAAAGCCTCAATTTGGCCGACAGGGCCGTCAATCACTACAGGGGTTTCACGCATCAGCAAGGGAGGAACTCCGTGACCTCGAATCGGGTCGACTCGTCTAGCAAATTGTCTGTGCCAATCTATTGCGAGTGAATCGCGGTATACAGCGCAGGTTCGAGCCGTTAACGTAAAGCAAAGCCGTTTATAGAGGAAGGACTCGTGGAACACTCGCTCTTAGTTTGGTTGTTACCGACTCTTGCCCTGGTTGTGGGTGTCGCCATTGGATTCCTGATCGCGCGCGTTGCGCCGAACGCCGCACCGAGCCGCACGCAGCGTCAACTGGATGATATCCAGGAGCGCTTCGACAGTTATCAAAACGAGGTGGTCACCCACTTCAACAGCACCGCGATGCTGGTCAAGAAGCTGACCCAGAGCTATCAGGAAGTGCAGGACCACCTCGCCGAGGGCGCCAATCGTCTGGCCCTGGACGAGCAGACCCGCCAGCGCCTGATCGCCGCCCTGCACGCCGACGCAGCGCAGGCACCACGTGAACGCCTGACGCCACCGCGCGATCAGGAACCACCGCGTGACTATGCACCGAAATCGCCAAATTCCCCTGGCATGCTCGATGAGCATTATGGTTTGAAGAAGTAAGCAGTCTTCGCTGCGAACAAAAAGCCCCCGGACAGTGATGTGTCCGGGGGCTTTTTTGTATCTGCAATCTTCGCTGCCCTCGCCGGCCTCTTCGCGAGCAGGCTCGCTCCCACAGGGGGAATGCATTTCAAATGTGGGAGCGAGCCTGCTCGCGAAAGGGTCCGCACCGATGAAACAAAAAAATGCCCGATCACAGGACCGGGCATTTCTTCATTCGGGCAATCGCTTATGGATACTGCTGCACCGTACCCGGCTGTTGCTGCTGACCACCGTACTGCTGACCCGGAATAGCCTTCAGATTGACTTCGACCCGGCGGTTCTGTGCGCGGCCATTGGCGTCACCATTGCTGGCAATCGGGTTATCCGGGCCGGCGCCACGGGCCGACAGGTTGGCACCGCTGACACCTTGAGAGGTCAGGTAGGTCGCCACGCTCTGCGCACGACGTTGGGACAGGTCCATGTTGTGCTGGCGGCTGCCGGTGCTGTCGGTGTAGCCGACGATTTCGATCTGGTTCTGGTTGAACTCTTTTAGCGAGTTGGCCAGGTTGTTCAGCGGTTGATAGAAGCTGGAAGCGATGTTCGCCGAATCGGTGGCGAAGGTGATGTTGCCCGGCATGATCAGCTTGATCTGATCGCCCTGACGCTGCACTTCAACGCCAGTGTTGGCCATGCTCGCGCGCAGTTTCTTTTCCTGCTGGTCGGCGTAGTAGCCGTAGCCTGCTGCGGAAGCACCGACCACGGCAGCGCCGATCAAGGCGCCCTTGCCACGGTTGTCGTGGCCGATGGCGGCACCGGCGAGTGCACCGGCCAGCGCACCGAGGCCACCGTATTTGGCGGTTTTGCTCATGCCTTGCGAGCCACCGTCGGCCTGACCCTGATTGTCATACGGATTGGGCGAGGCGCAGCCGGACAGCACGGCCACGGCAGTAGCGACAATAATCAAACGACGCGTGGTGAACATGGAGAGCTCCTGGTCTTTTTGCATTCTGTGGTGCAGCGGCCACTGATCAATCAATGGACCTGCGCGGGCGTTGGATCATGACAATGCGCAAAAATTCCGCCGCACACCCGTGACAAAAAATTCAGGCACGCACAAACGGGTTCTCGCGCATCTCATCACCCAGACGCGTATCCGGACCGTGCCCGGTGATAACCGTTGCGTCCTCGTCCAGCGTATACAGCCTCTGCTTGATTGAACGCACGATGGTCGCCTGATCGCCACCCCACAAATCCGTGCGCCCTACCCCGCGACGAAACAGCGTGTCGCCGGCTATCAACAGCTTAGCCTCGAAAAACCAGAAGCTCATGGAACCGGGTGTATGTCCCGGCGTGTGCAGGGCCACGCCGCAACCGCAGGCGAGTTCTTCGTCATCGCTCAGCCAACGATCCGGCGACGGCACCGGGGTGTACGGCACGCCGAACATCTGGCATTGCATTTCAAGGTTGTCCCAGAGGAACTGGTCTTCCTTGTGCAGATGCAGGGTCGCACCGGTTTTCTCCTTCATCTGCCCTGAAGCGAGAAAGTGATCGAGATGCGCGTGGGTATGGATGATGCTGACGACTTTCAGGCCATGGGCGTCGAGGCGCGCCATGATCAGATCAGGGTTGCCGCCGGGATCGACGACGATGGCTTTTTTTGTGAGCGGGTCGCCGATGATGGTGCAGTTGCACTGCAATGGGCCGACGGGGAAGGTTTCGCGGATAAGTGCAGGGCTGGGCGTGGTCATGGAAAAATCCTGGACAGGGTCAACGCCGTTGGCAACGGCCGATGGCGAATTTTACCGTCGCTAGAGCAATAACCCCAACGCCTTCGCCCGCGCCACTGCCTGCGTACGCCGCTCAACCCCGAGCTTGCTGTTGATATGGCTGGCATGGGTTTTCACGGTGTGCAGGGAAATGAACAACTGCTCGCTGATTTCCTGATTGGAACAGCCTTGAGCGATCAGGCGCAGCACCGCCAATTCCCGGCTGCTGAGTTGTTCGGTAGTTGAGTTTTCTACGCTCGGTCGCGGCGCAGCTGTTGGAAAATGCGTGAGCAATTGCTGGCTCACCGCGTTGCAAGTGAGCGTCTGCAGTTGTCCGCGCATCCAGTCGGTTTGGTTTTTCAGCAGCGCATCGAAGGGTTGGAAGACGCCGCCGGCGGCAGCTTCCAGCGCCAGATTCAAGGTTTTGCGCGCCTCGGGCTCGCGTCCACTCGACAGCAACAGCGCCACCTTCTGCGTCAACGCCATCACACTGAGCAACTGGCGTCCGGTCCGCTGGCCGTTTTCATGCAACACGTTTAACCGCCCTTCGGCGAGCATCGGCTGCCCCTGAATCACATCGAGCAGCGCCTGTTGCAGCTCCACATGCAACGGCAGTTGCGGATGGAATTCCGGCGGTGCCGCAGCGTTTTCGCCGGTGTAGGTCTGGCCCAATCGTGCAAGCCACGCCTCGGCAAGATCAATCCGGCCCTGAGCCAGCCACAGCTCGCATTTGACCAGAGTGATCATCGCCAGATAGTAAATCGGCGGTACGTCCCAGATGTGCATCAGGCGTTCGGCCTCGGCGAGTTCGGCGAAGGCCTTGGCGAACTCGCCGCTGGCGCCGTCGAGGCGGGCAATCACGCAGTGGCCGATCAGCACGCTGATGTCGCGACAGGCGCGCGCTTCGCCAATGCCGGCCAGCAGGCGTACGCGTGCAGCCTGCGGCTGCAAACGCATCGCCAGCAGGAAACCTTCGTACAACGTCAGCCGTGCGCGCACGGCGTACAGTCGTTGCGGCGACAGACCGCGCAAGCGTTCCAGGCCCTGATGCACTTCATCCAGCGCACGCAGAATCTCGCCCCGTGATTGCAGAACCCGCGCCCTGTCGTAGTGCGCCAGTGCTTCGAATAATGGATTGCCGACCCGCTGTGCCAGCTCGAGGGATTCACGGTTCAGGCCACGGGCGCGCCACAGATCGCCGTCCGCGATCGCCAGATTGGACAAGGTCGACAGGCACATCAGCCGCTGGCCATAACGCTTGGCCGGCAGGCTCTCCAGCGCTTCACTGCAATAGCGCAGGGTCAGTTCGCGATGGCCGCGTCCGCGAGCGATGATCCCGCTCAGCGCCAGCCATTGCGCCAGCATGGATTTCTGCGCAGTGGCCGAAGGCGCCGGCAGGAAACGGCTCAAATGGCTTGCCAGCTCTTCAGCGGCATCGAGCTGACAGGCCAGCCCCAGCGCCCAGCTGTAGAGCACGATCAGCCGAGGCGTGCTGATCAGCAGACTGTCGGGCAAGTCCATTTTCCAGCGCAGCAGCATGCCGACGTTCTGCTCAGCGAGCAGTTGCTCTTCGGAGAGGTTCTGTACCAGATTTGCCGCGACATCGAGATGCCCGGCACGCAACGCCTGCTCCACCGCTTCGTCGAGCAAGCCCTGTGCGTTGAACCAGCGGCAGGCGCGCAAATGCAGGGTAGCGTTGGGCACCATCGCCTGGGCGATTGGCCGGCTGCGCAACAAGTCAGAAAACAAATGGTGATAGCGGTACCAGTGACCGTGCTCGTCCAGCGGCACCAGAAACACTTGGTGAGCGAGGAGAAAGCGCAGGATCTCGGCGCTGTCATGGGCTTCGCGGACGGCGTCGCACAGCTCGCTGCAAAAGCGCTCCTGCGGAGCTGTTTCGTAGAGAAACGATTGCACTTCGGCCGGCAGGCAATCGATGACTTCTTCGAGCAGATAATCGCGGATCAACCCTTCGCCGCCGTTCAATGCTTGCGGCAGCGCGGCATCATTGCCCGCCTCGGCCACCGCCAGCAGCCAGAAGCGCAGGCCGGCGACCCAGCCTTCGCTGCGCTGGATCAGGCTTTCCAGTGCTTCGCCGCGCAGTGAGCTGCTGTGGCGGTCGAGCAAGGTCAGGGCTTCGTCGTGGGTCAGGCGCAAATCCTGTTCGTGCAGCTCGAGCAACTGCCGCGACAGGCGCAGACGCGCCAGATGCCAGTCCGGGCGCTGACGGCTGGTGACCATCACCAGCAAGCCATCGGGCAGATGATTGAGGAAAAATTGCAGGCAACGATCCAGCACCGGCCCTTGGGCGAGGTGGTAGTCGTCGAGCACCAGCAGCAGCGGTGCAGCAGGATCGAGATGCAGCGCCAGCTCATCGAGCAGACCGTCGAGCCATTCTTCGAAAGCAAACGGCTGATGGCGCTGACGCATTTTCAACAGGCCGAGGGCACCAGCGCCCAACGCAGGAAAATAGTCCTGCAGACCTTCGAGCAAGCGCTCAAGAAAACGTCCGGGATCGCTGTCCCGTGGGCTCAAGCCCAGCCAGAGACTTTGCCAGTGCGCCGGCAGGCTCTGACAGAACTCCACCGCCAGCGAGCTTTTGCCGAACCCGGCCGGGGCGCTGACCAGCAGCAACCGACCTCCGAGCCCGGCCTGCAGACGCTGGCAAAGGCGCGGCCGCAAGACATAGCCGTCAGGCAGCGGTGGGCGAAAAAAACGCCCGTCCAGTGCTGCGACGGTGATGCTTGCGGGACCCGGAAGTGGGGACAGATCAGTCATGGCCGGCTCTTGTTCGAAGGCGATTGGCGGCGTTGCAGATGTCCGCAGCCTAGCCTTAAACGAAGAGGTAATGAAGGTCACTGCTACAAATGGCTACAAAAAGGCTACAGACACAAAAACGCCCCGAACCGGTCGGGGCGTTTTCACGAGGATGCGGCCTCGGGTTTACGCAGGTTTAGCGAACACCATCCTGACGCAGGGCGGCCGGAGTGAAGTCGCTGGTGGTGGCGGTGAAGCCGAAGTCATACGCCTGCTTCTCTTCGTTCTTCATGCCCAGTGCCAGATAACGGCCGGACTGCAGGTCGTAGAGGGTTTCGAGGGCGTACCACGGCACTTGCTTGTCGTAGTAGTTCTCGGCATGTGCCTCGGCTACACGCCACAGTTGGCCACGACCGTCATAGTGGTCGATGACCGCTGCCTGCCAGGTGTCCTCGTCGATGTAGAAGTCACGCTTGGCGTAGATGTGGCGCTGGCCTTCCTTCAGGGTCGCGACCACGTGCCAGACGCGGCGCAGCTCGTAGCGAGCCAGGTCCTGGTTGATGTGACCGGCCTTGATGATGTCCGAGTACTTCAGTTTCGGATCGTCGAGCTTGTAGCTGTCGGAGGCGATGTACATCTCTTTCTTGCCTTCGAGCTTCCAGTCGTAACGATCCGGCGCACCGTTGTACATGTCGAGGTTGTCGGAGGTACGCAGGCCGTCGGCGGCAGTACCCGGGCCGTCATACGACACTTGCGGTGCACGGCGCACACGACGCTGACCGGCGTTGTAGACCCACGCCGAACGCGGCTCCTTGACCTGATCGAGCGTCTCGTGCACCAGCAATACGCCACCGGCCAGACGCGCCGGCGCAGTCACTTTCTGCTTGAAGTAGAACAGGATGTTGCCCGGGTTCGCCGGATCGTAGTCCTTCATCTTGTCGCGGAATACGAACTGATCCTGGAAGTACACCAGGCTGTACGAGCCGTTCGGTTGTGGCGTGGCCTGGGTCACCAGACGGGTCACGCTGCCGCCGCGATAGCGGGTGATGTGGTTCCAGATCACTTCCACACCGGTTTTCGGGATCGGGAACGGCACGGCGGTATCGAAGTTTTCCAGACCGTTGCCGCCGGACACCAGGTTGGTGCTGGTGGCGTTCTTCTTGATCGCGGCGAACACGTCATCCGGCACGGTGGCGCCGCGATGGGACGGATAGACCGGCATCTTGAAGGTTTCCGGGTAGCGCTTGAACATCGCGTACTGGCCCGGGGCAAGCTTGTCCTTGTACTTGTCGACATCCTTGGCAGTGATGGTGAACAGCGGTTGCTCACTGGCGTAAGGGTTGGACAGGAAGCCTTTGCTGTCGACGCTGCCGGCATTCTTCGGCAGCGGTTTCCAGGCCGGGATCGAACCGTCAGCATTACCGGCCATTTCCGCGCCCATCGGCGTCAGGCTCTTGCCCAGTTTATCCGCTTCGGCAGCAGGCACCGCCGCCATGACACTGGTCGCCAGCAGCGACAGGCCCAGAACACCGGCGTGGAACAGACTCTTTGTTATTTTCATAAATTCGTTCGTCCTGAAATGCAGTGCTTAGAAGTTCACGCCGAAGCTGAGCGCCACGAAGTCGCGGTCATCCACGGTGGTGTACTTGCCGTCGAAGAAATTGGTGTAGGCCAGGCTCGCGGTGTAGGTGTTCTGGTATTCGGCGTCGACGCCCAGGCTGACCGCTTTGCGACCTTCCTCGAAGTTGCCGCCAGGGCCTGGCGAGTAACCGCTGACGTCGTGGGACCAGGCCACGTTCGGCTTCAGGTTCACACCGGCAAACACGTCGTTGTATTCCCAGATCGCCCGACCACGGTAGCCCCACGACATCGACGTGGTGAAACCGTCGTTTTCGCAATTGCGGCTGCGGTTGTTCTGCGGCGAACCGGGACCTGCGCCGTTGATGGTGCTGTTGTTGAGGATGTTGGCGCAGGTATCGACTGTGCCAGTAGCAGGCAACTCACCCGGACCGTAGACCGGATCGCGGCCATAGCGTTTGTCAGAACGGCTTTCCAGGCCACCGACGTAGGTCGCACCGACTTCACCGACGAGGGTCAGACGGCTGGCGCCCATGACCTGATCGAAGAAGTGCGTGAACGTCGTCTGGATCTGGGTGATTTCCTTGCGCTCATAGCCATGCAGATCCTGACCCGGCACGCCGGTCAGCAGCGAAGCGTTGGTCAGTGCACCGCCCAATGGACGCACGCCGGCAAACAGGATGTCGGTGGAGTTCAGTTGTACCGGCGCGTTCGGACGGTAGCTGATCTCACCGCTCCACGCCGTACCGGTAGGCAGGGTGGTGGAGAAACTCAGGCCGTAGAGACGAATGTCTTCCGGGTATTCGATGAAGTAATTCGAATTGCCCGCGACCAGCAGCGGTGCGAGTGCAGCGAACGGCCCCGGCAGCGCGGCGGCAGTGTTGTAGACCGACTGCGGTGCGCCGGTTGCACTGAAGATCGGCGCACGGCTGTGGTAGTTCATGAAGTACGCGCCGAACTCGGTGTCGAGTGGCTCGAACATGTATTTGAGGGACGCGCCCCACTGACCGCTGTCGCGCGCGTCACGGTCCGGCCCACGGCGCACCAGCACGCCTTCTTGGTCGACGTTCACACCGTTGGCGGCCAACGGCCCCAAAGCGATCGCCGGAATCTGCGAACGCTTGTTCAGTACGCGCAGATTGCTGTCGCAACCGTCAGCAACGATGTCCGGCTGGGAGAAGAAGGTGCCGCAGTTGTCGACGACGGTCTGGTCCCATTCCAGTTGGTAGAACGCTTCGGCCGAGAGGTTATCGGTGAGGCTCTGCGACACGTAGAACATGTTGACCGGAATCAGGCCTTCCTTGATCTCGGCGCCCGGACGACGGAACGCGGAGACGTCGATCGGGTTGATCGAGTTGATGCCGCCGCCGATGAAGGTACTTTCACCCCAGCTCACTACCTGCTTGCCCAGACGCACGGAGCCCGGCTGATCGGCAATCGCATAGTTGTGGTAGACGAAGGCGTCGAGGATCTGCCCGCCGGAGGACTTGGCGCCCTCTTTGCGGTTGCTGTCGCTGATGTCCTTGAACTGGCGGCTCTCGTCCTTCAGTTCGAAGTCGTACCAGTACTTGCCACGGACGAACACGCCGGTGTCGCCGTATTTCAATTCAAGGTCATGGATACCCTTGAAGATCTTCGAAAAGGTTTCGCCGCTCTTGAAGTTGGCGTGCCCGTCATCGGAAGTCTGCGACAGGCCACGGCCGCCGTTGTTGACGCCGATAAGGTTCTTGTTCGGGCTCTGAGTAGACCAACTGGCACCGATCGACAGGGACGAGTCGAACTGGCCTTCGATTTCACCGACGTTGAAACTGACGCCGAATGCAGGCCCGGCGAGCGAGGAGGCAAGACTGACCGCCAGAGGCAGTTTCGCCCGGCGCCAGAACTGGTTTACTGAGGTCATCGACGCTACTCCATGTGCATTATTGTTATGGCAGTGAGTACTTTTAAAAACGCTGTGGAGGACCGGGCGCCAAGGCTGCCCGAAATCGCTCCAGAGTTGCTCGCCCCGATCAGTGCGTGTGCTCCGTTTCTAAAAAGTCCTTGAGCGGACTATAGCCAGCGGGTGGTAGTGCTTGATCCCTCTAAAGTGTGATTTGCAGCCGCCAACCACTCTGGAACAGTCCTTTCGCCAGTCCGACACAAGTCGGCACGGCAAGGATGGCTGATTTTTTCGATTTCACAAGCCAAGCGCTTGCTTGGTGGGTCTGGCGCGCCGGTTTCGGCGCGCCAGCAGACACTCATAGAGTCGAAAGGAAGGTGCTGTTGTTGGCCTGCCATTCGGTGATGTCGAGGCGGATGCGCTTCTTGTCGAGCTTGCCGACACTGGTCTTGGGAATTTCGGTAACAAGGGCGATCTGACTGGGGATCGCCCACTTGCTCAGGTGCCCCAGCTCGACGAACGGCTTGAGGTGTTCCTTCAGTTCCCGTGCACCGATCACCTGCCCTTCGCGGACCACCAGCAAGGCAAACGGGCGCTCGCCCCACTGGGGATCGGCGATGCCCACCACTGCTACTTCGCGTACCGCCGCATGCCGGCTGATGAGGTCTTCGAGGTCGAGTGAGGAGATCCACTCGCCGCCGGTCTTGATCACGTCCTTGATGCGATCACGAATATCGATCACGCCCATGCTGTCGAGCGTGGCGACGTCACCGGTGTGCAACCAGCCACCGGCCCAGAGCTCGGCGCCCTTCTGCGGCTCGTTGAAATAACCTTCGGTCAGCCATGGCGCGCGCAGCACCAGTTCGCCCTGGGTTTCGCCGTCGGCCGGAAGGAAATTGCCCTCGCCGTCGACAATCGCCGCTTCGACCAACGGCCCCGGCACGCCGGCCTTGATCCGGTAAGTGGTGCGCTCGTCTTCGCTGCCGGCCATCAGTTCGTCGTTGAGGTGCGCGCAGGACACCAGCGGCCCGGTTTCCGACATGCCGTAAGCGGCTGTCAGCTGAATGCCACGGGCCTTGGCGTTTTCATAAAGACTGCGATTGAGTGCGCTGCCGCCGATGACGATTTTCCAGCCGCCGAAGTCGGCACCCTGCGCGGCTTTGGCGTTGAGCAGCATCTGCAGGATGGTCGGCACGCAATGGGAAAAGGTGACCTTCTCCTTGCGCCACAACTCCACCAGATACTCCGGATCGTAGCGCCCCGGATAAACCTGCTTGAGCCCGAGCATGGTCGCCACGTAAGGCAAACCCCAGGCGTGAACGTGGAACATCGGCGTGATCGGCATGTACACATCGTTGGTGCCGAGCAGGCGTACGCTGTCGATCGAACCCATGATCGTCGCCACGCCGATGGTGTGCAGCACCAGTTGCCGATGGGTGAAATACACGCCTTTCGGATTGCCCGTGGTGCCGGTGGTGTAGAACGTGGTGGCGACCGAGTTTTCGTCGAAGTCCTGAAAATCGTATTGCGCACTCGCAGCGGCCAGCAGTTGCTCATATTCGCCGACGAGGTTCGGCAGCTCTGCGGTTTTCTCCGGGAGATCGGTCAGCAGCAGGGTTTTCTCCACCGTGATCAGCTGCGGCGCGATGGCCTGATACAGCCCGACGAACTCGCTGTTGACCAGCACGAAGCGGTCCTCGGCGTGGTTCATGGTGTAGAGGATCTGCTCCGGCGACAGGCGCACGTTGATGGTGTGGATCACCGCGCCGATCATCGGAATGGCGAACATGCATTCCAGATAACGGTGGCTGTCCCAGTCCATCACCGCCACGGTGTCACCAGCCTTGACGCCGGCAGCCGTCAGCACATTGGCCAGCCGCGCAACCCGCTCGATCAGGGTCGGATAGCTGTAGCGCAACTGGTCGCGGTAGATGATTTCGCGGGTTTTCTCGTAACGGGCGCCGGACATCAGCAGCCGTTTGATCAGCAATGGATACTGGTAGGCCCCATCGGCCGGCGGAATGACCCGAGTCTGCAACATAAGAATCCCTTTTCTGACTGCACGGTGTTGGCGGAGAGATGCGTACTCTAGTGCGCCTGCATGACAGTCAAATCAGCCAAAGGAATGATTTGCAGAGCCGTACAAATGCTAGCTTTGCGCCAGCATTTCGGGCCGAAATTGAAGAAAACACGACCGGTGGGAGCGAGCCTGCTCGCGAAGGCGTCGGGTCAGTCGACACTTTTGGTGACTGGACTGGCGCTTTCGCGAGCAGGCTCGCTCCCACAGGGATTGATGTATTCCAGTTCTCAATGCATCTCGGTGAACGCGATTTTCACGCCGAGAGCAATCAGCACGGCACCCATGGTGCGGTCGAACCAGTGGCCCATGCGGGCGAAGCCGGCGCGCACGCGTTGCTGGCTGAACAGCATCGCCACCAGGCAGAACCAGATCGCCGTCGCCACCGCCAGGTAAACGCCGTAACCGGCCTGCACCGCCAGCGGTGTGTGCGGGTTGATCACCACGGTGAACAGCGAAAGGAAAAACAGCGTGGCTTTCGGGTTCAGACCGTTGGTGACGAAGCCCGAGGTAAACGCGCCCCGCGCGGTGCGTACGCCGGTTTCCCGGTGCAAGTCATCGGTGACGGTTTTCGCCGGTTGTGCGCGCAAGGCCTTGAAGCCGACGTACAGCAGGTAAGCCGCCGCCGCCCACTTCAGCGCGTTGAACAGCACGATCGACTGCGACACGATCAGACCGATGCCGAGCAACGAATAGCCGACATGCAGGAAAATCGCCGAGCCCACGCCCAGCGCGGTCCAGGTGCCGGCGCGGCGCCCATGGGTCACGCTCTCGCGCACGACCACGGCAAAGTCCGGGCCGGGGCTGGCAACGGCGAGCAGATGGATCAGGGCAACGGTCAAGAACTCGGTCCAGTACATGGGGGCTCCTTTGGGGCAGCTTGGTCAATAAAAAATCTGTAAAGAACACAGTCCGGTGGCGAGGGGATTCATCCCCGTTGGGTTGCGAAGGAGCCCCAAAAACTTCTGTCTGGCCCGCAGGCAATGATTTTGCGACTGCTGCGCAGCCGATCGGGGCGGTGCGACGTTTCGCTAAATCCCCTCGCCACAAGGTTATGTGTCCGCTGCGGGGTCAGCGTAACGATTTGTTTCATCTGGTAGGCTCGGCAGAGTACGCCCTCCGCTCACAGCACAAAAGGTACAGTTGATGACGAACATGCGCCGCGCGGTATTCCTTGATCACCCTTCGCTGGATCTCGGCGATCTGGACCTCGGTCCGTTGCGCGAATGCTTCAGCGACTTGCAGCTGTTCGCCCAGACTCTGCCGGAACAGGTCAGCGAACGCCTGCACGGCGCCAGTGTGGCGATCACCAACAAAGTCGTGATCGACGCCGCTGCAATGGCTGCCAACCCGCAACTGAAACTGATCCTGATCAGCGCCACCGGCACCAACAACGTCGACCTCGCTGCCGCCCGCGCTCACGGCATCACCGTGTGCAATTGCCAGGCTTACGGCACGCCGTCGGTGGCGCAACACACGATCATGCTGTTGCTCAACCTCGCCACACGCCTGGCCGACTATCAAAAGGCTGTGGGCGCAGGCCGCTGGCAACAG
The DNA here is from genome assembly GCF_040310465.1 of Pseudomonas sp. H26/SER47-MNA-CIBAN-0231. Classification (NCBI taxonomy): domain Bacteria; kingdom Pseudomonadati; phylum Pseudomonadota; class Gammaproteobacteria; order Pseudomonadales; family Pseudomonadaceae; genus Pseudomonas; species Pseudomonas sp. H26/SER47-MNA-CIBAN-0231. Next base: position 68,327 of record NZ_JBEOPW010000019.1, on the reverse strand, counting down.
GCGAAACAGTTCTGTCTGCTCGACTACCCGATCGTCGAACTGCAAGGCAAAACCCTTGGCCTGCTCGGCCATGGCGAGCTCGGTGGCGCCGTGGCGCGATTGGCCGAAGCGTTCGGCATGCGTGTGTTGCTCGGGCAGATTCCGGGGCGCCCGGCGCGACCGGATCGCTTGCCGCTGAAAGAACTGCTGCCGCAGATCGACGCCCTGACCCTGCACTGCCCGCTCAACGAGCACACCCGGAACTTCATCGGCGCCGGCGAACTGGCCGCGATGAAGCCCGGCGCATTTGTGGTCAATACCGCCCGCGGCGGCCTGATTGATGAGCAGGCGCTGGCCGACGCTTTGCGCAGCGGTCACCTCGGCGGTGCGGCGACCGATGTGTTGAGTGTCGAGCCACCGACCCAGGGCAATCCGCTGCTCGCCGCCGATATCCCGCGCCTGATCGTCACCCCGCATAACGCTTGGGGCAGTCGCGAGGCGCGCCAGCGGATCGTCGGGCAACTGAGCGAAAACGCCCAGGCGTTCTTCAGCAGTGAGGCGCTGCGGGTCGTCAGTTGATAAACTGCGGCACTTTTTTTCAAGGAGCAGTTATGGATCCGCGCAGTGAAGTACTGCTTCGTCAGGCCGAGTTATTCCAGGGTTCGCTGCTGTTGGCCGGCCTGCCCGCCGATGATCTGCTCGGGCGTCTGCCGAATGCGTTCGGCTGGTGCTGGCACGCTGGCGACCAAGCCGCACTGGACGCGCGTTTCGAGGGCCGCAGCCAGTTCGGCGTGAATGTCCCGGAGCGCGAGTTCGACAGCGCTGTGGTGTTCCTGCCCAAGTCAAAGGACCTGACCGATTACATCCTCAACGCCGTGGCGTCGCGTCTGGCCGGGCGCGAGGTGTTTCTGGTCGGGGAAAAACGCAGCGGCATCGAAGGCGCGTCCAAACAGCTCAACCCGTTCGGCAAGCCGCGCAAACTCGACAGCGCTCGCCACTGCCAGCTCTGGCAAGTCACCGTGGCCAATGCGCCTGAAGCGAAACCGCTGGAAAGCCTGGCGCAGACCTACGAACTGCCGCTGGCCGAAGGGCCGTTGAAAGTCATCAGCCTGCCGGGCGTGTTCAGCCATGGGCGCCTGGATCGCGGCAGCGCCCTGCTGCTGGAGCATCTGGACAAACTGCCGAGCGGCCATCTGCTCGATTTCGGTTGCGGCGCCGGCGTGCTCGGGGCTGCGGTGAAACGTCGCTATCCGCACAATCAGGTGACGTTGCTGGATGTCGACGCGTTCGCCGCCGCCAGCAGCCGTCTGACCCTGGCTGCCAATGGCCTGGAAGCCGAAGTGCTGACCGGCGACGGCATCGACGCCGCGCCGATGGGTTTGAGCGCGATTCTGAGCAATCCGCCATTCCATGTCGGCGTGCACACCGATTATTTCGCTACGGAGAACCTGCTGCGAAAAGCGGCTAAACATCTGAAAAACGGTGGCGAACTGCGCCTTGTGGCGAACAGCTTTCTCAAGTATCAGCCGTTGATCGAGGAGCACTTGGGCGTGTGTGCGATCAAGGCTGAAGGCAATGGTTTCCGGATTTACCGGGCCAAGCGCGGTTGAAAATTTGTTCTTGCCCAATCGGATTTGCCTAGGCAGAATCCGCTCCGTCCTAGGGGAGTAGTCTCCCACGAGCACCAAGCTCGTCCGGCATACGTCAACACACTTGATCCTCAGATCATGGCGTATGCGACCCAAGCGTCCGCAACAGACGGATCGCAGGGTTTGACAAGACCTATGACACGCACACCTTACCCGGGGCGGGAAGGCTGTACGTGTCATAGCCGTGTCGACCCGCCCCTTAGGAAATCCCTGATGCTGGACTCGCTACTCGTTCCCACCGCTATCGTTGCCTTGGCCGAAATCGGCGACAAGACGCAACTGCTCGCGCTGATTCTCGCCGCTCGCTTTCGCAAACCCTGGCCGATCATTGCCGGGATTGTCGCCGCGACTTTGGCCAACCACGCAGCAGCTGGTGCGGTAGGTGCCTGGGTCGGCAGTTTCTTCTCCGACGCCGTCCTGCACTGGATCCTCGCCGCCAGCTTCGCCGCCACGGCGCTGTGGACCCTGGTCCCGGACAAAATGGATGACGACGAAGCCAGCACGGCGCGCAAGTTCGGGCCGTTCCTGACCACGCTGATCGCGTTCTTCCTCGCGGAAATCGGCGACAAGACGCAGATCGCCACGGTGATGCTCGCCGCGCAATATCCGGAACTGTGGCTGGTGATTATCGGCACCACCGTGGGCATGCTGATTGCCAACGTGCCGGTGGTCCTGGCGGGTAACTTTGCTGCAGAGAAACTGCCGCTGACCCTGATCCGCCGCCTCGCGGCTTCGGCGTTCATGATTCTGGCGATTGTTGCGGTTTATAAAGCGATGCAGAGCAGCGGCTGGGTTTAACCCTGAGAGAAGGATCGTTCCCACGCTCCGCGTGGGAATGCAGCCGGGGACGCTCTGCGTCCCGCTTGGAACGCGGAGCGTCCCTTGCGGCATTCCCACGCAGAGCGTGGGAACGATCATGACCCCGTCAATCTCAGGACTTCGGGGCTTTTTCGTACAGCGGCATCACTTTCGGAATCGCTGCCTGCAACGCAGCAATGCGGCTGCTGGATGCCGGGTGGGTGCTCATGAATTCCGGTGGCGCGCCTTCGGAAGCCTTGCTCATCTTGTCCCACAGGGTGATTGCCGCGTTCGGGTTGTAACCGGCGCGGGCGGCCAGTTCCAGGCCGATCAGGTCGGCTTCGTTTTCGTTGGCGCGGCTGTTGGGCAAGGTCATGCCGTAGTTGGCCACGGTGTCGGCCAGCGCCAGGCTGTCCTGGCCCAGACCGAACAAGGCACCGGCGCCCTGCTTCGCCATCTCCATCCCGTATGCCTTGGACATCGCTTCACGACCGTGCTCGCGCAGGGCGTGGGCGATTTCATGGCCCATGACCGCAGCGATTTCATCGTCGGTGAGTTTCAGACTGTCGATTAGCCCGGTGTAGAAGATGATCTTGCCGCCGGGACCGCAGTTGGCGTTGAGCTCATCGCTCTTGATCAGATTGACTTCCCATTGCCACTGCGCCGCGTCCGGGCGGAAGGTTGGCGCCTGGGCGATCAAGCGGTTGGCGATGGTCTGCACGCGTTTGGCTTCCGGGCTGGTCTTGTCCAGCACACCTTTGCTCGACGCCTCGCCGACGGTCTTCTGATACGACTGCGCGTACATCTGATCGACCTCTTGCGAGGACAGCATGCTGAACATGTACTGCTTGCGCTCCACGCCCACGGCACCGCCGCTGGTGGTGTTGACCGACTGACAACCGGCCAGCAACAGCGCTGCGCTCAAAGCACTTACTACTAATGTCTTGTTCATTCAAAAGCTCCCTGAAAACCTGAGGCGTATCCTAGGCGGCTAATTGTATCGGCGCCAGATACAACGGACGCATTGCGCGTACATTCACCTATGGCCGCAAGACCTCGTGGAAATTCCTCAAGCGCATTGAATCCGCCGCGCACCGATCCATCAGCGACATCGCGGGCCGATTCCGACCAACGTCTCTTATGGCCCTGCACACCCCGCCGATAAATCCCTCGCAGATTGTCCTCTTGCGTGCGGAGCTCCCATGAAGTTCAAGTCGATCCAGTTTTCCGTCGCCGCCCTGGCCGGCGCCATCGTTCTCAGCGTGGTCGCGGCGCTGGTGCTGTACGCGCTGTTCTCCGGCGCTCGCACGCAAGAAATGGTGCAACAGCGCACCCAGGCGCAGTTCGAGCAAGTCATCGAGCAGCGCCTGACTTCGCTGGCGCAGACCCAGGTCAGCCAGATCCAGCGCGAACTCGAAGCGCCGCTGCTGATTGCCGGCGGTCTGGTACGGGTCAACGCCCTGCTCGGCACAACCGCCGCCGATGGCCAGCCACGCCTGAGCGTCAGCCGCGAGCAACTGATCAGCCTGATCAAGGAAAACGTCGAAAAGAACCCGAAGATTCTCGGCACCTACATCGGCTGGGAAAAAAACGCACTGGACCACAATGACGCGGCCTACATCGGCAGCGCCGTGGTCGGTATCGACCCGGCCACCGGGCGCTTTTTGCCGTGGTGGTTCCGCAATACCGACGGCAGCCTGGGCGTGGACAAACTGGCCGATGTCGACGACCAGAAAACCTTGTCCACCGGCATACGCGCCAGCGAGTACTACCTGTGCTCGAAAGAGACGAAGAAACCCTGCGTGATCGACCCGGCACCGTACAAGGTCGGTGACAAGATCGTCATGCTCGCCTCGTTCATCGAACCGATCATGGTCAACGGCGCGTTCCAGGGCATCGTCGGCGCCGACCTCTCGGTGAACTTCATTCAGGACATGCTGCTCGCCGCCAACCAGAAACTCTACAGCGGTGCCGGCGAAATGGCGCTGGTCGGCGGCAATGGGCGGATCGTTGCCTACACCAAGGACTCGAGCAAATTCGGTGAAAAAGTCAGCGACATCCTCGACGCCGAACAGGCCAGCAATCTCGCCAGTCTCAAGCGCGACGAGGTCACCTATTCGGTGAATCAGGCCAAGGGCCGCATCGAACTGTACCTGCCGTTCGGCATCGGCCAGACCGACGCGCGCTGGACACTGATGCTGCAATTGCCGCTCAACGCGGTCATGGCCGATCTGCAAAACCTCCAGGCTGATCTTGATGCCCAGCGCAAATCCGACACCTTCGGCATGGCCATGGTCGGCCTGATCATCGCCGGCATCGGCCTGCTGGTGATCTGGCTGGTGGGGCACGGCATTGCGCGGCCACTCAAGCAAATGGTCGCCATGCTTGATGACATCGCTCAGGGCGAAGGCGATCTGACCCGGCGTTTGAGCAGCGACCGCAGCGACGAATTGGGCTCGATTGCCAAAGGCTTCAACACTTTCCTCGCCAAGTTGCAGGCGATGATCACCCAAGTGGTGACCTCGGTGCAGAGCGTCAGCGATTCCTCGGAACACACCGCCGACATCGCCATCCGCACCAACATCGGCGTGCAGAAACAAATGGCCGAAATCGATCAAGTGGCGACAGCGGTGCAGGAAATGACCGCCACCGCCCAAGACGTCGCGCGCAACGCCACCCAGGCAGCACAAGCGGCAAGCCACGCCGACCAGGCCGCCAGCCAGGGCATGCAGATCGTCCGCGACACCTCGAATTCGATTGGCGTACTGGCGGTGGAAATCGGCAAGGCTGTCGAGGTGGTGCAGACGCTGGCCAAGGACAGCGAAAACATCAACGCCATCCTCACCGCCATTCGCGGCATCGCTGAGCAAACCAATCTGCTGGCACTGAACGCGGCAATCGAGGCCGCCCGGGCCGGCGAGCAGGGTCGCGGTTTTGCCGTGGTCGCGGATGAAGTGCGCAATCTGGCGCAGAAAACCCAAAAGGCCACTGAAGAAATCCAGAGCATGATCCAGCAGTTGCAACAGGGCACCCGCGATGTGGTGCGCGTGATGGAAGACAGCCAGAACCGCACCGACGAAAGCGTGCAACACGCGGCGAAAGCGGCCGAAGCGCTGGAGACGATCACCCAGGCCGTGTCGGTGATCAATGACATGAACACGCAAATCGCCAGTGCGGCGGAAGAGCAAAGTGCAGTGGCCGACGACATCAACCGCAATGTGATCAATATCGGTCAGGTGGCGAATGAAGTGGCGGGCGGTGCGGATGAGTCGAGTTCGGCGAGCGCCGGGTTGACCAAACTGGCGGAACAGCAGCGGCGGTTGATCAATCAGTTCAAGGTCTGAAAGATCAAGAGCCCCTCACCCTAGCCCTCTCCCGGAGGGAGAGGGGACCGACCGCGATGTCTTGCGCTATACATCGACCTGAAAAAAACAGTCGATTATGGATTCACAACAGATCGGTCAGGTCGGTGAACCTTTGAAGTATCCCCATTCGGCCCCCTCTCCCTCCGGGAGAGGGCTGGGGTGAGGGGCTTTTGATCCACGCAAATCAAGCCGGGGTCAAACACTCCGGCCCGTTCAACTTCGGATCATTCACCAGATTCGCCAGCACCCGCTCGCGCAGCGCCGCCGGTTCACTGGCGAGCAAACCCTGCAAGACATGCATCGGCGTTTCGGGATCAAGCCAGGCAGCCTGCCCCGCTTCATCAAGAATCAACGGCCGGCGCTGACTCGCCGCCGACTGAGTAATCACCGCCGTACTCAGCCAGACCTGTTCCTGCACCGGATACGCTTCCCAGATCGCCGCGAAAAACAACGACGAGCCCTCCCCCGGCGTCAACCAGTAAGGCCGCTTGCGCTGGGTGCCGCGCCATTCGTAAAAGCCGTTGGCCGGCAGCAGGCAGCGACGCAAGCGCAAGGCCTCACGAAACATCGGCTGTTCTGCGACAGTTTCGGCGCGGGCATGGGCCGGGGTCTTCGACAGATCGGTCAGCCACGGCGGCGTCAGGCCCCAGCGTGCACGGGCCAAGGTGCGCTGGCCGTCTTCTTCGGCACGTAGCATCAACACCGAATCATTCGGGGAAATGTTCCACTGCGCCTGCTGATCGGCGGGAAAACCTGGCAGGGCCGCGAACTCGCGGTTCCAGCGAAACAGGGCATAACGTCCACACATGGGGCAACACGACTCTGAATAAAACGAAGGCCAGCCTAACAGACCAGCGTGCCGGGAAAGCTTTCCGGTTCGTCGCCGGGCAGCGGCAGCGCGGCATTGTACGCGGTGATCAACTCGCGGGCGTATTCGGCCTGATCGTTATCCACCGACAGCCAGAGCAGGCCGAAGATCGGCAATTCACCCGCACCGCCCACCAGATCACGACCGATCAGATGCGCCTCGATCCCCTCAGTGGCAAGCATGCCCTTGAGCATTTCGCCCTCCATCAGGTTCGCCGGTTCGTAGATGCGCTGCATACGCGGCCCTCACTCGTTTTCGCTGAAGACTTCCAGATGCCACTCTTCTTCATGTACCTGCAGGACAAAGGTGATCGGACGACAGCACACCTGGCAGTCTTCGATATACGTCTGATCCCCAGCAGACAAATCCAGAGTGGTCTCCACTTCCTCACCGCAATACGGACATTCATACAGTGCATTTTCCAGCATCGCGGTCTCCCCAGTGACTTGTGCGTATAATCGCCGGTCTATTTGCAGGGCTATTTTTGTCTGGCTAATTTTCAGACCGTGCCCCGCGGGTTTTCGATCTAACCCTTTACTTACCCTAGCCGTTTCCAACAAGAGAGCATGATGGGCGAATTCGATGCCATCCGACCTTACGACGACAGCGAAGTACCTGCGGTACTGGCAAGGCTGCTCGGCGACAAGGCGTTTCTAGATATCCTCACCCACTTCCGCTTCCCGCGTTTTGCCGGTGCCTTCGGCTGGATGCTCAAACCTCTTATAGCCCATCGGCTGCGTCGTGAGTTTGCCGACGTGAATTCCGTGGCTACCTTACAGGACAAAGTCGAGTTCTACGTCGACCACACCATCGAGCGCGCCACCGACGGCGTGACGTATACCGGTGTCGAGCAGTTCAAGTCCGGCAGCGCCTACCTGTTCATCGCCAACCACCGCGATATCGTCATGGACCCGGCCTTCGTCAACTACGCCGTGTACCACGCCGGCCTGCCGACGCCGCGCATCGCGATTGGCGACAACCTGCTGCAAAAGCCGTTTGTCAGTGACCTGATGCGCTTGAACAAGAGCTTCATCGTCCACCGTTCGATCACCGGCCGCCGCGAGAAAATGGCTGCGTATCAACTGCTTTCGGCGTACATCAACCACTCGATCCGCAACGATTGCGCGTCGATCTGGATTGCTCAGGCGGAAGGTCGGGCGAAGGACGGCGACGACCGTACCGAGTCGGCGATCCTCAAGATGTTCCACATGAGCCGCAAGGACGAGCCGTTCGGCGAAGTGATCCGCTCGCTGAACGTGACGCCGGTGTCGATCAGCTATGAGTACGACCCGTGCGATCAGGCCAAGGCCCGCGAACTCTACATCCGCGCCACCACCGGCACCTACGCCAAGGCGCCGGGCGAGGATGACGTGAGCATCGCCAAAGGCATCACCGGCTACAAGGGCCGGGTGCACGTGAACTTCGCCGCGCCGATCACCGAAGTGTTCGAGGACACCAAGCAATTGGCGATCGAGATGGACAAGCAGATTCTCGGCGGCTACCGGTTGTTCCCGGTGCATTACCTGGCGTATGCGCAGTGGGCGGATGCCGATCCGCAACTGAATGTGCCAACGGCGGCCGAGGTGTTCCCGGCTGACGAACTGGCCAAGGCGCAGGATGAGTGGCAAAGCCGTCTGGACGCCTGCCCCGCTGAGCATCGCCCGTACCTGGTGCTGCAATATGCAACGCCGGTGCGCAATCAGTATCGGGTCAAGGCTGGATTGCCGCTGTAGTGGCGAGGGGATTTATCCCCTCAACACAGGTTTGCTATTGCTTCAGAAGCGGGTGCTGATCCAGGAGACGATCAAAGCAAGCCCCAGGCAAGCAAAACCAAAACGATAGAAAAACCGGTTCATGCGCAACGTCGCCCAATCGAGCATCGGCTCGGCATTGGGCTGCGCCTGGCGCTGGGCGGCGAGACTGGCCTGCGCGCGTTGCTCACGGCGGCGGGTCGCGTGCAGCAGCCAGCTGCCCGGAAAGGCCAGGAGCAAGGCCAGCAGGTTGATCAACTTGGCGGGATGGGCGGTAAACAGCGTCATCAAGTGCAGCGACATTACAGACCTCGAACTTAACCGGTGTGGCAGACGCCAGACCGACGACCGCGGCGCGGATTCTACCCAAACCCTGACGCCCTGCCCCAGCCTTTGCGACAAATAACCTGACAATCGACCGATGGCTGTCCTGTGTCATGGCATCGTCACGTGGATGCTTCACCCTGCGCGCCTCGAAACCCGAATGGAATGCGACATGCTGCACGCGGAAAACCAGGATCGCCTGTACCTCATCACTCCTTACGACGACCAGCAAAGCCTGGTCGGCAGCCTTGCCTTCAACGTGCAGGATCGACACTGGCTGGTGTATTGCGCGCTGGGCGGGCATCAGCATGCGGACTTGCCCGAGACCGATTTGTTGACTGGCGTGAGCGTGCTTGATTTCTATTCCCAGGCTGCCTGAACGTCAAAAGCACCCTCACCCTAGCCCTCTCCCAGAGGGAGAGGGGACTGACCGAGGTGTTTGCGGTAGATGCGCCGACATGAGATACCGCGCCGAATTCAGGTTTTGAAGCACACGCGATCGGCTCCCTCTCCCTCGGGAGAGGGCTGGGGTGAGGGGAATCGATTTCCCATACGACACAAATCTCAGATTCACAAAAAAGCCCGGAACCATCACTGGCCCCGGGCTTTTTCACATTCGCTGCAAACTTACTCAGCGAGCACCTGACCCACGGTCGGGTCCTTGAACAGACGCGTCAGTGCATCGCTCAATACATCGCTGACCAGTTTGGTGTTGGTTTCCTGATTCGGCGCCATGCCGAAGCGCTGGTCCAGCGACGCACCGTAACGGCCGCTGTAACGGCGGTTAGCATTCTGCACGTCGGAGCGGAAGGTCGCGCCGATGGTGGCTTCGGTCACGTACATGCCTTCTTTCGGCGACTGGTATTTCAGCTCGGCCAGGGTCACGGTCAGCTGCGGCGCGTTGGGTGCGTTAGTGGTCGGGGTGAAGCCGAGCAGGCGTACGGCGGCTTCGGCCTGGGCCTGCAGCTTCGGCAGGATCTGCTCGCGCTGTACGGTGATGGCGCTGGTTTCCGGGTACAGACCGCCACGGGTGCCGAGGGTTGGCGACGGACGACCGTCGACCACACGCACGATGACAGGCTGGCCGCGACCGACCGCTGGCAATTGCGTGGTCAGCTTCGGCTCCGGATTCAGTTGTTGCGGGCTGTGGGCGCAGCCGGCGAGGGTCAAACCGGCGACAGTGATCAAACCGAACAACAGGCGTTGCAACATGCTCTTCTCTCCAGAATCAGGCACAAACAGGCCGGCAGTATAGCGGTGGGCCACTGCGCGTAACCAGCGCCGCACAGTGAATACTGCAATGTCAGACAAACCCCGCCGAAAGCGGTTCCTGTCACACATTCTTCACCGTCCATACACCCTGGCGTCATGGCTTGCCGACAATCTTCAAAGCAGTCCTCCTTCAAGGAACTCTGCCATGCGTTATCTGATCTCGCTGTTCGCCCCACGCCCGCTGCATCGCAGCTTCGCCCTGCTCGACCGCAACGGCCGTTGCCAGGCTTTCAAACAGTGCAGCCTGCAACCGATGGGCGACGGCTGGGTGGAAATTGAAGAAATCCGCCTGACCTGGTTGAACCAGCCGCTGCCCGCCAGCGCCCGGGTCGTACCGCGACAAATGCGCGCACGGGGTCAGGTGCAGTTGAGCATCTGACCGGATGCCTAATAAAAGTCATTAAACACGAGCAACTGCGCGCATTTCTTCGCTACAATCTCCCCCCGATTATAAGGACGTCTCCTGATCGGGCCCCGCAACAGCGTCAATGCGCATGCATCGACATCAAAATCGCCCACAGAGAGCCGCCCACACAGATCGAGTGAAGTTGGCGCGCTTGCCTGTTCTTCCGGCAAAAACCCGCTTTTCGCGAATCTGCAGAGCTGTCATTCGCTCGGCCACCGCGTTGTTTTGCCCTAGCGGGCAGGTGCCAGGCCAAGGCAGCCCTTTTTTGAGGTTCACGTCTTCAAAAGAGCGTGAAAAAAACGGGTTTTCACAACTTCACAAGAGTGTGGCGAGCAAATGAATAGTTTTGCGTCTGAACATGCACCATTAGCGTCTGAAACAGCCCAACGACACAGGACCGGGTATACCTCGAACATCGGAGCCTGAAGCCTGTCCGCTACGGATTTGGTTGCACGAAAACGGATGACTCGACCATAAGTCGAATTGCCAGCCCTGCGTGAAAATGCGTTCATGGAACGCTTGAAACCAGGCCGCACGCATCCGTCGAAGTTGCGAAAAATTGCGAAGATTCGGACATGGCCCACCTGACCACGGATAGCCCGGGCCCACTGACCTGCCCTGGAACGCCTGGCAGCCATGCCGACAATTTGGTGCTGCAGATTTGGGAGACGCGTTAAATGGCGCATAACGAAGCAGTCGACGTAGTTCTGGTAGGGGCCGGCATCATGAGTGCCACCCTGGCCGTACTGCTCAAAGAGCTCGACCCCGCGATCAAGCTGGAAGTCGTCGAGCTGATGGATTCCGGCGCCGCCGAGAGTTCCAATCCGTGGAACAACGCCGGTACCGGTCACGCCGGCCTGTGCGAGCTGAACTACACCCCGCAGGCTGCCGATGGCAGCGTCGACATCAAGAAAGCCGTGCACATCAACACCCAGTTCGAGGTGTCGAAGCAGTTCTGGTCGTACCTGACCAAAAAAGGCACGTTCGGCTCGTGCAAATCCTTCATCAGCCCGGTACCGCACCTGAGTTTCGTTCAGGGCGAAAGCGGTGTGTCGTTCCTCAAGGAGCGATTCAATGTCCTGAGCAAGCACCACGCGTTTGCCGACATGGAGTACACCGAAGACAAAGGCAAGATGGCCGAGTGGATGCCGCTGATGATGCCGGGCCGCTCGCCCGACGAAGTCCTAGCCGCCACCCGTGTGATGAACGGCACCGACGTCAACTTCGGCGCCCTGACCAATCAGTTGCTCAAGCACCTGAGCAGTGCTCCGGACACCCAGGTCAAATACTGCAAGCGCGTGACCGGCCTCAAGCGTAACGGCGCCGGCTGGACCGTCAGCATCAAGGACGTCAACAACGGCAACACCCGCGAAGTCGACGCGAAGTTTGTCTTCCTCGGTGCCGGTGGCGCGGCCCTGCCGTTGCTGCAGGCTTCGGGCATCGAAGAAAGCAAAGGCTTCGGCGGCTTCCCGATCAGTGGCCAGTGGCTGCGTTGCGATAACCCGGAAGTGGTCAAGCACCACCAGGCCAAGGTCTACAGCCAGGCAGCCGTGGGTTCGCCACCGATGTCGGTGCCGCACCTCGACACTCGCGTCGTCGACGGCAAGAAATCCCTGCTGTTCGGGCCATACGCCGGTTTCACCACCAAGTTCCTCAAGCATGGCTCCTTCATGGACCTCCCGATGTCGGTGCGCGCCGGCAACATCGGGCCGATGCTGGCGGTGGCGAAAAACAACATGGACCTGACCAAGTACCTGGTCAGCGAAGTGATGCAGTCAATGGAACAGCGTCTGGAATCCCTGCGCCGTTTCTACCCGCAGGCGAAAGCCGAAGACTGGCGCCTGGAAGTGGCCGGCCAACGGGTGCAGATCATCAAGAAGGACCCGAAAAAGGGCGGCATCCTGCAGTTCGGTACCGAACTGGTCGCGGCGAAGGACGGCTCCCTCGCTGCCCTGCTCGGCGCATCGCCAGGTGCGTCGGTGACCGTTTCGATCATGCTCGAGCTGATCGAGAAGTGCTTCCCGGCCAAGGCGTCCGGCGAGTGGGCAAGCAAACTGGCGGAAATCTTCCCGGCCCGTGAAAAGGTTCTGGAAACCGATGCTGCGCTGTATCGCAAGATCAACACGCAGAACAACATCGCCCTGGAACTGGTTGAAGAAAGCAGCGAGACACCAAGCTTCGCTTGATCTTGCGGCATAAAAAACGCCCCGTACTCGTTGAGTGCGGGGCGTTTTTTTATGGCCAGGCAAGAACCAATAATCCTGGCTTACAGACCTTTGTAGTGAGATGGCCTCAGCTGCGAGCCTTGTCGATCAATTCGATGTACTCAGCGGCGTTACGCTGATCCTTGATCAGCTCGACAAAAGTCTTGCCCTGCGCGTCCTTGCCATCGACGTCATAACCCGCCGCAACAAAGAAGCCCAGAAAGCGCTCGAAGTCATCGATGCGCAAACCGCGGTAGGCCTTGATCAGTTTGTGCAGCGACGGCGAAGTGGCGTCGACCGGCTCAAAATCGAGGAACAGCTTGATCTGCTCATCGCCGATCTCGTCACCAATCACTTGTTTCTTATCTTTACGCATTGCCGACTCCAGCTCGCAGACATGACACGGGGCGGGCAGTTTACCCCTGCCCGACCGCCCGGCTCAACGCGGACGAATCGCCCCGGTGTGCAAATCGGCCCAGATATGGCCGTTGGCATAACTGAGGAACTGCACATACACCGTGTCATTACGCAGCAGATCCATCACCACGCGGTATTGAGCGAGCGGATAGAACAGCGTCAGGGTTTTGCTTTTGTCATCGTAGGCCGGCTTTTTCAGGCTTTTGCTCTCGCCGTCGAAACTCACCAGCACCTGAGAAATGCTCGCGCCCTTGTTCAGCGATTTGCCTTTGAGGCGGATCAACAAGGATGAGGTGACCGGAATCGGCTGCTGATTGGACTGGCGCTGCGCACCGACCACCACCGAATACTCGCTGACCTGCAGCAGTTGCTGCTGCTCGGGTTCAGCGTCGCGCAGGGTCAGATCGTCCGGCGGCAGGAACTGGCTGTGCATCGGCGCAGCGGACAGCGGCAGGCTGAGGGACAGCAACAGGGCGGCGAGACTGCGGATCAAGAGGCGCATGACAGGCTCCGGAGGCGGGGCCGAGCACTCTAGCATGGCTGTCGCGCAAGGATCAGCACACACAAAAACAACTGTGGGAGCGAGCCTGCTCGCGAAAGCGGTGTGTCAGTTTTCAATGATGCTGACTGACACGACGCCTTCGCGAGCAGGCTCGCTCCCACAGGGGGCAATGCAGGTTCTTACATGCCTTTAACGGCGTAAATCCCGTTGGCGTTGCGCCAGTAGCCCTTGTAGTCCATGCCATAACCGAAGATGTAGCGGTCGATGCATGGCAGGCCGACGAAATCGGCTTTCAGGTCAGGACGTGCCTTGCGGTCGTGGTCCTTGTCGATCAGCACGGCGGTGTGCACTTTGCGTGCGCCGGCGTGTTTGCAGAAGTCGATGATCGCGCCCAGGGTATGACCTTCATCGAGGATGTCGTCGATGATCAGCACGTCGCGGTCGATGAACGAGACTTCCGGCTTGGCTTTCCAGAACAGGTCGCCGCCGCTGGTTTCGTTGCGATAACGGGTCGCGTGCAGGTAGGACGCTTCCAGCGGGAATTGCAGATGCGTCAGCAGTTTGCCGGAGAAGATCAGGCCGCCGTTCATCACGCAGAACACCACCGGATTGCTGTCAGCCAGTTGTTCGTTGATTTGTGCACCGACGCGGGCGATGGCCGCCTCGACTTCAGACTCGGTGTACAGGCAGTCAGCCTCTCGCATGATTTGACGGATATGCTCGAGATCAGCGGACATGGCGCTCTCCAGGGGTTGGCGGAATTGGAAAAGCGGGCAAAGGTACGCATCCCGCGAGGTCGAATCAAGCTCTTATGGACTAACGTACAGAATGTCCTATAGGACATCACTCTCGGATAGATTAATCTAGGCCGGTTTTTTTGCCCGCCGCCGGAGCCTTTCCCATGCCCATCCTCGAGATCCGCCATCCGCTGATCCGTCATAAACTCGGCCTGATGCGCCGCGCTGACATCAGCACCAAGAATTTCCGCGAGCTCGCTCAGGAAGTCGGCGCCCTGTTGACCTATGAAGCTACAAAAGATCTGCCGCTCGAATCCTACGACATTGCCGGTTGGTGCGGCACCGTGTCGGTGGAGAAGATCGCCGGCAAGAAGATCACCGTCGTACCGATCCTGCGTGCCGGCATCGGCATGCTCGAAGGCGTGCTCAGCCTGATCCCGGGCGCCAAGGTCTCTGCTGTGGGCGTTGCCCGCAACGAAGAGACCCTGCAAGCGCACACCTATCTGGAAAAACTGGTACCGGAAATCGACGAGCGCCTGGCGATGATCATCGACCCGATGCTCGCCACCGGCAGCTCCATGGTTGCCACCATCGACCTGCTGAAAAAGGCCGGTTGCCGCGACATCCGTGCCATGGTCCTGGTGGCCGCGCCGGAAGGCATTGCTGCCGTCGAACAGGCGCACCCGGACGTGACCATCTACACCGCGTCCATCGATGAACGCTTGAACGAGCACGGCTACATCATTCCTGGGCTTGGCGACGCCGGTGACAAGATCTTCGGCACCAAGCAGAAGGACGCGTGACCATGCAGCAAGAGTTCAACGATCCGCTCTGGCGCACGGTGCTGTCCGGCGCGCAGATGCTGTTCGTGGCCTTCGGCGCCTTGGTGCTGATGCCGCTGATCACCGGCCTGGACCCCAACGTGGCACTGTTTACCGCGGGTCTGGGGACGATCCTGTTCCAGATCGTCACCGGGCGTCAGGTGCCGGTGTTCCTGGCGTCGAGCTTCGCCTTCATCACGCCGATCATCCTCGCCAAGGGCCAGTTCGGCCTCGCCGCGACCATGGGCGGCGTGATGGCGGCCGGTTTCGTCTACACCTTCCTCGGCCTGGCTGTGAAGATCAAAGGCACCGGCTTCATTGACCGTTTGCTGCCGCCGGTAGTGATCGGTCCGGTGATCATCTCCATCGGCCTGGCCATGGCGCCGATTGCCGCGAACATGGCGATGGGCAAGGCCGGCGACGGCAGCGAGCTGATCCACTATCAGACGGCGATGATGATTTCCATGCCGGCGCTGCTGACCACGCTGATCGTGGCGGTGTTCGGCAAAGGCATCTTCCGTCTGGTGCCGATCATTTCCGGCGTGCTGGTGGGCTTTGCCATGTCGTTCTATTTCGGCGTGGTCGACACAGCGAAAATTGCTGCAGCGCCATGGTTCGCTCTGCCGCACTTCACCGCGCCGGAGTTCAACTGGCAGGCGATTCTGTTCATTGTTCCGGTGGCGCTGGCCCCGGCGATCGAGCACATCGGCGGCGTGATTGCCGTGGGTAGCGTGACCGGTCGCGATTACCTGAAGAAGCCGGGCCTGCATCGCACCCTGCTCGGTGACGGCATCGCCACCACCGCCGCCGGCCTGTTCGGAGGTCCGCCCAATACCACGTACGCCGAAGTGACCGGCGCGGTGATGCTGACCAAGAACTACAACCCGAAAATCATGACCTGGGCGGCGATCTTCGCCATCACCCTGGCGTTCATCGGCAAGTTCGGCGCGCTGCTGCAGAGCATTCCGGTGCCGGTGATGGGCGGGATCCTGTGCCTGTTGTTCGGTTCGATCGCAGCGGTGGGCATGAACACCCTGATCCGTCACAAGATCGACCTGGGCGAAGCGCGCAACCTGGTGATTGTTTCGGTGACGCTGGTGTTCGGTATCGGCGGCGTGCTGGTCGGCACCGGCACCGGTCCTGATGACTTCGGCCTCAAAGGCATCGCGCTGTGCGCGGTGGTGGCGATTGCGCTGAACCTGATCCTGCCGGGCAATGATGGCTGGAAGCAGAAGAAGGCGGATGAGCCGCTGATTTAACCCCCCGCAATGATCGTTCCCACGCTCCGCGTGGGGATGCCTCAAGGGACGCTCCGCGTCCAGTGACGCGGAGCGTCACGGGCTGCATTCCCACGCAGAGCGTGGGAACGATCACTGTGTGAGCGGGCTTGCTCAGAGGGCCAGCGGCGCTCGTTCGCAGAGGGTCGCCAGCGCCTTGGCCCATTGCGGGTCGTCGTTCAGGCACGGCACCAGCACCAACTCCTCGCCCCCCGCTTCGCGGAACTGTTCCTTGCCGCGATCGCCGATCTCTTCCAGCGTCTCGATGCAATCGGCGACGAACGCCGGGCACATCACCAGAATCTTTTTCACCCCGCTTTTGGCCAGTTCATCCAGCCGCGCTTCGGTGTACGGCTCGATCCATTTCGCCCGGCCCAGGCGCGACTGAAACGACACCGACCATTTGCCGTCCGCCAGGCCCATGCTTTTGGCGAAGGCGGCGGCGGTACGGAAACACTGCGCGCGATAACAGGTTGCCAATACCTCCGGCGAGGCGGTCTGGCAGCAATCGGCGCCCTTGAGGCAGTGATTGCCCGTCGGGTCGAGTTTGCTCAGATGGCGCTCAGGCAAGCCGTGAAAGCTCAGCAGCAGATGATCGTAGTCCTGCTGCAGATGCGGACGCGCGCTGGCGGCCAGTGCTTCGATGTATTCCGGCTGATCGTAGAACGGTTGCAGGATCGACAACTGCACGTCGAGTTTCTTCTCGCGCAGCACGCGCCGGGCTTCTTCGATCACGGTGGTCGTGGTGCTGTCGGCGAACTGCGGATACAACGGCGCCAGCGTGATTTTCTTGTGTCCCGCTTTGACCAGGCGCAGCAGACAGGTTTCGATCGACGGCTCGCCATAACGCATCGCCAGATCCACCGGGCCGTGTTTCCAAGTCCGGGTCATCTGCTCCTGCAAGCGGCGGCTGAGCACCACCAGCGGCGAGCCCTCTTCCCACCAGATCGAGGCATAGGCATGGGCCGATTGCTCGGGACGCTTGATCAGGATCAGCGACACCAGCAACCGCCGCAGCGGCCATGGCAGGTCGATCACGTAGGGGTCCATCAGAAATTGATTGAGGTAGCTGCGCACATCGGCCACCGAGGTGGAGGCCGGAGAGCCCAGGTTGACCAGAAGCAAAGCGTGATCGGTCATGCAACGTCCTATTTCAGAGGCGGCTGGAGAGATCATCCAGAGCCGCGCGTAAATCCGTAAAGCGGAAGCTGAACCCCGCTTCCACCAGGCGTGCCGGCGTCGCACGCTGGCCGCCGAGCAATAACAGTGACAGCTCGCCGAGCATGACTTTCAGCGCCAGGGTCGGCATCGGCATGAACGCCGGGCGGTGCAACACACTGCCCAGGGTCTTGGCAAATTCGCGGTTGCGCACAGGTTTCGGCGCGCAGGCATTATAAGGACCGCTCGCCTGATTCCGGTGCAGAAGAAAATCAATCAGGGCGATTTGATCGTCGATGTGAATCCACGGCATCCACTGCCGACCATTGCCCAAAGGCCCGCCCAGCCCGAGCTTGAACGGCAGCAACAGCCGCGACAAAAAGCCGCCCTCAGCCGACAGCACCAGACCGGTTCGCACCAGTACCACGCGGATGCCGAGGTTTTCGGCGCGCAGGGCGGTTTCTTCCCAGGCGATGCACAACTGACTGGCGAAGTCGTCGATGCCCGGCGGTGATTCTTCAGTCAACTCGCGTTCGCCACCGTCGCCGTACCAGCCGATCGCCGAGCCGGAAATCAGCAGCGACGGTTTCTGCGCGCGAGTTTCCAGCCACGCCAGCAGCGTTTCCGTCAGGGTGATGCGGCTGCTCCACAGCAACGCCTTGCGACGATGGGTCCAGGGGCGGTCGGCAATCGGCGCGCCGGCGAGATTGACGATCGCATCCAGCGGCTCTTCGCCGAGGTCCTCCAGACGCGAAATTCCGCGCACCTGCGCGCCGCAGATCTGCGCGACTTTTTCCGCGCGGCGACTCCACACCGTCAGCCGATGGCCCTGCTCCAGCCAGTGCCGGCAGAGCTGACGTCCGATCAAACCAGTACCGCCGGTCAGCAATATGTGCATGACATCTTCCTCGCGTGGCGTTTAACCCGGATCACTAGTCTATTTTTATAGGCAGGGATCTTTTCGATCGGGCAGGCTCTATGGTTTAACAATAGGCCAAGCTGTCAGAACGAGAACGCTAGAAGTTATACCAAAAAACAGAATTGTACAGGTTTCATCGACGGCGTAGTCTGTACAGAAAGGTAAACGAGGCCCCTATGACTGTACCTATCGCAATCATCGGCACCGGCATCGCCGGGCTCTCCGCCGCTCAGGCTCTGACAGAGACCGGGCATACCGTTCAACTGTTCGATAAAAGCCGCGGCAGCGGGGGGCGCATGTCGAGCAAGCGCAGCGACGCCGGCTCGCTGGACTTGGGCGCTCAATACTTCACCGCGCGCGACCGGCGCTTCGTCACCGAAGTGCAGCGCTGGCAGAGCCGGGGCTGGGCCGCTGAGTGGACGCCGCAGCTGTACACCTTCCAGGGCGGCCAACTGAACATGTCGCCGGACGAGCAGACCCGCTGGGTCGGCACGCCGCGCATGAGCGCCATCACCCGTGGCCTGCTCGATGGCCTGGACGTGCAGTTTGCCTGCCGCATCACCGAGGTCTATCGTGGCGAAGAACACTGGCATCTGCAGGACGCCGACGGCTGCACCCACGGCCCCTTCAGCCATGTGGTGATCGCCACACCGGCACCGCAAGCCACCGCGCTGCTGGCCGCCGCACCGAAACTTGCCGGCGTCGCTGCCGGGGTGAAAATGGAGCCGACCTGGGCCGTCGCTCTCGCCTTCGAAACCCCGCTCGATACGCCGATCGAAGGCTGCTTCGTACAGGACAGCCCACTCGACTGGCTGGCGCGCAACCGCAGCAAACCCGGGCGCGACAGCACTCTCGACACGTGGGTGCTGCATGCAACCAGCGCCTGGAGCCGGCAACACATCGACCTCTCCAAGGAGGCGGTGATCGAGCATCTGCACGGTGCTTTCGCCGAACTGCTGCACAGCGCCATGCCTGCGCCGACCTTCAGCCTCGCTCACCGCTGGCTCTACGCCCGCCCCGCTACCGGCCATGAATGGACCACACTGGCCGATGTCGATCTGGGCCTGTACGCCTGTGGCGACTGGTGCCTGTCGGGCCGCGTTGAAGGCGCCTGGCTCAGTGGTCAGGAGGCTGCACGTCGCTTGCACGAACACCTGCAATGAATCGCATCAATCCGCGTAAATTGCTGCTGTCGAAGTGGACAGCAGCCCACCCGCAAAATCGCGAAAAACATTTTCTGGTCACCGAACTGATCCGCGACGAGGAAGGTACGGTGCTGGAAGTTGAATTGCAGGCGGTGCTGACCCAGCGTAGCGAGCGACTGGATTGGCAGGTGCTGAAAGACAGCGAGCACTGGTTACTCGGTTGGAAATAGATTTCCCTTGTGGTGGCGAGCCTGCTCGCGAAAGCGCTGTATCAGATACAAATTCCTTTGCTGACCCACCGCTTTCGCAAGCAGGCTCGCTCCCACATATTCAGCGCTGTAGAAAAATCTTATACAAATCATTTGACTTGTACATCCATCGATCTATGCTGAGGAAAAGTTGTACAGAGATAACTCTCTGTACAGGTATAGATTCGAGGTGCTCATGTCTACTGCTTCCCTGTCCAAGCCGAAGATCGCCATCAGCGCCTGCCTGTTGGGCGAAGAAGTGCGCTACAACGGTGGGCACAAGGAATCGCGGCTGTGCAGCCGTACCCTCACCGAATATTTCGATTTCGTCCCGCTGTGCCCGGAAGTCGCCATCGGCATGGGCATTCCCCGTGAGCCGATCCGGCTGGTCGGCGACCCTGAACAACCCGAGGCCGTCGGCACCGTCGACCGGACCATCAACGTCACCAGGCCGCTGGCCGAATACGGCGAGAAAATGGCCGCCGAGTTGCAGGACCTGTCCGGCTACATCTTCATGCAGCAGTCGCCCTCCTGCGGGCTGGAACGGGTCAAGGTCTATCACGACAACGGCGCGCCAGTGAATGGTGGCGGACGCGGCATCTATGCGCAGGCATTCTGTGCACAGCATCCGGATCTGCCGGTGGAAGAAGCCGGACGCCTCAACGATCCGGTGCTGCGGGAAAACTTCATCACCCGCGTCCTGGCCTACAGCGCTTGGCAGCAAGTGCTCGCCGAGGGCCTGAGCCGCCGCGCCCTTACCGAGTTCCATTCGCGCTACAAGTACCTGCTGATGGCGCACAACCCGCTGCAATACAAAAACCTCGGCAAGATGCTCGGCAACATGGCCGACAGCGATCCCGCCGAACTCGGCCCGCGCTATTTCAGCGAGCTGATGGCCGCGCTGAAGAAATGCGCCACTCGCGGCACCCATTGCAACGTGCTGCTGCACCTCAGCGGTTATTTGAAACAATCGCTGAGCGCCGAAGACAAACAGGAAATGCAGCAGATCATCGGCCAGTATCGCCAGGGCATCGTGCCGCTGGTGGTGCCGTTGACGCTGCTCAAACACCATTTTCGACTCCATCCGGACCCGTACATCGCGCAGCAGGTTTACCTGCAGCCGCATCCGGAAAACCTCAGTCTGCGAAACGCGATCTAATGAACGATAAAACCGATAGCAGCGCCCGGGAAGACCTCGGCGCCGACTTCAAGAAAGCCCTCGACGAGGGCTGGTTGCCGATTCGCGAAGTAGCGCGGCAGACCGGCGTCAACGCCATCACCCTGCGCGCGTGGGAACGTCGCTATGGGTTGGTGGTGCCCCAGCGCACGCCCAAGGGCCATCGACTGTATAGCGCTGAACATGTGCAGCGGATCATGGCCATCCTCACCTGGCTCAACCGTGGCGTTGCGGTCAGCCAGGTCAAGCCACTGCTCGATGCGCCGCAGGCCTTCACGGAAACCGTGGAAAACGATTGGCAGCGTCTGCATCAGACGTTGCTGTCGGAGGTCACCTCGCTCAATGAGCGCGCGCTGGATGACAGCGTCAATCAGGCCATCGCCTTGTATCCGCCACGGACGTTGTGCGAGCAATTGCTGATGCCGCTGCTGGCCGAGCTCGAACAGCGCTGGCAGGGCCAGTTCGGCGCACAGATGGAACGGACGTTTTTCTTTTCCTGGTTGCGCAGCAAATTCGGCGCACGCATCTACCATAACAACCGCCAGCTGCATTCGGCGCCGCTGCTGTTGATCAATCATTCCGACCTGCCGCTGGAGCCACATCTGTGGCTGTGCGCATGGCTGATCAGCAGTGCCGATTGCCCGGTGCAAGTGTTCGACTGGCCACTGCCGGCCGGTGAACTGGCGCTGACCGTCGAGCATCTGCAAGCCCGTGGCGTGCTGCTGTATTCGAGCAAAGCCATGCAACTGGCGCAGTTGCCCAAGCTGTTGGCGAACGTCAATTGCCCGACCTTGATTGCTGGCCCCACGGTGCACATTCACCACACCGAGTTGTCCGCACGCACCGCCCAGACTGCCGATCTGTTCCTGGCTGAAGATCCGCTTGCCGCACACCAGGCGCTGCTCGAGCGCGGATTGATTTGATGATGGGTTTAATCACATGCAACTGATCTGGCTGCGCAGCGACCTGCGCCAACATGACAACACCGCCCTCGCGGCCGCCGCAGCGCGCGGCCCGGCCGTGGCGGTGTATCTGTTGAGTCCGCAGCAATGGCTGGAGCACGACGATGCGCCGTGCAAAGTGGATTTCTGGCTGCGCAATTTGCGCGAACTGAGCCAGAGCCTCGGCGCGCAGAACATTCCGCTGTTGATTCGCAGCGCGCCGCACTGGGATCAGGCGCCAGCAGAACTGCTCAAGCTGTGCCGGCAATTGGAGATCGAGGCGGTGCACGTCAACGAGGAATACGGCGTCCACGAAAGCCGCCGCGATGAAGCCGTGGCCGAAACGATGCGGGCCGAGGGCATCGAGTTCCACAGCTATCTGGATCAGTTGCTGTTCAAACCCGGCACGATCCTGACCAAGACCGGCACCTACTTCCAGGTGTTCAGTCAGTTTCGCAAGGTCTGCTACGAGCGCCTGCATCGCTCGATGCCTGCACTTGTAAAGGCACCGGGCAAACAGGCCGCTCTGGGTATCGAAAGTGACGCAATTCCGGAGGCGGTCAAAGGCTTCGCCACGCCGAGCGAATCCCTGCGCGCCTTGTGGCCGGCCGGCGAGCAAGAGGCGCGGCGCCGCCTCGACACCTTCACCGACGCGCAGATCGACTACTACCGCAGCGAACGCGATTTCCCGGCCAAACCCGGCACCAGCCAATTGTCGGCGTACCTCGCCGCCGGGGTGATCTCGCCACGCCAGTGCTTGCACGCTGCACTGCAAAGCAATCAGGGCGAGTTCGAAAGCGGCAAAGTCGGCGCAGTGACCTGGATCAACGAGCTGCTGTGGCGCGAGTTCTATAAACACATTCTGGTCGGCTACCCACGCGTCTCCCGGCATCGCGCCTTCCGCCCGGAAACCGAAGCGCTGGCCTGGCGCGATGCGCCGGAAGAACTCAAGGCCTGGCAGGAGGCACGCACCGGACTGCCGATCATCGACGCGGCGATGCGCCAATTGCTCGAAACCGGCTGGATGCACAATCGCCTGCGCATGGTCGTGGCGATGTTCCTGACCAAAAATCTGTTGATCGACTGGCGCGAGGGCGAACGCTTTTTCATGCGCCACCTGATCGACGGCGACCTGGCGGCCAACAACGGTGGCTGGCAGTGGAGCTCATCGACCGGCACCGACTCGGCGCCGTACTTCCGTATCTTCAACCCGTTGAGCCAGTCGGAAAAATTCGATGCCGAAGGCGTGTTCATCAAGCACTGGTTGCCGGAACTGGCCGGGCTCAACAAGAAGGAAGTGCACAATCCGGCGGCAGCCGGAGGACTGTTCGGCGTGGCCGATTATCCGGCCCCGATCGTCAACCTCAGCGCCTCACGCGAGCGTGCGCTGACGGCGTTCAAGAACCTGCCGTCGCGCCAGCCTGTGGGCGGCAGCGATGAGTGAATTCCTGCGCAGCTTCGCCCGCGAGTTTTGCGGGTTGAACAAAGACAACCTGCATCGCCTCGGCGAGCTGTACAGCGACGACATTCATTTCACCGATCCGCTGCACGAAGTTCAGGGCCTGGCACAACTGCGGGATTACTTCAGTGAGCTGTACGCCAACGTCAGCGATCTGCGTTTCGATTTTCACGGCTTTGACCAGATCCGCGAAGGTGAGGGTTACCTGCGCTGGGTCATGAGTTATCGCCATCCGCGCCTGGCCAACGGTCGGGAAATCAGGGTCGGTGGCTGCTCGCACCTGCTCTGGCGCGACAAGGTTTATCGCCATCGGGATTATTTCGATGCCGGGGCGCTGCTGTATGAACACTTGCCAATATTGGGCCGGGTGATTGCCTGGCTGAAAAGGAGAATGGGATGAGTCGTACACCTCCACGGCGGTATTGGTTGACCGGCGCCAGCAGTGGCATCGGTGCAGCCTTGTGTGAGGACATTCTGAAAAGCGGCGCGCACCTGGCGGTCAGCTCGCGCTCGGCCGCGCCGCTCAAGGTTTTGTCCCAGCGTTACCCGGGCCAGGTGCTGGTGGTGCCCGGCGATCTGACCAACAGTCAGACCGTGCGCGAAATCGGTGAGCAGATCGCCGAGGCCTGGGGATCGCTGGACAGCGTGATTCTCAACGCCGGCACCTGTGAATATGTCGACGCGCGCCAGTTCGATTCGTCGATCATCGAGCACGTGGTGCGCACCAATCTGCTCGCCAGCAGCTATTGCATCGAGGCCGCCCTGCCGCTGTTGCGCAAAGGCACCGCGCCGCACCTGGTCGGCATGGCCAGCTCGGTGACTTACCTGCCGCTGCCACGGGCCGAAGCCTATGGCGCATCGAAGGCCGGGCTGCGTTACCTGTTCGAATCGCTGCGCATCGATCTGGCGGATGAAGGCATTGAAGTCACCATCATCAGCCCGGGTTTTGTCGAAACGCCGCTGACCGAAAGGAACGATTTCCCGATGCCGCTGAGCTGGCCTGCGGATAAAGCGGCGCGGCACATCTTCGCCAAACTCAAGGACCGTCCGCTGGAAATTGCCTTTCCGGGACTGTTCATGGCCGCGCTGTGGCCGCTGTCGAAACTGCCCGCCCGCGCGCAATTGGCGATCGGCAAACGCATGGTGCGCAAGAACCCACCGCAGCGGGACCCGATATGAAAATCGCCGTAATTGGCAGCGGTATCGCCGGGCTCACCTGCGCCTACCTGCTGAACCGCCGCCACGACATCACTGTGTTCGAAGCGAGTGACTGGGTCGGCGGCCATACCCACACCGTACCGGTCAGCGTGGCCGGGCAATCGTTCGCCATCGATACCGGTTTCATCGTGTTCAACGACTGGACCTACCCGAACTTCATTCGCTTGCTCAACCAGCTCGGCGTGGCGTTCAAGCCGACCGAAATGAGCTTTTCGGTAACCGACCCGGACACTGGCGTGGAGTACAACGGCAACAATCTCAACAGCCTGTTCGCCCAGCGCAGCAATCTGTTGTCGCCGGGGTTCTGGGGCATGCTGCGCGACATTCTGCGCTTCAACAAAGAAGCCCAGCGCGACCTGATCGAACTGCGCATCGCCGCCGACACCACCCTCGATGATTACCTCAAGGCCGGCGGCTACGGCGAGCGCTTCATCCTGCACTACATCGTGCCGATGGGCGCGGCGATCTGGTCGATGCCGATGGCGGAAATGCTCAATTTCCCGCTGCAATTCTTCCTGCGTTTCTTCAAGAATCATGGCCTGCTCTCAGTCAGCGATCGTCCGCAGTGGCAGGTCATTGAAGGCGGTTCCAGTGCTTATGTGGCGCCACTGACCGCTTCATTCAGTGACAGGATTCGCCTGAACTGCCCAGTCAAGCGCGTCGAGCGCAACCAGCACGGCGTAGTTATCCACAGCCCGGCCGGCCTCGAACATTTCGACAAAGTGGTGTTCGCCTGTCATAGCGATCAGGCGCTGAACCTGCTGGCCAACCCGAGCGACGCCGAGCGCTCGATTCTCGGCGCCCTGCTCTACGCCGATAACGATGTCGTGCTGCACACCGACACGCGCCTGCTGCCAACGCGCAAACTTGCCTGGGCCAGCTGGAACTATCGCCTTGGCGGCGCCGGCCATACGCGCGCGGCGGTCACCTACAACATGAACATTCTGCAGGGCATCGAAAGCGACACTACGTTCTGCGTCAGCCTCAACCAGACTGCCGGCATCAGCCCGGACAAGGTACTGGCCCGCTACACCTACGCCCACCCGCAATACACGCTCGCCGCAGCGGCCGCGCAAAACCGTTGGGGCGAACTCGATGGCGAGCAGCACACGCATTATTGCGGCGCCTACTGGGCCAACGGCTTTCATGAAGATGGCGTGGTCAGCGGGCTGCGCGTAGCCGCCGCGTTCGGTGAAACCCTGTGAACAGCGCTCTGTACAGCGGCGTCATCGGCCACCGACGTTTTGCGCCGCGCCGCCACGAATTCCGCTACCGCATCGGTTTGCTCTACCTCGACCTGAGCGAACAGGACGCCGTGCTGGCCTTGTCGCCACTGGCCGGGCGCAGCCGCTTTGCGCCGTTCTCGTTTCGCGAAACCGATTACCTGAAAGCCTTCACCGGCAAGGGCATGCGCCTGATCGACGCGGTGCGCCAGCAGGTCGGCGCAGCCATCGGTCATGAGCCACAAGGCGCGGTGTGCCTGCTGACCCAGCCGCGCAGTTGGGGGTTGTCGTTCAATCCGGTGAGTTTCTTCTATTGCCATGAAGCCGACGGGCAACTGGCGGCGATCGTTTGTGAAGTGACCAACACGCCGTGGCGCGAGCGTTATCACTATGTGCTGCCGGCGCAGACGCCGACCAGCCTGGTGGATTTCC
The DNA here is from genome assembly GCF_040310465.1 of Pseudomonas sp. H26/SER47-MNA-CIBAN-0231. Lineage (NCBI taxonomy): Bacteria > Pseudomonadati > Pseudomonadota > Gammaproteobacteria > Pseudomonadales > Pseudomonadaceae > Pseudomonas > Pseudomonas sp. H26/SER47-MNA-CIBAN-0231. The sequence continues at coordinate 42,037 of NZ_JBEOPW010000019.1, read as the reverse complement.
ATCAGCATTTCGCTGTGGCCAAGGCGTTTCACGTCTCGCCGTTTCTGCCCCGCGACCTCGAATACCGCATGAGCTTCAGCCCGGCCGCGCAAAGCCTGGGTGTGCACATGGCCGATTGGCAGGGCAGCGAGAAACTGTTCGACGCCACACTGAATCTGCGCCGCGAACCGCTCGATCGTCGCAGCCTGCATCGCTATCTGCGGCGCTTTCCGTGGATGACCGCAAAAACCGCTCTGGCGATTTATTGGCAAGCACTGCGACTGCTGCTCAAGCGCGCGCCGATCTTCCCTCACCAGGCTGCCGACGGCAGCTTTAAAACCGCCACTGTGCCTCCGAAGGAGCCGCACCATGAAATCCTCTAGCCTGCCGCTCGGTCGCTTCAGCACCAACGGTTTGACCGGCTCGCTGCTGCGCCGTGGCGTGTTGCGCCAATTGGCCCAGCTCAAACACGGACAATTGATGGTCGTCGAGGATGGCGAACAAATGCTTTTCGGCACCCCGGGCAGTGCTCTGCTCGGCGAAGTCCATGTACTCGACCCGGCCCTGTGGGGCATGGTCGCCAGTAGCGGCTCGATCGGCGCCGGCGAAGCATTCATCCACGGCTATTGGAGTTCGCCGGACCTGACGGCTGTGGTGCGCGTGTTCGTCAGCAATCTCGATGTACTCGATGCCATGGAAGGTGGCCTGGCGCGTCTGGGCCGGCCCTTCGTGCAAGGCCTGCACTGGCTCAACCGCAACACGCGCAAGGGATCACAGAAAAACATCGCCGCGCACTACGACCTCGGCAATGAACTGTTCGAACAGTTTCTCGACCCGACCATGATGTATTCCGCCGCCCAGTTCCTTTCGCCGAGCGACACCCTGGAACAGGCGCAACTGAACAAACTCGAGCGCATCTGCCAGAAACTCGCGCTCAAACCCAGCGACCACCTGCTGGAAATCGGCACCGGTTGGGGCAGCATGGCCCTGTACGCAGCGCAGCATTACGGTTGCCGCGTGACCACTACGACGCTGTCGAAAGAGCAGTTCGCGTTCACTGCCAAGCGTATCGAACAACTCGGCTTGCAGGATCGCGTCACCTTGCTGCTCAAGGATTACCGCGACCTGAGCGGCGAGTACGACAAACTGGTGTCGATCGAGATGATCGAAGCGGTCGGCCATCGGTTCCTGCCGACCTACTTCAAGCAATGCGCGCAGTTGCTCAAGAGCAACGGCCTGATGCTGCTCCAGGCGATCACCATTCGCGAGCAACGCTACGAACAGGCCAAGCGCAGCGTCGACTTTATCCAGCGCTACATCTTCCCCGGCGGCGCCCTGCCCTCCGTGCACAAGATGCTCGATGTGGTCAGCCGCGAGACCGACATGAACCTGCTGCACATGGAGGATTTCGGCCTGCATTACGCCAAGACCCTGCGCCTGTGGCACGAGAACTTTCGTCTCGCCCATGGTCGCCTGAGCGAACTGGGCTACGACGATTATTTCCTGCGCCTGTGGGAGTTCTATCTGTGCTACTGCGAGGGCGGATTCCTCGAACGCACCATCGGCACCGCGCAATTGCTGCTGGCCAAACCGGCGGCGATGACCGCGCCGCTGCTCGGGCGCTTCGATGCGTGAGCGAATCGCCAATGCCGTGCTGTTTCAGCTCGGCTGGCTGGCCTGCGTGCTCGGCGGCAACAGTTTATGGCTGTTGCTGGCGCTGGCGGCACTGGTGATTCATCTGCGCTGGATCAGCAGTTGGGCGGCGGAAGGTCGTTTGATTCTGTGCGTGGTGATTGTCGGCACGGCGGTGGACAGCGTCTTGCGTTACCTCGACGTGTTCCGCTTTGCAGACGCCTCACCGCTGATTCCGCTGTGGCTGATGCTGCTGTGGGCGCTGCTCGCCACCACGTTGCGCCACTGCCTGGCCTGGAGCGCGCGGCCATGGTGGCTGGCCAGCGCACTTGGCGCGGTAGGCGGCGCATTGTCGTACTACGCTGGCGGACGCCTGGCAGGCGTGCAATTTCCCTATGGCGAGGCGGCGACGCTGATTGTTATCGGGCTGCTCTGGGCAGGCTTGTTCCCACTGCTGCATTTGATGGCGCGGCGTCTGGCGCCGTGAGCGTCCGTCAGCGCTTTCACACCCACAGCGATCAGTGCCTTACACTGCCACGATGAAAACCATCCCCCACACCCAAATTGCCGAACCGGCGGTCACCTGCTCGACCTGTGCGGCGTGCTGCTGCCAGCTCGAAGTGATGCTGATCACCGACACCGGCGTGCCTGATCGCTTTATCGATACCGATGAATGGGGCGGTGAAGTGATGCTGCGTCTGGACGACGGCTGGTGCGCGGCGCTGGATCGCGACAGCATGATGTGCACGATCTATGAACGACGCCCGCTGATTTGCCGCGAGTTTGAAATGGGCGCGCCGGAGTGCATCGAAGAGCGCCGGGGTATTGCGACAGCCTACCGCTGATTTGTTTGACGGCGCAGAAACAACTGTGGGAGCGAGCCTGCTTGCGAAGGCGGTGTGTCAGCCACCATTTGAATTGACTGACACTCAGCTTTCGCAAGCAGGCTCGCTCCCACGTCGGTTCCGCGTAGCGGCGTGTTACAGCGGCATTGTGTAATGCAGCGCGTAGCTTTCTACACCATCGTTGTCGCTGGAAAGGCCGGCGTTGGAGTAGTGCGTGGCGCGGATGCCGACTTCGTGGCCGCCGTTGAAGCGCAGGCCGACACCGATGCGGTCTTCGAACTGGAAGGACCCGCCCAGCTTGTTGCTCTCATATTCGGTGTTGGAGAAGAACGCCACGCCGATACCCGCTTCAACGTACGGTTTGACCGACTGACCGGCAAATTCGTAAACGAATACAGGCGAGAACGACAGGCTGTTGTTGCTGGAAGTCTTGTCACCTTCCCAGTACGTGTAGGCACCGCTCCAGTAGCCAGTCAGGCGACCGACGTCGCTCTGCAGCCAGCTCTTGTCCCAGTCGAAATTCATGCCTAAGCGATACGTCATTGTCGAATCGCTGGTACCGCCGACGGCGAATTCAACGCCAGCGGCTTGTGCAGAAATGCTTTGCCCCATCAGTGCGGCCGCAATCGCGGCCAAGCAGAATAGTCGCTTCACTTTGAAACTTCCTTTTCCGGAACGATCGTTTGGTTTTTAGTTGCTGCTGTCGCTATAGAAATCCGCGCTTGGTCAGAAGTTCAGCGTTTTTTCAGTTATTTCACATTTTTTTTACAAGTCGAAGTTTTGCACATTCGACGCAGTTTGGCCCAGCAACGGTAGGATTTTTCTGAGGGATTGCGGATCCCCGCTGGTCCAGAACTTCACCGGCTGGCTCGGACGTTGCGCCAGCAGATCACGCTCGGCGAGCAAGCGTTGCAACTGCCGGGCCACGGCAGCTCCGGTATCGATCAGGCTGACATCGTCGGCGATCATCGACCTGAGTAACGGCTTGAGGAAGGGATAATGGGTGCAGCCAAGAATGATCGTGTCGCAGTTTTGCGCCAGCAATGGAGCGACGTAACCTTGCAATAAAGTGCGTAATTCGGCGCTGTGCAGATCACCCGTTTCGATCAGTTCGACCAGTCCCGGACAGGGCTGGGTGATGACTTTTATGTCGGCCGCGAAACGATCAAGCAACGCGGCAAACTTCGCGCTCTGCAACGTGCCGGTCGTGGCCAGGACGCCAACCACGCCGCTTCGTGTGGCCGCTGCGGCCGGTTTGACCGCCGGTTCCATGCCGACAATCGGCCAGTCGGGGAAATCACGACGCAGATCGGCCACACCGGCCACGGTCGCTGTATTGCAGGCCAGCACCAAAGCCTTGGCACCCTGCTCGCGAAAAAATCCTGCCATCGCACTGCAACGCTGGCGGATGAATTCCGGGGTTTTCTCGCCGTAAGGAATGTGCCCGCAATCGGCGACGTAAAGCAGCGATTCGTTGGGCAGCAAGCGCTGAATTTCGCCGAGGACCGACAAGCCGCCGACCCCGGAATCGAACACGCCGATCGGCGCTTCACGCATGGCGCGCGCCACAGACGCTGCAGCCCGGATCGCGCTTGACCCGCAGCTCACGGAATCGCGAACCCAGCGCATCGATCAGCAACAACCGCCCCACCAAGGGTTCGCCAAAGCCGACCAGTACTTTCAACGCTTCCAGCGCCTGCAAGCTGCCGACCAGACCGACCAATGGCCCGACCACGCCGGCCTCGCTGCAGGTCAGTTCGGCTTCGCTGCCGTGACCGTACAGGCAGTGATAGCAAGGGCTGTCGGCACGTCGTGGATCGAACACCGACAACTGCCCTTCCAGACGAATCGCCGCACCGCTGACCAAGGGCTTGCGCGCGGCAACACAGGCGGCGTTGACTGCCTCACGGGTAGAGAAGTTGTCCGAGCAATCGAGGACCAGATCCACCGCCGCCACCGCTGCGGCGAGGGAATCGGCGTCCAGCGCCTGGCGATGGGCGACCAGTTGAATTTCCGGATTGATCGCGCCCAGGCGCTTGAGCGCCGAGTCGACCTTGGACATGCCGACACTGTCGGTGTCGTGAATGATCTGCCGTTGCAGATTGGTCAGATCGACCGTGTCGAAATCCGCCAGATGCAATTCGCCGACGCCCGCCGCTGCCAGATACAACGCCACTGGCGCGCCGAGGCCGCCAAGGCCGACGATCAGCACGCGGCTGCCTTTGAGTTTCAGCTGCCCGTCGATGTCGATGTGTTGCAGCAGAATCTGCCGGCTGTAGCGCAGCAATTCCTGATCATTCAGCACGGCAGGCGCCCCAGACTGATGCGTTGATGGCCGCCCAGATCGGTGCGGCTATGGACTTCTTCAAAGCCACGGGTAAGCAGCAGATCACGCACCGCTTCGGCCTGATCATAGCCGTGTTCGAGCATCAGCCAGCCGCCGGTTTCAAGATGATCCGGCGTCTGCGCAACAATCAGGCGCAGATCATCGAGGCCATCTTCACCGGCGACCAGCGCACTGGCCGGTTCGAAGCGTACATCGCCTTCGACCAGATGCGGATCGGCGGCGGCAATGTACGGCGGGTTGCTGATGATCAATTGGAAACGCTGGCCCTCGAGGGCGCTGAACCAATGGCTGTTCAGCACCGTAGCGTTGTTCAGGTGCAGACGCTGGCGATTGCGTTCGGCCAGGGCCACGGCTTCAAGCACACGATCCACGGCGGTGACTTTCCACGCCGGCCGTTCGCTGGCCAAGGCCAAAGCAATCGCGCCACTGCCGGTGCCCAGATCAAGAACCTTGGCCGGAGTTGCCGGCAGCAGCTCAAGGGCTGCCTCCACCAGCAATTCGGTGTCAGGACGCGGAATCAGCGTGTGCGGCGCGACTTCCAGATCCAGCTTCCAAAAGCCCTGCTGGCCGAGAATGTAGGCCACCGGTTCACCGCTACGCCGCCGTTGCAAATACTCGGCAAAGGTCAGCGCCGCTTCACTCGGCACGATGCGCTCGGGCCAGGTGTGCAGGAAGCTGCGCGACTTGCCCAATGCGGCGGCCAGGAGCAATTCAGCGTCCAGACGCGCAGTCGGCGAGTCCGGCAACTCGGCAGCGCGCAACAGGCTGGCGATGATGGTCATTTATTCACCTATCGCTGCGAGTTGGTCAGCCTGATATTCAGCCAGCAATGGCTCGATCACGGCTTCAACGCCACCGGCGAGAATTTCATCCAGGGAATACAGGGTCAGGTTGACGCGATGGTCGGTGACCCGGCCCTGGGCGTAATTGTAGGTGCGGATACGCTCGGAACGATCGCCGGAGCCGACCAGCAACTTGCGCTCACTGGCAATCGCGTTGGCTGCCGCTGCGTTCTGCTGATCGTTGAGTTTTGCCGACAGCCACGCCATCGCCCGGGCACGGTTCTTGTGCTGGGAGCGTTCTTCCTGACACTCGACGACGGTGCCGGTCGGGATGTGGGTAATGCGGATCGCCGAGTCGGTGGTGTTGACGTGCTGACCACCGGCCCCGGAGGAACGGTAAGTGTCGACACGCAGATCCGCCGGGTTGATCTCGATGGCTTCGCGCTCGTCCGGCTCGGGCAATACCGCCACGGTGCAGGCCGACGTGTGAATCCGACCCTGGGATTCGGTGGCGGGTACGCGCTGGACGCGGTGTGCGCCGGACTCGAATTTCAGCTTGCCGTAAACGTTGTCGCCTTCAATGCGCGCGATGACTTCTTTATAGCCACCGTGTTCGCCTTCGTTTTCCGAGAGGATCTCGACGCGCCAGCCACGCCGCTCGGCATAACGCGAGTACATGCGGAACAGGTCGCCGGAGAAGATCGCCGCCTCGTCGCCACCGGTGCCGGCGCGAATTTCGAGGAAGACGTTGCGCCCGTCATTCGGATCTTTAGGCAGCAGCATGCGCTGCAGATCGGATTCCAGCGTGACCAGCAACTCCTTGGCTTCGCGAACTTCTTCCACGGCCATTTCGCGCATGTCCGGGTCGTTGTCCTTGAGCAGCGCCTGCGCGCCTTCAAGATCGCTTTGTACGCCGAGCAGCTTTTTATAGGCGGCCACTACCGGCTCGAGTTCGGCGTACTCCTTGGAATAGGCGCGGAACTTGGCCTGATCGGCAATGACTTCACCGTCGCCGAGCAGCGCGGTCAGTTCCTCGAAACGGTCCTGGAGAATGTCCAGCTTGTTGAGCAGTGACGCTTTCATTGCGGTTTTTTATCCGAAAAACTATCCGGTGAGCCCTCAAGGGCAAAGAGTTCCTGGGCCATGGCCAGCGCATCGAGGCGGCCTTCGGCAGACAGCTTTTTCAACTGCACGCTGGGCGCATGCAAGAGTTTGTTGGTCAGGCCACGGGCCAGTTGCCCGAGCACGTCTTCGGCGTTGCCGCCGTTGGCCAGCAGACGCAGGGCCTTCTGCAATTCCTCGTCACGCAAGCGTTCGCTCTGTTGACGATAGGCCTTGAGCACATCGACTGCCGCCAGTTCGCGCAGGCGCACCATGAAATCGTCGGCGCCGACCGAAATCATTTCCTCCGCCGCTTGCGCAGCGCCCTGACGGCTCTTGAGGTTCTCGGCGACCACTTCGTGGAGATCGTCGACGCTGTACAGGTAAACGTCGTCCAACTCGCCGACTTCTGGCTCGATATCGCGCGGTACCGCTATGTCGACCATGAAGATCGGCTTGTGCTTGCGCAGCTTCAGCGCACTTTCCACCGCACCCTTGCCGAGGATTGGCAACTGGCTGGCGGTCGAACTGATGACGATGTCGCTGCGCACCAGTTCCGCCGGAATGTCCGAGAGCAGCACGGCGTGAGCGCCGAATTGCTCGGCCAACTGGCTGGCGCGCTCCAGCGTGCGGTTGGCGACGACGATGCGCTTGACCCCCAGCTCATGCAAATGGCGCGCGACCAGCGTAATCGTCTCGCCGGCACCGATCAGCAGCGCCTGGCTGCGTTGCAGATCGCTGAAAATCTGTTTCGCCAGGCTCACCGCAGCAAACGCCACCGACACCGGGTTCTCGCCGATCGCAGTATCGGTACGCACCTGCTTGGCGGCATTGAACGTCGCCTGAAACAGCCGCCCCAGCAGCGGACCGATGGTGCCGGCCTCGCGGGCCACGGCGTAGGCCGATTTCATCTGGCCGAGAATCTGCGGTTCGCCCAGCACCAGCGAGTCGAGCCCGGAGGCGACGCGCATCATGTGACGAACAGCCGCATCGTCTTCATGCACATAGGCACTGGCGCGCAGCTCGTCGAGGCTCAGATGGTGATAATCGGCCAGCCAGCGCAGCACGACATCGGCCGAGAGCTGATCCTGTTCTATATAAAGCTCACTGCGATTGCAGGTGGAGAGGATCGCGGCTTCGCGGCTGTCGGTCAGTCGGCAGAGCTGCTGCAAGGCCTCCACCAGCTGCTCAGGGGTAAAGGCCACGCGCTCGCGGACGTCTACTGAAGCAGTCTTGTGGTTAATACCGAGTGCAAGGAAGGCCATTCAAGGTCGCTGGTGGTGACGTGAAGCCGGCAATTGTCCTACTTCGAAAGATTCAGAACAACTACCGCTGACTATTGTCCCAATCGTCAGCCCCTATAATGGCCACAATTGAGTCTCGGTTATGTTTGGCCGAAGGCTTGTGTCATGATGATCCGACCGCAGGTTAGTCGTCCTCTTCCTATATGAATAGATCTTCCGCGTTGCTCCTCGCTTTTGTCTTCCTCAGCGGCTGCCAGGCCATGGCGCCCGTTGCGCCGGACGGCACCCCGCCGGTCGAAGACACCACGCCCGCACCTGAAAAGCCCAAGGTTTACGGCTCATTCAGCGAGGAAACCGTGTTCAGCCTGCTGAGCGCCGAACTCGCCGGCCAGCGCAATCGTTTCGACATTGCCCTGGACAACTACGTGACCCAGGCCATCAACACCCAGGATCCGGGTGTCTCCGAGCGGGCTTTCCGCATCGCCGAATATCTGGGCGCCGATCAACCGGCCCTCGACACCGCGCTGATCTGGGCCCGCAATGCCCCGGACGATCTCGAAGCGCAACGCGCCGCCGCCGTGCAGCTGGCCCGCGCCGGGCGCTACGACGACTCCATGGTCTACATGGAGAAAGTCCTGCAGGGCAAGGGCGATACCCATTTCGATTTCCTCGCGCTGTCGGCCGCCGACACCGATCAGGAAACCCGCAACGGTCTGATGAAAAGCTTCGACCGTTTGCTTGAGCGCCACCCGAACAACAATCAGCTGATTTTCGGCAAGGCCCTGCTGTTGCAGCAGGACGGCGACAATCAAGGTGCGCTTACTCTGCTTGAAGACAATCCGCCGGAAGACGGCGAAATCGCACCGATCCTGCTGCGTGCGCGCCTGCTTCAGTTGCTCAACCGTGGCGACGAAGCGCTGCCGCTGTTGCAGAAAAGCATCAGGAAATACCCGGAAGACAAACGCCTGCGCCTGACTTACGCGCGCATGCTCGTCGAACAGGACCGCATGGACGACGCCAAGGCCGAATTCTCCACCCTCGTTCAGCAATACCCGGAAGACGATGAACTGCGTTATTCGCTGGCGCTGGTGTGCCTGGAAGCCAAGGCGTGGGATGAGGCCAAAGGTTATCTGGAAGACCTGATCGCTCGCGAAAGCCACGTCGATTCAGCGCATCTGAATCTCGGCCGGATTGCCGAAGAGCGCAACGACCCGCAAGGCGCGCTCATCGAATACGCCCAGGTCGGTCCGGGCAATGACTATCTGCCGGCACAGCTGCGTCAGGCCGATATTCTGATGAGCAACGGCAAGACCGCCGAAGCGCAAAGCAAACTGGCGGCCGAGCGTGACGAGCAGCCCGATTACGCGATCCAGCTGTATCTGATCGAGTCGGAAAGCCTGTCGGCCAATAAACAGGACGACAAGGCCTGGAAGGTTCTGCAACAAGCGCTGCAGAAATACCCGGACGATCTCAACCTGCTTTACACCCGCGCCATGCTCGCGGAGAAACGCAATGATCTGGCGCAGATGGAGAAAGACCTGCGCCTGATCATCAAGCGCGACCCGGACAACGCCATGGCGCTCAATGCACTGGGCTACACCTTGTCCGACCGCACCACCCGCTACGCTGAAGCGAAAACGCTGATCGAGCAGGCGCACCAGATCAATCCGGAAGACCCGGCGGTACTCGACAGCCTCGGCTGGGTAAACTATCGCCTGGGCAATCTGGACGACGCGGAGAAATACCTGCGCCAGGCGCTCGAGCGTTTCCCTGACCACGAAGTCGCCGCGCACCTTGGCGAAGTCCTCTGGGCCAAGGGCAATCAACGCGAAGCCAAACAAGTGTGGGGCAAGTTCCTCAAGGATCAGCCCGACAGCACCATTCTGCGCAGCACCATCAAGCGCCTGACCGGATCCGAGAATCTTTAAACCATGCTTTTGCGCCACGTTATTGTTTTCAGCTTCATCGCCCTGCTCGCCGGTTGCTCGGGTTTCGGCACTCGCGAATCAGTCGAGGGTCACGGCAGCCCGGCTCAATGGGCAGCGAACAAACAGCAACTGACCGGCCTTGATGGCTGGCAGATCGACGGCAAGATCGGCATCCGCGCGCCGAAGGATTCCGGCAGCGGCACGCTGTTCTGGCTGCAGCGTCAGGATTACTACGACATTCGCCTGTCCGGCCCGCTGGGTCGTGGCGCGGCACGCCTGACCGGGCGCCCGGGCAAGGTGTCGCTGGAAGTCGCCAACCAGGGCCGCTACGAATCGCAATCTCCTGAAGCCCTGCTCGAAGAACAGCTGGGCTGGAAATTGCCGGTATCCAATCTGGCTTGGTGGGTTCGTGGCCTGCCCGCGCCGGAAAGCAAGAGTCGCTTGAACCTGGACGCCGACAGTCGTCTGGCCAGCCTTGAGCAGGACGGCTGGAAAGTCGAATACACCGCCTACACCGAACAGAATGGTTACTGGCTGCCCGAGCGCATCAAGCTGCACGGCACCGACCTTGACGTAACGCTGGTGATCAAGACCTGGCAACCGCGCAAGTTGGGGCAATAAAGCATGACCGCTGCACGCCTGACCCTGCCCTCGCCGGCCAAACTCAACTTGATGCTGCACATTCTCGGTCGCCGTGAAGACGGTTATCACGAATTGCAGACGCTGTTTCAATTCCTCGATTACGGCGATGAACTCACTTTCGCCGTGCGCGATGACGGCGTGATTCAACTGCACACCGAGTTCGCCGGTGTGCCCCACGACAGCAACCTGATCGTGCGCGCGGCGAAGATGTTGCAGCAACAGTCCGGCTGCGCGCTCGGCATCGACATCTGGATCGACAAAGTCCTGCCCATGGGCGGCGGCATCGGTGGCGGCAGTTCGAATGCGGCGACGACTTTGCTCGGTCTCAACCATTTGTGGCAACTGGGCTGGGATGAAGATCGCCTGGCGGAACTGGGCCTGTCACTCGGTGCCGACGTACCGGTGTTCGTCCGTGGCCATGCGGCATTTGCCGAGGGTGTTGGCGAGAAACTGACCCCGGTCGACCCCGAAGAACCGTGGTATCTGGTGCTCGTGCCGCAAGTCGCTGTTAGTACGGCAGAAATTTTTTCCGATCCTTTGTTGACACGTAACACACCGCCCATTAAAGTGCGCCCCGTTCCCGAGGGAAACAGTCGAAATGACTGCTTGCCGGTGGTCGCAAGGCGTTATCCAGAGGTACGTAACGCATTGGATTTGTTAGGTAAATTTACCGAAGCAAAGCTCACCGGAACTGGAAGTTGCGTGTTTGGGGGCTTCCCAAGCAAAGCTGAAGCTGATAAAGTCTCGGCCCTTCTGACAGAGACCCTTACAGGGTTTGTAGCGAAAGGAAGCAACGTTTCGATGTTGCATCGCAAGCTGCAAAGTCTGCTCTAAAGGAATCAAGTGCCCGGCACTTGAAAGCAACAGATACAGGGGCGTCGCCAAGCGGTAAGGCAGCAGGTTTTGATCCTGCCATGCGTTGGTTCGAATCCAGCCGCCCCTGCCATTTTCTCTACTCATCCAGGTTACCCTCAGCCTCTAGGTACTGCGCGTGTCCAAGATGATGGTCTTTACGGGGAATGCCAACCCCGATCTAGCTCGGCGTGTCGTACGTCAGCTGCATATCCCTCTCGGTGACATCTCTGTCGGCAAGTTTTCCGACGGCGAAATCACAGCCGAGATCAATGAAAACGTTCGCGGTAAAGACGTCTTCATTATTCAGCCGACCTGCGCTCCGACCAACGATAACCTGATGGAACTGGTAGTGATGGCTGATGCCTTCCGCCGCTCCTCGGCTACTCGTATCACTGCTGTTATTCCTTATTTTGGTTATGCCCGTCAGGATCGCCGTCCGCGTTCCGCACGTGTGGCTATCAGCGCGAAAGTCGTTGCTGACATGCTTACCGTAGTCGGCATCGACCGTGTTCTCACGGTTGATCTGCATGCTGACCAGATTCAGGGCTTCTTCGATATTCCGGTAGATAACATCTACGGCTCCCCGGTTCTGGTGGATGACATTGAAGATCAGCGCTTCGAAAACCTGATGATCGTGTCCCCGGACATTGGTGGCGTCGTGCGTGCACGGGCTGTTGCCAAGTCGCTGGGCGTCGATCTCGGGATCATCGACAAACGCCGTGAGAAAGCCAATCACTCTGAAGTGATGCATATCATCGGTGATGTCGAAGGGCGTACCTGTATTCTCGTCGATGACATGGTCGATACCGCCGGCACCCTGTGCCACGCGGCCAAGGCCCTGAAAGAGCATGGCGCAGCCAAGGTCTTTGCCTACTGCACACACCCTGTGCTGTCGGGCCGGGCCATCGAGAATATCGAAAATTCCGTGCTGGACGAGCTGGTGGTGACCAACACCATTCCGCTGTCCGCTGCAGCACAAGCCTGTGCACGTATCCGTCAACTGGATATCGCACCGGTTGTTGCCGAAGCGGTACGCCGCATCAGCAATGAAGAATCGATCAGCGCGATGTTCCGTTAAGGGCCCTGCCCTTCGCGAAATGTCTCGTTGACGAAAAGCGCCCCGCCCCGGCATTCCTGTCGGGGCGGGGCTTTTTTGCCCATACCGTGTTCGGCGCTGGTCGCAAACGCCACTCGGTCATGGCTATTTTGGAGATACAAAATGAACGATTTTACTCTGAATGCTGAAGTGCGTTCCGACCTGGGGAAAGGTGCGAGCCGCCGCCTGCGTCGTCTCGCCGCTCTGGTTCCAGCTGTTGTTTACGGTGGCGACAAAGCCCCTGAATCCATCAGCATGCTGGCCAAAGAAGTTGCCAAACTGCTCGAAAACGAAGCGGCTTACAGCCACATCATCGAGCTGAACGTTGGTGGCACCAAGCAGAACGTCATCATCAAGGCTCTGCAGCGTCACCCGGCCAAAGGCCACGTGATGCACGCTGACTTCGTACGCGTTGTTGCCGGCCAGAAACTGACCGCCATCGTGCCTGTACACTTTGTTGGCGAAGAAGCTCCAGTGAAGAAAGGCGGCGAAGTTTCGCACGTTGTTGCTGAAATCGAAGTGACCTGCCTGCCAAAAGATCTGCCTGAGTTCATCGAAGTCGATCTGTCGAAAGCAGAAATCGGCACCATCATTCACCTGTCGGACCTCAAAGCTCCTAAAGGTGTTGAGTTCGTTGCTCTGGCACACGGCGATGACAAGGCTGTTGCCAACGTCCACGCTCCACGTGTTGCTGCAGAACCTACCGAAGAAGGCGAAGCAGAGTAATTCACTCTGTCATGCCGGAGTGAGCAAGTAACATCGCGGACTGGAACGTAGCGAGAAAGCGGGCGAGAACGCGGAGTTTACATCCATGGTAAATGAGCATTTTTCGTCCACTTTCGCCGCTTTCCCCGATCGCGGCGATGTTATCCACCACTCCAAGGAAGGGCCCCTATCGTGACTGCCATCAAACTGATCGTTGGCCTGGGAAATCCAGGCGCTGAATACGAACAGACCCGGCATAACGCAGGGGCCCTTTTTGTTGAGCGCATCGCCCACGCACAGAATGTGAATCTTGTGGCCGATCGCAAATATTTCGGCCTGACCGGGCGCTACTCGCATCAGGGTCAGGATGTTCGTCTGCTGATTCCCACCACCTACATGAACCGCAGCGGCCAGGCCGTGGCGGCACTCGCCGGTTTCTTCCGCATCAAGCCTGAAGAAATCCTCGTGGCGCATGACGAACTCGACTTGCCTCCGGGCGTTGCCAAGCTCAAGCAGGGTGGCGGCCATGGCGGTCACAACGGGTTGCGCGACATCATTGCGCAACTGGGCAATCAGAATACGTTCTACCGCCTGCGGCTTGGCATCGGCCACCCGGGCGTTGCCAGTATGGTTTCAAATTTCGTCCTGGGTCGTGCGCCACGCGCCGAACAGGAAAAACTCGATGCCAGCATCGACTTTGCCCTCGGCGTGCTGCCGGATATCCTCGCCGGGGAATGGAACCGCGCGATGAAAAACCTGCACAGCCAGAAGGCCTGACTTTTACCCGAGGGGAAACACCATGGGATTCAATTGCGGCATCGTCGGCCTGCCTAACGTCGGCAAGTCCACCCTGTTCAACGCCCTGACCAAATCCGGTATCGCGGCCGAGAACTTCCCCTTCTGCACCATCGAGCCGAACAGCGGCATCGTGCCGATGCCGGATCCGCGCCTGGAAGCCCTGGCGGCCATCGTCAATCCGAAGCGCATCCTGCCGACCACCATGGAGTTCGTCGACATCGCCGGCCTCGTCGCTGGCGCCTCGAAAGGTGAAGGCCTGGGCAACAAGTTCCTGGCCAACATCCGCGAAACCGACGCGATCGCTCACGTGGTGCGCTGCTTCGAAGACGACAACGTGATCCACGTGTCCAACAGCGTCGACCCGAAACGCGACATCGAAATCATCGACCTGGAACTGATCTTTGCCGACCTCGACAGCTGCGAGAAGCAACTGCAGAAAGTCGCGCGCAACGCCAAGGGCGGTGACAAGGACGCCGTGGTTCAGAAGGCTCTGCTTGAGCAACTGATCGCGCACTTCACCGAAGCCAAACCGGCGCGCAGCCTGATGAAGAACATGAGCGCTGACGAAAAGGCAGTGATCAAGGGCTTCCACCTGCTGACCACCAAGCCGGTCATGTACATCGCCAACGTTGCTGAAGACGGTTTCGAGAACAACCCGCACCTGGACGTGGTCAAGGCCATCGCCGAAGAAGAAGGCGCCATGGTCGTTCCGGTGTGCAACAAGATCGAAGCGGAAATCGCCGAGCTCGACGACGGCGAAGAGAAGGACATGTTCCTCGAGGCTCTGGGCCTGGAAGAACCTGGCCTGAACCGCGTGATCCGCGCCGGCTACGAAATGCTCCACCTGCAGACCTACTTCACCGCCGGTGTCGAAGAAGTCCGCGCCTGGACCGTCAAGGTCGGTGCCACCGCACCACAGGCCGCTGGCGTGATCCACACCGACTTCGAAAAAGGCTTCATCCGCGCCGAAGTCATCGCCTACAACGACTTCATCCAGTACAAAGGCGAAGCCGGCGCCAAAGAAGCCGGCAAATGGCGTCTGGAAGGCAAGGATTACATCGTCAAGGACGGCGACGTGATGCACTTCCGTTTCAACGTCTAAGCAACAGCCGGGCAAGAAAAAGCCGCGTTTCATACGCGGCTTTTTTGTGCCTGAAATTCAGTGACTGAGTACATTTCCCTGCTCGCGAATGCGGCGTGTCAGCTAAGCATTCGTCAACTGACACACCCATTCGCGAGCAGGCTCGCTCCCACAGTTCGATTCGTCTGTTCAGGCCTTTCTGGTACGCGGTAAAAAGATCGCCAACACACCAAACAACGGCAGAAACGAGCACAGGAAGTACACGTACTCAATCCCGTGCACATCCGCCAGATGCCCGAGCAGCGCTGCGCCAATCCCGCCGAAACCAAACATGAGCCCGAAGAAAATCCCGGCAATCATCCCGACATTGCCTGGCACCAGTTCCTGCGCGTACACCACGATCGCCGAGAATGCCGACGCCAGAATGAAGCCGATCACCACGCTGAGAATGCTGGTCCAGAACAGATCGACATGCGGCAGGATCAGGGTGAACGGCGCGACGCCGAGGATGGAAACCCAGATCACTGCCTTACGCCCGATCTTGTCCCCGATCGGCCCGCCGAAGAACGTCCCCGCCGCCACTGCGCCCAAGAACAGGAACAGATGCAATTGCGAGCTGGCCACCGACAGGTCGAACTTCTCGATCAGGTAGAAAGTGAAGTAGCTGGTGAAACTGGCCATGTAGAAATACTTGGAGAACACCAGTAGCCCGAGCACCACCAGCGCACTGGTCACCCTGCCCTTCGACAAGCCGTGCGTCGCCGCCTGGCCGGCCTTTAGCTTGAACAGGTTGAGGTGATTGGCGTACCAACGGCTGATGCGGTACAGCACGAACAGCGCAAACACTGCGAACAGACCGAACCACGCCACATTGCCCTGGCCGAAGGGAATGATGATCGCCGCCGCCAGCAATGGGCCGAACGCGGAGCCGGCATTGCCGCCGACCTGAAAGGTCGATTGCGCCAGACCAAACCGGCCGCCCGAGGCCAGTCGCGCAACACGCGAGGCTTCCGGGTGAAAGGTCGACGAGCCGATACCAATCAGCGCCGCCGCCAGCAGAATCAATGGGAAGCTGCCGACCACCGACATCATCAGAATGCCGATCAACGTACACACGGTGCCCGCCGGCAGCAGCCACGGTTTCGGATGCCGGTCAGTGTGATATCCGACCCACGGCTGCAACAGCGACGCGGTCAACTGGAAGGTCAAGGTGATCAGGCCGACCTGGGTGAAGGTCAGGCCATAGTTGGCTTTGAGCATCGGGTAGATCGACGGCAGAACCGACTGGATCAGGTCATTGATCAGATGCGCCAGCGCCACCGCGCCGATGATGCGCATCACCAAGGGGCTGCTTTGCGGAGCAGCGGTCGCCGAGGCAGCGGCGGTCTGAACGTTGCTGATAGCCATGGAAAATTCCGGACAGCAGATGGGTGCCCGCAGGCAGGTGCGTCAATGTGCCATTTTTCGGTGCGCTCGCGCTATCCCCTTAGGCAGCTAACTAACTGACTGGTCGTCGAGCAAACGGTGATAGCGCAACGCCATGGTCTGAATCTTGCCTTCCTTCTGCCCTTGAACACGATCGCCTTACAAAGGCGCTCGACAATGGGAAGTTTCGCTACAGAGCCGGCCTACAGAGCGGGCATGGGTGAACTTTCGAGGCCTTTTAGAGGGCACAGGTCGCAGCCGAAAGGTTCGCGATGCACGCCAATGGTGCGTGGTGTCCAGAGGAGTCATGAGGCATGCAGGCTTTCCTTTCACCGGGGATCAAATTGCTGGGGCGGTTTGGCTTCGCAGGTAAATTCCAATTGTTGTTTCTGCTGTTCATTCTGCCGCTGGCCGGCAGCCTGTTGATGATCGGCCATGACTATCGCGAGAAGCTCAATCTGATTTCCGGCGAACGTGCCGGTGTGCGTCAATTGCTCGCGCTGGATGCGCTGGACAACCTGCTCGCCGCGCAACGCGACCGCGCCGCCCGCTGGCGCGCCACCGAGACCAATCGTCAGCCGACACCGGCCACCCTCGCCGCCATGGCCGCCTTCGACGCCGTGCAACCGGCGGTGCTGCAAGCCACCACGGAGCTGGGCAATGCCCTGAACCAGCAAGGCGCCGACGGCGCAATCCTCGAACGCTTTCAGGCGCTGCAAACCGCGCTCAATGGCCTTGATTCGAAAAGCCTGAGCAGTGTCGGCTGGTGGCCGGACGGTTATGACCGCTTCACCAATGCCCTGGGCGCGCTGCAAGCCTTGCGCGAGCAGATCGTCATGGACAATCGCCTGACCCTTGCACCGTGGCTGGAAACCTACCTGCTGACGCAGATTTCCACGCAGCACGCGCCGGACCTGATCGAGCGGGTCGGCCGTCTCGCCGCGGTCGGCCAAGCCTCGGTGGTCTCCGGGCAGTTCACCCTGCAGAGCCGCTTGCAGTTGCGCGACCTGCGCAGTCGCATCGGGGACGCCCGCGAGCAACTGGTGAAAACCGCCAGCCTGCTGGAGGCGCGTCTGCCAGCCGAGCTGCAAGCCTGGGCCGGTCAATATCAAGACAGCCTGAAACACCTCGACAGCGGCCTGAAAGTCCTCGACGACGGTGTGTTTGGCGGCAGCATCAACCTCAAGCCAGAGGACTTCGAACGCAGCCTCGACGCGCTGCTCACCGACCTCGCTTCCCTGCGCCAGCAATCCCTGGTCGCGCTGGATCAGCGGCTCGATGCGTATTACAGCTCGGCGATTCGCCAGTTCATTCTTGTCGCCGCAATCTTCGGTTGCCTGCTGTTGGCCGCGCTGTACCTGTTCGTCTGCCTGCAAGCCTCGATCCGCCGCAGTGCCAGCGGCATCACCTTGCTCGCTGAGGCCTTGCGCGACGGTAACCTGAGCCTGCAAGTGCCAGTGGTGGGGCGCGATGAGCTGGCAGCGATCAGCACCGCGCTTAACGTCGCTGTGGTGCAACTGCGCAGCAGCATGCTCGGCGTCGACCACGAGACCTCGCAGTTGAGCAACGCGGTACGCAGCCTCAACCAACACTCCAGCGGCGCCCTGAGCGAAGTCGAGGCGCAGCAGTTGCAGATCAGCCAGATCGCCGCTGCCGCCACGCAATTGGCCGCCACCTCGCAAGGCGTCGCGCAAAGTTGCGAACAGGCCTCCGGCAGCGCCCAGCAAACCCGGCGCATCGCCGCCGACAGCAGCCGCGACAGCCAACGCACCACGGCCAGCATTCAGCAGCTCAATCAGCGCCTTAACGACACCGCCGCCGCGCTTGGCCGGGTCAGCGAGCAAGGCCAGCAGATTCAACTGGTCGTGGACACCATTCGCGGCGTCGCCGAGCAGACCAACCTGCTCGCGCTCAACGCCGCCATCGAAGCCGCCCGCGCCGGCGAACAGGGTCGCGGCTTTGCCGTGGTCGCCGACGAGGTGCGCAGCCTCTCGCAACGCACGCAATCGTCCACCGCGCAGATCGCCGGCACCGTCGACAGCCTGCGTGCCACGGTCAACGAAGCGGTGAGCCTGATGGAAGCCGCTTGTGGTCAGGCGCAATCGGATGCCGAGGCGGTCACCGGACTCGGCGAACGCCTGGGAGAAATCGCCAGCGCCGTACAGAGCGTCACCGACACCCTGGCGCAAATCGCCACGGCAGTTGAAGAACAGGCCAGCACCGCCGACGAAGTCAGCGGCAATATCCAGCAGGTCGATCAAGCAGCGGTGCGTTTGCTTGAAGGCGCACGCGCGGTGAACCTCGCGGCCGACACCTTGAGCCAGGGCAGCGAAGCCCTGAGCGCCAATACCGCCAGATTCCAACTGCGCTGACGCCCTCCCCGGCCCCGATTTTCGGGGCTGGAGGATAAGCGGTTGAAAACAGGAAGAAATATTTTCGATTTACGCTTGACGCTTTGCCATTTCAGGGGAATAATGCGCGCCACTTGGCTACATAGCTCAGTTGGTTAGAGCATAGCATTCATAATGCTGGGGTCCGGGGTTCAAGTCCCTGTGTAGCCACCAAGTACTAAAAACGGCTTACCGAAAGGTAGGCCGTTTTTTTATGCCTTGAGAAAAGTTGCGCTCTGCTTCACTCGCAACCTACCGCTTAATGTCAGCGGATCAATTCCACGTGCCCCATCAGAGAAATGCCGCAGGGAAAAAATCAGAAAGCCCGACATCGAGCCGGGCTTCTTATTACCACGGTGGATCACGCTGCTGTGTGTTCCTGATCATCCTGACTGTGAGCGACCACCTTCGACAAACCGAGCCCCACAGCAGACAGCACCTTCAGTAGCGTAGAAAGGCCTGGGTTCCCATCTGCTGAAAACTGGCGGTAAAGATTGCCTCTATTGAGTCCGGTTGCGTTGGAGACAGCGGCAAAACCGCCTCTCGCTTCCACCACACGTCGTAACGCGGTGAGAAACACAGACTCACCGCCCTCTTCATCAATTTCTTCCAATGCTGCAACGAGATATTCGAGAGCGAAATTCTCTTCCGTGCGCAGCATTTCGAGAACACTGCCCTCGTGATTGCTTACGCTTTTCATTGAGCTACCTCTTCAGCGCCTTCCAGATTTCTTTTGATTGATGTCGTGTTGCTGCCTTTGTTTTGTTCCACCGCCCAGCAAAAGTGAAGCCCCTCCTGGCAACCGTACAGAAACCATCCTCAGGCAACGCCGTGTAGGCTGTCGACCTGAATAATCTGTAAGAGAAATCCGGCGTAGTCAGCGATTCAAAGGAAAAGATTACAGGCGCGACCGACAATGGTTTTGCCTGAATCAGGCGCAAAACCGCTGGACTGAGATAGCCCTGTAGGAAGCAGGCTTTGCTCACGTAAGAACTGTATTTTTCATCACTTCAAGCACTCGCCCCTCTCTCCCCGAATTGCCCTTCGACCGACAAGCTCCCCTGGCTCGATTCAGCGCCATACAGGGAGTTGGCATGCGTCAATACAAATACCTTCTCGACGATGACTGGTTATTAAATCCGTATAGCGGTGGCAGGGCCTGGTTTACTTTGCTTCCACCGAAAGCACCGGAGCCGGTGTACATCGAGAAGGATGAGTGGCCTGCGCCCGAGCCACGCGAAGACAGGGTATTTGCCAAGTCCTGCACGCCGGACAACTGGTGTCGCACGGACGCTGGCACTGCCAAGGAGCCAGCCAGCAACTTCGGCAAGATCATGGTCGCCGGCGCCATGCTCATGCCATCCGCCAGCACCGCGATCGCGACGGCAATAGGCGCCGACCTGGCTTTGGGGCGTCTGGCCGGCGGCGGGATTTTGCAACAGCGCCTGAACTGGGCCATCCGTGGCGCCGGCGGGCCGGCCAGCGTGTTTGTGCTGGGAATGCTGCCGAGCAAAATGGCCGACGGCACGCTTCACACCGACGAAGAACTAAGAAAATAGCACCGCCTGAGCTACCGCTTTCGCGAGCAGGCTCGCTCCCACAAAGGCATCGTTTTCGGCTAATCGATTGGCGCGGCCGCTGAGCGGGAGGGCTGTAATCCTCACGCAGTTTGCACCCCGCCGGCCCGCTCGATAAAGTCCCCGAAGACTTCTACCCCACGGACGGAGAGCCAGCGTGTTTCCAGCCCAGCCCTTGAAGCGCTTTCGCCTGCCAGCCCTGACACTGCTTGTCAGCGCTCTGACCCTCACCGCATGCAACGCCCCGCCCTCTTCCTCGTTGCCGCTGGCACCGGAAGCCGCTTCCGGTTACCGCACTGATCTGCAAACCCGTCACGCCAATAAGCACATGGCCGCTGCTGCCAATCCACTCGCGGCCGAAGCCGGGCGGGAGATGTTGCGTCAGGGTGGTTCGGCGATTGATGCGGCGATTGCGATGCAGGCGGTGTTGACGCTGGTTGAGCCGCAGTCTTCCGGGATCGGTGGCGGGGCGATGATTGTGTTGTGGGATGGCAAGCAGGTGCGCACCTATGACGGCCGCGAAACGGCGCCGGCCGGGGCCACCGAGGAGCTGTTCCTGAAGGTTGATGGTAAACCGATGGCCTTTACGCAAGCGCAGATCGGCGGGCGCTCGGTCGGTACGCCCGGGGTATTGCGGGCGCTGGAGCTGGCGCATCGGCAGCACGGTCGCTTGCCATGGGCGAAGCTGTTTGAGCCGGCGATCAAACTGGCCGAGCAAGGATTTGCGATTTCCCCGCGCCTGCATTCGCTGCTGACTGCCGATCCGCTGATACGCCAGTCACCAGACATGGCCGCCTACTTCCTCAATAACGATGGCAGCGTCAAAGCTGTAGGCACACGCCTGCAAAACCCGAAGTTGGCCGCCGTGTTCAAACGCATCGCCAGCGAAGGTGCCGATGCGCTGTACAAAGGTCCGATCGCCGAAGAGATCGTCGCCAAGGTTCAACAGCACGCCAACCCCGGCAGCCTGTCGCTGAACGATTTGCAGCGTTATCAGGCCAAGGAGCGCGCGCCGCTGTGTACCGACTACAAGCGTTGGCAGGTCTGCGGCATGCCGCCACCATCGTCAGGCGGAATTGCCGTAGCGCAGATTCTCGGCACGTTGCAGGCGCTGGAGACTCGCGACCCACGCCTGTCGCTGACGCCGCTCAAACCGGTGAACAGCAATAGGCCGGCCGGCATCGAACCGGCGCCGCAAGCGGTGCATCTGATCGCCGAGGCTGAACGTCTGGCCTATGCCGACCGTGCGCAATACGTGGCCGACACCGATTTCGTCCCGGTGCCGGTCAAAGGTCTGCTTGATCCAGCCTACTTGGCCAGCCGCGCCAGCCTGATCGGCGAGCGCAGCATGGGCAGCGCCAAACCGGGCACACCGCCGGGCGTACAGGTGGCCTATGCACCGGACCGCTCGCCGTTGCGCATCTCGACTTCGCAAGTGGTGGCGGTGGACGACCTCGGCGGCGCCGTGTCGATGACCACCACCATCGAAGCCGCGTTCGGCTCGCACCTGATGGTTCAGGGTTTTCTGCTGAACAACCAGATGACCGACTTTTCCTTCATCCCCGAAGAGAACGGGCAGAAAGTCGCGAACCGCGTCGAACCCGGAAAACGCCCACGCTCGTCGATGGCGCCGACGCTGATCTTTGATCGCAACACTGGTGAATTCGTCGCCACAGTCGGCTCGCCCGGCGGTTCGCAAATCATCGAATACGTGGCTAAAACCACCATCGGCCTGCTCGACTGGAACCTCGATGCACAAAGTGCGATCAACCTGCCCAACTTCGGCAGCCGCAATGGCCCCACCGAACTGGAACAGGGACAGTTCAGCCCGGTGCTGATTCAGGCGTTGAAAGACAAAGGGCACACGGTCAGTGAAATCGACATGACCAGCGGCACCCAAGCAATCGTGCGGGTGAAGGATGCGCAGGGCAAAGCGACATTGACGGGGGGTGCCGACCCTCGGCGTGAGGGAGAGGCGTTGGGGGACTGAAACACCGCATTGAAAAAGGCCTGCCGAGCAGCAGGCCTTCTCCCGGGAGTAAATCAGACCGCCAACGTCTTGCCATCCACCCCATCCCCAATCTTCAGGAAATGCCCGCCCGCCACGTGGTGCAAGGTACGCAGTCCATCCTGCCCCTCGAAATGCCAGCGCCCATCGCTGAACACACGCTCATCGGCTTGGGCGGCGATGACTTCGGCGAGGAACAGGTCGTATTGCTCGTGATTGCGCGGCTCCGGCAGCAGGCGGCATTCGAGCCAGGCGACACAGCCCTCGAGCAGCGGCGCTTCAACCTGTTCGCCAGCGAAGGTTTGCAGACCGTACGCCTGAAACTTGTCGTGACCTTGGTTGCGGGTGAGTTCCAGGCCGGAGGTGTTGCCGACGGTTTGCACGATATCGGCCTGATTGACGCAAGGCACGTTCAGCACAAAAGTGCCGGAGGCTTCAAGCAACTGGCGAGTCCAGGTGGATTTGTCGAGGACGACGGCGACTTTCGGCGGTTCGAAATCCAGCGGCATGGCCCAGGCGGCGGCCATGATGTTGCGTTGGCCGTCGTGAGCGGCGCTGACCAGTACGGTCGGCCCGTGATTGAGCAGGCGGTAGGCTTTGTTCAGAGGCACCGGACGGCGGTGGGAGACGCTCATGGGGATCTGCTCCGGAGGAAAAGGAGCCGATTGTAGCGCTGTCACTGGAGAATCGCAGAACCTGTGGGAGCGAGCAGATGCGGCGCTGCCCCTCGGTGATCGTTCCCACGCTCTGCGCGGGAATGCATCCTGTGACGCTCTGCGTCACGCCAGCGAAGGAACGCGGAGCGTCCCGGGCGGCATTCCCACGCAGAGCGTGGGAACGATCAGTGCGGTGTCAGTGAGAGAGCTGATTGGCAAACTGCCCCACCGCATCCACCACTTTCTGCGCACCGTCCTGAATCTCGACAATCACCGTGCCCGCCTCCGCCGCCAGCGCCAGGCCCTGTTCAGCCTGAAGCTTGCCGTCGGTCATCAGCGCCACGGCATTGCGGGCCATTTCCTGGTTCTGCCGTACCACGCCGACGATTTCGTCCGTCGCCTGGCTGGTGCGCGAGGCCAGTTGCCGGACCTCGTCCGCGACCACGGCAAAACCACGGCCCTGCTCGCCGGCCCGGGCGGCTTCGATCGCGGCGTTGAGCGCCAGCAGGTTGGTCTGTTCGGCAATGCCGCTGATGGTTTTGACGATGGTGCCGATCACCAGCGACTGCTCGTTGAGCGCTTCGATTCCTTCGCCGGCGGCTTGCATGTGCCGCGACAAATCACGCATCACGTTGACCGCTTCGGTGACGACCGTGGTGCCCCGTTGTGCGGTGCTGTCGGTTTGTTGGGAGGTGATGTAAGCGATGCTCGCTGCGTCGGCAACCGCCTGCTCGCGGTTGACCTGATCGGTGATCACCGTGGCGAACTTCACCACTTTGTACAGTTTGTCGTTGGCATCAACCACCGGGTTGTAGGACGCTTCCAGCCACACCGTACGACCATGGCTGTCGATACGCTTGAAGCGGCCTGCGACGAATTCGCCGCTGTTCAAGCGCCGCCAGAAATTCTGATATTCGGCGCTGTTGTATTCTTCCGGTGCGCAGAAGGTGCGGTGATGTTTGCCTTTGATCTGCGCCAGGCTGTAACCCATGCCGTTGAGGAAGCGGTCATTGGCGCTGAGCACATTGCCGTTGAGATCGAATTCAATCACGGCGGTGGAGCGCACCAGCGCGCCGATCAGGTTCTCATGCTCGCGGGAGGCTTCGATGGTGCGGGTCAGGTCGCTGGCGTAGAAGGAAATGTGTCTGATCCGGCCATCGGACGAGCGCACCGGTTGCACGATGGAACGCAGCCACGCCTCGTCGCCATTGCCGCGCAACAGGCGCACGGCGCCGGCAAAATGCTCGCCACGGCTCATCGAGTTTTTGAAGCGCTGATGGAATTCGTCGGTTTTGACGTGGGCCGGCACGATGTCTTCAATTGCCCGGCCGACCAGGTCCTGGCTCTTGTAGAGCATTTCATCGAGAAAATTCTGGTTGACCGAACGAATCCGCCCGTCGGGCTCAAGGGTCAGCGCGAGCATTTCGCTTTCCAGGCTTTCCTTCACTTGTACAAGGCTGGAGAGTTCTTCGCGCAGAGCAGCCAGCTCTTGTTTCAAGCGTTTATTGAACATGGGAAAGCACCGATGGCAGGGTAGTTAGCGGATACAACCTAGCCATCGGCCTTGCACAGCTTTTCTGAAGCCAGCTCCAGACCCGTCAGTCGAAAATAATCCGGCGCTTGCGGATCAGGCAGCCCCGGCCGCCTGACACGGTCCGGTACGTGGCATGCGCGCACCGAAATACGCCGCCGTCACAATCCCCACAGCGCCCATCACGGCACAAAAGATCACGCAGACCCACGGGCTCCACGGCATCAGACCAATCAGCAGCAGCGGGGTGATACTTGCCCACGCCGCGTAGGCAATGTTGTAGGTGAAGGAAATGCCCGACACGCGAATCCGCGCCGGAAAAAGCCCGACCATCACCGAAGGCACCGCACCCACTACCCCGCAAGCCAGGCCGGCGACCGCATAGGCCATGCCGATCCAATGCCCGCCCATGATCAGGCAGCCATACAACACGCCAATGCCCAGCGGCAGTAACAAGCTGTAGAGCATGACCGTGCGCCAGGCGCCGATGCGGTCGACCAGCAGCCCGGCGATCACGCAGCCGATATTGAGGAAGACGATGCCCAGGGCACTGAGGCCGAAGGTGTGACTGGCGGTCATGCCGAAGGTTTTCTGCATCATGGTCGGGGTGATGACGACGAACACCACCACTGCCGAGGTGAGTACGCAGGTGAGCAACATGGCCGGCAGCATGGCCAGACGATGTTCGCGCAATACCGTGCGCAACGGCAGTTCGACTCGCGCCTCGCGTTGCGCTTCCATGGCCATGAACACCGGGGTTTCGCTGAGCCAGCGGCGCAGATAAACGCCCACCACGCCGAACACGCCGCCGAGCAGAAACGGATAGCGCCAGGCGTAATCGAGAATTTCGGCAGGCGTGAAAACCTGCGCGAGGAAGGTCGCGGTGAGTGCGCCGATCAAGTAACCGAAGGTCAGGCCGGCCTGCAGGAATCCGAGGGCGTAGCCGCGATGGCCGACAGGCGCATGCTCGGCGACGAACACCCAGGCACTTGGCACTTCGCCGCCCACCGCCGCGCCTTGCAGGATGCGCAGCGCCAGCAACAGCAAGGGTGCGAAATAGCCGATCTGCGCGTAGGTCGGCATGATCCCGATCAGCAGACACGGCAGGGCCATCATCAGGATGCTCAGGCTGAACACCTTTTTGCGGCCCAGGCGGTCGGCGAAATGCGCCATCAGAATCCCGCCCAGCGGCCGCGCCAGATAACCGGTGACGAAGATGCCGAAACTCTGCAGCAAACGCAGCCACTCGGGCATTTCCGGGGGGAAGAACAGCTGACTCAGAGTCAGTGCGAAGAATACGAAGATGATGAAATCGTAGATTTCCAGCACCCCGCCAAGCGCCGCAAGGGCGAGGGTCTTGTAGTCGGAGCGGCTGAACGGCGCCGGTCGGGCTGGAGAATTGGCAGTCATGACAAAGAACTCAGGCATCGGCAAAAACCAAGGCGCTCATGGTCTACGCAAAAGCGCGGATCGACAACCCGTCAGACCATAGTCTCGGTTTGCGAAAACCTGCTCAACAAAAGGGTGGCGCTTGATTTACTGTTAGCGCCTGTCTGCTGGGCCACAGCTTACAAAGCACGATGAATCCCTGTGGGAGCGAGCTTGCTCGCGAAGAGGCCGGTACATTCAACATCACTGTTGACTGACCTGACGCCTTCGCGAGCGAGCTCGCTCCCACAAGGTACGGTGACAATGCTGAAATTGTGGCCAGAGACCAAAATAACCATAAAAATCCGAGGTACTTCCCGTGGCCGTTGATATCGAAGATAGCCGCTCCGCGCGCTTTGCCCTGCGCTGTTCCAGTTTTGCCGAACGCTGGTTTCCCGATTCCTGGGTATTCGCCGCGCTGGCCGTGATCATCGTTGCGCTGGCCACTTTGGCCATGGGCGCCAAACCTACCGCTGCGGCGATGGCCTTCGGCGACGGCTTCTGGAGCCTGATCCCGTTCACCATGCAGATGGCCTTCGTGGTGATCGGCGGCTACGTCGTCGCCAGCTCTCCGCCCGCAGTCAAACTGATCGACAAACTGGCACGCATCCCGAAAAACGGCCGCTCCGCCGTGGCCTGGGTAGCGTTGATCTCGATGGTCGCCTCCCTGCTCAATTGGGGTCTGTCGCTGGTATTCGGCGGGCTGCTGGTACGCGCCCTCGCCCGCCGCACCGATCTGAAAATGGATTACCGCGCGGCCGGTGCTGCGGCATACCTTGGCCTTGGCGCGGTGTGGGCACTGGGCTTGTCATCGTCGGCCGCGCAGTTGCAGGCCAACCCCGGCAGCCTGCCGCCGTCGATCCTGTCGATCACTGGCGTAATCCCGTTCACCGAAACCATTTTTCTCTGGCAGTCCGGGGTCATGCTGCTGGCGCTGATCGTGATTTCGATCATCATCGCCTACGCCACCGCGCCCGGGCCGAACTCGGCACGCGACGCCAAGGCCTGCGGCATCGACCCGGCGTTCAACCTGCCGCCGCTGCAACCGCGCACTCGCCCCGGTGAATGGCTGGAACACAGCCCGTTGCTGATCATTGTGCTGGTGCTTCTGGCGGCGGGATGGCTGTTCCACGAGTTCTCGACCAAACCGGCGATTACCGCAATTTCCGGCCTGAACACCTATAACTTCCTGTTCATCATGCTCGGCGCGCTGTTGCACTGGCGCCCGCGCAGCTTCCTCGATGCGGTGGCCCGTGCGGTGCCGACCACCACTGGCGTGTTGATCCAGTTTCCGTTGTACGGCTCGATCGCCGCACTGATGACTACGGTCAAAGGCGCCGATGCGCAAACCCTCGCACATCACATCTCGACCTTCTTCGTCAGCATCGCCTCCCACGACACCTATGCGCTGCTGATGGGCGTCTATTCGGCGATTCTCGGTTTCTTCATCCCGTCCGGCGGCGGCAAATGGATCATCGAAGCGCCCTACGTGATGCAAGTCGCCAATGACCTGCAATACCACCTCGGCTGGGCAGTGCAGATCTACAACGCCGCCGAAGCCTTGCCGAACCTGATCAACCCGTTCTATATGCTGCCGCTGCTGGGCGTGCTCGGGTTGAAGGCGCGGGATCTGATCGGCTTTTCGTTCGTGCAACTGCTGGTGCACACGCCACTGGTGCTGCTGCTGTTGTGGGCGCTGGGGACGACATTGGCGTATACGCCGCCGGTGATGCCGTAGGTAGACTTTAATACGCCTGTCTGCGGACAGGCGTATTCAACCTTGAGCGGTCGGAAGGGACTTCAACAGTGCAGGCAACGCAACCTGAACGGTTTCCCAGACAACGTCCAGATTGATATCGAAATAACCGTGAGCAATTCGATTACGCATCCCACGCATGCTGCGCCACGGCACCTGCGCGTTTTCAACAGTGAACTCAGGGTAACGATCCATGATCTTGGTCGCTGCCTCTCCAATGATGATCAGGCTCATGATCACCGCTTGTTGCGTTCTCTTATCGTCAGCAAATTCATCTTTGTTCAGGCCCTCGACGAAGATAAGCGCATCGCTCGCGGCCTGACGAATATGTTCAAGATAATCATCTCGCCGGTTCTCGTTCATACGGGTCGCGCCTGATCAAGCACCTGCTGACGAAATTTCACTGGCAGGTCACCGGGCGTCAACACTTCGACTGCAACGCCCAGCAGGTCTTCAAGCTCAACCTGAAGTCCGCCCAGATCAAAAAGCGTCGTGCCGGGCAGCGGGTCAACCAACAGATCGAGATCGCTACCGTCCAGATCCGTCCCCAGCAATGCTGAACCAAATACACGCGGGTTGGCCACACGAAAGCGCCCGATCACTTCGCGGACGGCGGACCTTTGCATGTCGAGAGCAGTAGAAGGCTTCATGACTCACCCTTGGAAAATTCGATGTCGCTGCAGTCTAGCAGTGCGGACGCGCACCAGGCAGCGTGCTTGTTGGCACAGCCGTAACAATATGTGCGCTGCTTGGGTAATACCGCATTCAGGCAAGAATCCACACTCAACCGCTTTTCTGTCAAACACCTCTGATCCACTATGAAGCGCCCCCAAATCGAGGGGAACCCACGCTGAAAAGGATCTGAGCATGTTCAAACTCGCAGGCCTTACCCTCGTTGCACTGACACTAAGCGCCGCCGTCCACGCCGATGTCGACGTGAAACTGGGCAGCACCGAGCGCGTCACCCGCCTCTTCGCCTACCCCAACAATTGCAGCGTGATCTGCTTTCGCAACTGGACGCTGGAGCAGACCGTTGCTCACTACCTGAACCAGAGCGTACAGCGCGACGGTTACGCCGATGCCAAGGTGCTGGTGAAAAATGACAACGATCAGCTCTACGCCGAGATCACCGGGGTGCCGGACGACTATGACAAGCCGCTGTCGGCGTTGCTCGATGCCGGCGACCTGGCGTATGCCGGCGCCAGCAAGCTGAATGCCGATGGCAAGTGGGCCTACAGCTGGTATCTGTTCCTGCCGCTGGGCATGGCCCTGGAAAATCGCAAGAGCATCGAGTTGCTGCACTTCCCGCCTGATTACTCGCTGACCCAGGCGCAGGACTATCTGCGCTCGAACACCACCGATCGCTGGGCGACGTTGCTGACCGATAACGGCATCCCCGCCGGGCAGACGCCGGCCTATCAGACCATCATCGACATCGCGCCGATCGCCGCGCCGTCCAATGCCGGCGGGGATCTGGAGGACGTCTACGACTACTTCAAGGATTACCAGACCACGCTGGTCAAGCAGTTCAGCCAGACCGCCAGCGGCACGACGCTGCCGATGGTTGCGTTCGGGGCGCCGGTGCGCAACTGGATCAAGGAACAGTATGGGCCGACGGTGGGCGTATTGGGTCTGGCAAGCATCAGTCCAAGCGAAGGGGTGAATGTGCCGGTGCTCGGCTCGAATCATCCGAGCTATATCTGGTACGCCGCCGATCCGAAGAGCTATACCGGCGACGATGCCCAGGCCAAGGCTGACGCGGCGGGCCTTAAAGTCATGGGCCAGGATTTGAGCGCGGCTTGCTGGCAGGCCGGGATGGGCAGCAAGCCGGGCAGCGATGCGCAGGCCACGCTGAACAGTTGCACGCAAACATGGCAGGTGACGCAAAAGGTCAAAACCTGCGAGTTGTTCTACACCTCGATCCGCGACCTCAGCGCCGAACAAGCCGCCGCCAAGTGCGCCACGCCACGAATCAAGACACAACTGCAGCAGTTGAAAGCGCCACTGCCTGCGGCCGCCTTGCCCGCACCCGCTCTGTAATCGCTGCCGGAGCCCCCCGTGTCAGTCAATGCTGACGCGGGCCAGCGGTGATCGCGCCTGTCAGGTTTGACAGTAGACCGCTACCTTCAATTGCGCGACGCTTGGATCCAATCATGCCTCGCCTGGCGAGGCATGGGCACAACCCGGAGGCAACACTCAACAACAAGGATCGTTATGAACAATCAAGCCATGGGCCGGCACCTGCCGCGCGACACAGAAGGCATCTATCCGTTCGCCGGACTTCCGGTGCGGCTGGGCTTCCCATCCTGCCAGGACTTTCAGATTATCCACGACGAACGTGGCATGGCCACGGCAGTGGTCGCGCGCCGCGAATTTCTGCGTATCAGCCGAATGTGTCGGGTATCAGGGCAATTGCTGCCCTACCGCGGTCGACAGACCCGTCAGTTGCAAACCGGTATCCATGTTTACGATCCGCGCTTTTGCGGAGTGCTGGAACACGCCTGCGACCCGAATGCCTTTCTCGACATGAGCGAACTGTGGCTGTGGGCCTTGAAAGATATCCATAGCGGCGAGCGCCTGAGCATCGATTACGCATCGACCGAAGACAAACTGCTGCACCAGTTCGCCTGCGATTGCGGCTCGCCGCGCTGCCGTGGCTGGATCACCGGTTACGATGAGCACCCCACGCCTGAAGGCCAGCACTTTTTACAGCGCTGGCGTCACGCGGGGCGGGGTTGAGAGCGACGGTTACGGCGCGCCGACCGGGCGCAGACGATATTGCGGCGGCAATTGCTCGAAACCACTGATGGTGGTGTTCAGACTTTTCCAGCGGCCATCCTTGATCCCGTAGATGCAGCCGTGGATCGACAGCGGCTGTCCGCGATGCCAGGCGTTCTGGATGATGCTGGTGTGCGCGACGTTGGCCACTTGCTGGATCACGTTGAGTTCGCACATGCGGTCGACCTGCTCTTCTTCGGTCGCCAGCTTGGCCAGCTCTTCGCGTTTCTCGTAGTACAGATCGCGGATCGACCGCAGCCAGCCGTCGATCAAGCCGAACTGACGATCCTGCATCGAAGCACGCACGCCGCCGCAGCCGTAGTGGCCGGTGACGAGGATGTGTTTGACCTTGAGCACATCAACCGCGTACTGGATCACCGACAGGCAATTGAGGTCTGTGTGCAGCACGACATTGGCGACATTGCGGTGTACGAACAGATCGCCCGGCAGCATGCCGACGATTTCGTTGGCCGGTACGCGTGCGTCGGAGCAGCCGATCCATAGATATTCCGGGGTCTGCTGGCGCGCCAGTTTGGCGAAGAAGTCCGGGTCTTCCTTGGTGATCGCGTCAGCCCAACGCTCGTTGTTATCAATCAGGTCTTGTAGATCGTGCATGGATAAGGCCTCAAGAAAGATGCGCAGGTTTGATAGACGACCACCCGTCGAAGTCACGCCGCCAGCGCAAAGTGTTTTCGTTGGAATTCTCGCGCGCCCGGTGAGTCCACTCAGTAAGGCCCACACTATGAGGAATTGCCATGACTGATTCACGACGCCCTTATGATGCGGTGCAACCGGAACCCATCGATGATAACGAAGACCGCATGGGCTCGGTGCACGAGCTGGATTTCGACGACGAAGAGCCCAGCGCGAAAATCGGAGATGAACTGCCCGAGCGTGAACGCGAACAACTGATGCCGGCTGAGCGAGTGCGTGAGGCTGGCATGACCGGGGCTTCGGTGGATGATCATCAGCCGACCGACGATGACCTGAGTCCGGAAACGTTGATTCGCGAGGATGGTGCGCGCGATGCCGAGGAAGTCGGCGAGGGTAATCAGGCGGATTGGGATCTGAGCGTGGTCGATGAAAATGACATCGGCGGCGGTGACGGGCTGGATGAGGCGGAACTGGCGGATCTGGATCCGCTGGATGGCAAGCGGAGATAAGAGGCGCCTGATCTGACGCGTTCGCGAGCAGGCTCGCTCCCACAGGGTTCAGGGATGGTTACAGAATCAAATGTGGGAGCGAGCCTGCTCGCGAAGCTTTCAAGGTCGATCAGTCAACCAGGGTACAGGCCATCACCACCGCATCTTCACGCCCACCCACCGCCGGATAATAATCACGACGCCGGCCAATCTCGTTGAAGCCATAACGCTCATACAACCTGAACGCAGCCGTGTTGCTGTCGCGCACTTCGAGAAAGCACTCCCGAGCCTCGGCCGCATAGGCACGCGACATCAAATGCTCAAGCAACGTCAGGCCCAACCCGCGCCCCTGATTTTCCGGCTTGACGGTGATATTGAGCAGGTGCGCCTCATCAAGAATGATCTGCACCACACCGTGGCCCACCTGCTGCTGCCCTTCGAACATCAGCCAGATCTGGTATTTGCCCAGGCCATCGAGAAAGATGCCCCGGGTCCACGGATGGCTGTACGCGGCGTATTCGATCTTCAACACAGCGTCCAGGTCCGCCTCGGTCATCGGGCGAAAGGTTACAGCCTCACTCATCGGATTGTTTCCAGCGCGCCATCAGCCGACGCATGGCTTGCCACACAGCGGCCTTGCGCTGTGGCTCTTCCATTAACAGTTCCAGACCGGGAATCGCCCAGGCCAGGCCCAAACCTTCGATCTGCAATTCACTATTGAACGCTTCGGCGTCCGCTTCCCCGGCAAATTTCACCGCCGGCAGGCCGATCAGCCACAGACAGGCGCAGGGCGCCGCTTCCATCTGCACCGAGAGGAAGCCTTGCACGAAGTCGCGCGCCGCTTCCGGGCCCTGATCCAGCGTGCCGCGATTGAGCCACGGCCAGCGCACAGGTTCGCCGACGATTTGCGGCGCATCCGGCAGACCGGCGGCGCGCAGCATGTCCTTGAGCAGCAGGTAGGCCGGATCGCGACTCTGAAACGCTTCACCTGTGGGTAACTCGACCAGCAGCAGGCAGCGCCCGGCGCGCAGCAGTTGCAGGGCGAAACGCGGTGGCGGCACTGGCGCTGGCTTGACCACCACCGGCGTCTCGTCGACTTCTTCCACCGGTTTGGCGCCGTTGCGGGTACTGGCCAGCGACGGACGCGGCACCTCGATTTTCGGTCGCTCGGCCTGACGTGCGGCAGGCTGCGCCGGTGCTTCAGCCAGAGGCGCCGGAGCAACCGGCACCTCAAGCTCAGGCTCGGGCATCTCCAGCAGCTCGGGCCGCGAAGGCGCGGCGAAAGGCAGTTCGGTGCGCGGCAGCCAGTTGACCACCTGCATGGCGTTCAAATAGGCGCGGCGGCGGGACTCGATAAGCAAAGGTCGGCCACTTGTGGATAACGGAAAGTGCGCTGATTCTACCGCCCTTCGCACAAGATCGCTCGCTGTTGATCGATACCCCGCGCTGCGCTGCGCCGCTGCCCTTTGGGCAAAGAATGCGACAGCCCGTCCCGAGAGTGAATCGCCGCGCCTTTGATGCAGTACAATCGCCGCTTTTAATCGCCAACCAGCCGGCCATTCCGATGATCGAACCCAAGCGCGTCTTGCGCGCCCTCGCTGAACACTGGGCACTTCTGGAGCCACTGTGCGAGCACTTCGACCAAGGCACCCTGAGCCTCAACGAACTGCGCACGCAACTGGCCGCCCAACAACTCGACAGCACGCCGCAGGACATCACCAGCCTGCTCGACGTGTGGATTCGCCTCGATATTCTGGTTCCGGTGGCGAAAAGCCCGAACCGTTTCGAGCTCAACGCGCAGATCCACGACTTCCTCGCCTATCTGCGCCGCGAACACCGCCTCGGTCTGTGCCTGGAAATCGAAGCCTACTTGCGTCACCTTGAGCGTCTGGCCGGTTATATCCAGGACGCTTTCGACGTTCGTGATGGCAACGATCTGGCGCGCCAGCTGCGCTTGCTCGACATGCGCGTGCGCGACGTACTGAAGAAACTCGACAACGATGAACAGGCCCTGGTGGCAGTCGCCGAACGGGCGAAGACCAGCGACCGGCAGATTCCGCTGCGTCAGCGTTACGCCGAAGTACTGGCGACGTGGGACGAATACGTCGAGCCGATGATCGATCTGGTCAACGCCGACGGCGCCTTCGAACAAGGCGTGCGCAAGGTCGAAACGGTGCTACTGAAGATGCTCAGCGAACAGCAGCGCCTCGGCCATCTGGTCGATGACGACATGCTCCTGCGCACCCACGCGCGCATCCTCGAAATGCAGACCAGCGCGCAACTGACCCTGCGCCATGCCCGCGAACTGCTGCTGCCGTTGCGTGAAGAAGCGCGTCGGCATAACGCCGTGACCCGTGGCGCCGCACTGGCGCTGGCGGCGATCCGGCGTAAAGGCATCGACGCCGTGCCGCAAGCGGCGATGCCGCTGTTCACCCGCCCACAGAGCACTTTCCTGGGCAGCGCCAGTCAGGTCGAAGCCTACGTTTATGCGCTGGCGCGTTTCGAGCCGAAACCGGCGCGCTTCCCCAAGGCGCACAAAACCCAGAAGGCGGGCGACGCTCCACGTGCACCGCGCACCGTGCGCGAGATGGTCGATCGTTGCGAAGAATCGCTGCCGATGCCGGATCTGATGACCTGGCTGCTGGAGCAGGAACCGGACGGCGCCACCGACGAGTTGCTTTACTGGTTCTCGCGCCTGTCGCGGGAAAAACGCTTCAAGCGCGAGCGTCTGGAACGCCGCGAATACCACACTCACGAGCACCAGGTCAGCCTGCGCTCCTTCGCCCTGCTCTCGGCCAGCGACACCGCCGCCGAGGATTCTGCGAGCATCCCAAATGCATCTTGATCTTTCCGAACTGTCGCAACTGGCGCCGATCTTCCGCGAGTTGTTCAAGGGTTACCACGTCAGCCGCCGTGATCCCGAGCTGTACGCACAACTGTCGAATTTCCAGGACCAGTACCGCACGCTGTTCAAGGCGCTGGGCTTTGAACTGGTCTGCGACACCCGTGGTTTCTACTACTTCGTGCCGGACATGGCCGCAGCAGCGGTGAACAAGACCGCCCAGCGTCTGGCGCTGTTCACCTTCATCCTCGTCGAGCACCTGGCCGATCAGGGCCGCGACCCGATCGCCGTGCTCGACGGCGGCAGCCTCGGCCGCGAAGAATTGCCGTCGCTGCTGGACAAGTACCGCGACCTGTTCATCCAGGCCGAAGTGCAGACCGTCGAAGAACTCGAGGAAAAAATCATGCGCCGCATGACCCAGCTTGGTTTTGCCGGCGAAGAAAACGGCGTCTACCGCTTCCTGCCGCCGATGCACCGTTTCCTCGACGTGTGCCTGTCGGTACAACAGGACCGCGACCTGGCAGCCAGCGTCCACAGCGTTCTGCCGCTGCCGGCGCCGGTGCTGATCGACGAAGAAGCCGAAGCGAAATTCCTCGAAACCGACGATCCGCTCGATCTTTCCGAATTTGAAGAAGAAAGCGAAGAAGACGCACTGGCCCGCGCCATTGCCGAAGAACAGGAGTCCGATGCATGAGCCAGGAACGCTACGGCATCCGCCGCTTTGCCCTTTTGAACACCGCCGGTTACAGCCTCGGTCTGTTCCCGCTGGAAGAACCGTTGTCGGTTTACGGCGCGAACAACCTCGGTAAATCAGCGTCGATCAACGCCTTGCAGTTTCCGATTCTGGCGCGCATGTCGGACATGAGTTTCGGCAAGTACAGCCTGGAACAATCGCGGCGCTTCTACTTCGCCTCCGACACCAGTTACATCCTCGTCGAAGTCAACCTGCCCCACGGCCCCCACGTGATCGGCGTGGTCGGTCGCGGCCCGGGCGGCGGTTTCGGGCACCAGTTCTTCGCCTACGCCGGCAAGCTCGATCTGGCGCATTACCAGAAAAACGACACCTGCCTGCGCCAGAAAGAACTGTTCAGCAATCTCGAAAAAGAAGGCCTGAAGGCTTACGAACTCAAGCCGGATGAGCTGCGCCGCTTGCTGGTTGGCGGCCATACGTCGATCCCGCTCGACTTGACGCTGATCCCGCTGCGCTCCACCAGCGAGCAGAGCCTGAAGACATTCCGCGCATTGTTCATCAACCTGCTGCACATGCGCGAAATCACCGCGGCCAAGCTCAAGCAACTGTTCCTCGATGCTTTCGAGCACAGCCTGCGTTCCGGCAGCGTCGACTACATCGCCGCGTGCGAAGAAGCTTTCCGCGATGTGCGGCGCATGGAGCAGGACTACAACTCGCTGGTCGCCGCTGGCCCATTGGTTGAAGCGCTGGCCAACGGCGTGAAACAGCGCGATGTGCTGCGCGGCAAACTGCATCGCCTGTCGCCGCTGCTCGATTCCTTGCTCGGCACCTGGTCGGATTACGCCACGGCGCGCAAGGAAGAGCTGACCATCCAGGCCGAGCACTACCGCCGCGAGCAGGACGATCTGCAAAACGATCAGCGCGGCGGCACCCAGGAACTGATGCGTCTGGAGCGGGAAATTTCCGGTATACAGCGCTGGCTCGGCGAGTTGTCGGTGCTGAAGAACCGCTTCGCCCTGGTCGATGACGTCAAAGTGCTCGAGCAACAATTGCTCGCGGCCAAGGATGCACACGACGAACTGGCCGGTGCCTTGGCGCAGTCGCGTCAGTTCAGTGCCGAAGATCTCGAAGAGCGTCTGCGCGATCTGGAAAAACGCCTGAAGTCAGTGAAGCAACAACTCGATCACGCCGACAACAACAGCTACGCCCGCCTGCGCGAAGAGTTCTCGCAACAGGACGTCGAGCGTCTGATGCGTCTGTTCAACAGCGCGCTGTTCAGCCTGCCGCTGGGCGAACATGGCATCACCCTCGACGAGAATGGCGAGTGGGTCAAATCCGTGGAGCTGATTCTTGACGGCTTCAAGGGCGAGCGCTTCGAAGTGCCGGGCCTGTCGATCGACATCTCGCACATTGAGCCGCCTGCCTTGCAGGCTCTGGCTGACCGCGCCGCGTTGCGCGATCAGAAGGAGCGTCTGGAAAAAGAGCTCAAGCAACTGAAAACCCAGCAGGCCGTGGCCGCCGACCGCGCCGCGAGCAAGACCCAGACCGAAGCGCTGTACCAGCAGGTGCTGGACGCGCAGAAGGCGCTGGAAGATTTCCGTCGCACCCAGACCCTGAGCGCCGAAGAAAGCGACAAGCTCGAGCAACTGGCGCAGATGGAAGCCGCGCAGGACGAACTCAAGCGCTCCAGCGATGCGTTCACCGAGCGCGTCCAGCAACTGTCGGCCAAGCTGCAACTGGTCGGCCGGCAGATCGCCGACATGGAAGCCAAGCAGCGCACCCTCGACGACGCGCTGCGCCGTCGTCAGTTGCTGCCAGCGGACCTGCCGTTCGGAACGCCGTTCATGGATCCGGTCGATGACTCGATGGACAACCTGCTGCCGCTGCTCAACGACTATCAGGATAGCTGGCAGGGTCTGCTGCGCGCCGATGGGCAGATCGAGGCGCTGTACGCGCAGGTGCGTTTGAAAGGTGTGGCCAAGTTCGACAGCGAAGACGACATGGAGCGGCGTCTGTCGCTGCTGATCAACGCTTACGCACACCGTACCGATGAAGCCCTGACCCTCGGCAAGGCGCGGCGCGCGGCGGTCACCGACATCGCCCGCACTCTGCGCAACATCCGCAGCGACTACGACAGCCTCGAGCACCAACTGGCGCTGTTCAACCGCGAGATCAACAAGCGTCAGGTTTCCAACCTGCAGAGCTTCCGCATCGTCCTCGCGCCGAACAAGGAAGCGCTCAAGCACATCGACCAGATCATCCACAGCGCCGGCCAGTATGAGGAAGGCGAAACCCTGTCGGTGTTTGACCTCAGCCAGAGCGCCGAGCAGGACAACAAGAACGAAGAGGCCAAGGAATACCTCGCGCGGCTGGTGGCAGCGAACCACAACCAGCTCGGCCTCAAGGACTTGTTTGAACTGGCCTTCGAGATCACCAAGGTCAACGGCCAACCGGTGATCCACACCGATATCGACGGCGCGGCGTCCAACGGTACGACCATGACCATCAAGGCGCTTACCAACATGTACTTGTTGCTGCACTTGATGGATCGCGATCTGGCCGGCCGCGTGCGTTTGCCGTACTACCTCGACGAGGCGGCGGATATCGACGAGAAGAACCAGGCGGCGCTGCTGGAAACCAGTCTGCAACTGGGCTTCGTGCCGATTCTGGCGAGTGTGAAGCCGCAGGTCTGCGCCAGTGTCGCAATCGACCTGGAAGGCGGCAGCGGCCCGGCCGGGATCTACATCGATGAGGCGGACTGGAAGTACATCCGTCGCCATGATGTGGTCAAGGCCACGCTGAATGTGCAGGCCGATGAGCCGGAGCTGGATGCGGTTTGATCGGCTTTAGCTGAAGGCAAAAAAAGGGCCGCGATCTGATGGGATCGCGGCCCTTTTTTATCGCCTGGATTTTGTGTTGATTTGGCTGGCCCCTTCGCGAGCAGGCTCGCTCCCACAATTGGAATGCGTTCCCCTGTGGGAGCGAGCCTGCTCGCGAAGGCGTCTCAACAGACGCTGCTATTTACCAAGCTGAATCTTCGGCGCCCAGGTCAGCCATTCATCCTCGAATTTGTCGAACAACGGGAACGTCTGCTCGGCCCGCGCCGGGTTGCCCATGCGTTCACCGTCCGGGGTGGCGAAGGCAATGCCACCCTGAATCAGCGTCTCCAGCGATTCGGTGCGCACCGTCACGCCTTTGAACAAGCCGTAATCGAAGCCCACGCCGCTGGTATTCCAGAAACGGCTGCCGCTGCGCACCAGAGGCGCGTACTTCGGCTCGATCAGAATGTGCACCAACACACGGTCAGCGGTCTGGCCCAATTCATAACCAGTGACCTTGCCGACCGTGATTTCGCGGTAGGTCACTGGCACACCCGGCTTCAACGAACCGCGACGTGCGGCGCTCAACACCAGACTCAAACCGGCTTCCTGCTTGGTGACTTCCGGCGCCTCGGCCAAGGCAACGAAGTTCTTCTGCGGGCCAAGATTCTTCGCCGCCGGCTGGACTTCGATGTATTTACCGGTGACCAGCGTTTCCAGATTCTGCGTCTTGATCAGGCCCAGTTCCGGCTTGACCACCCAGAATTGACTGCCGACTCGGGCGATCTTTTCCGGTACTTCGGTGATGCGTGCGGTGAGGATTACCGACTGCATGTCATCGGTCAGATCAACGCTTTCAATCTTGCCGACATCCAGCCCCTTGAAACGTACCGGCGTACCGCTGCTCAAGCCGTCAGCGCGATCAACCTTGATCGTCACTACCGCACCTTTCTTGTTTGCCTCATCGTGGTCGGCGAACAGACGGAAGCGCGGGATGCGTTTCTTCAACGGCGCATTGGCTTGCGGCGTTTCGAACGCGATACCGCCGGCCATCAGGGTTTGCAGGGATTCACTCTTGACCTGAATGCCCCCGGTCAAGCCACCGGTGAGGGTAATGCCGCTGACGTTCCAGAAGCGCGTCGAGGCGTTGACCAGGTTTTCGTATTCCTTCTCGATGTGCACGCCAATGACCAGTTGTTTCTTGGTTCTGGAGAACTGGTAGCTCTGCACCGAACCGACCTTGACCTGCTTGTACAGAATCGGACTGCCGACATCGATCGAACCCAGCGAATCGGTAAACAACACCAGATGCAGGCCCGGCGATCGCAGATCCAGCGGTGGTGCTTTCGGTCGCGCTTCGAACTCGCGCTTTGGCGCGGCGCCTTTATCGCCCGGGCGCACGGCGATGTAATTACCTTTCACCAGCGCTTCCAGGCCGGTAATACCCGCCAGGGAAATCGAAGGCTTGACCACCCAGAACTGCGTGCCCTCAACCAGATAGTCTTCGGCCAAAGGATCAAGGGTCAGCTCGGCGGTGGCGCTGTTCAGGTCCGGATCGACCTTCAGCGCTTTCAGGTTGCCGACCTGAATGCCTTTGTACATCACCGGTGTGCGACCGGCCTGCAGGCCCTCGAAATCACTGAGTTTGACCTTCACGCGAATTCCGGCAGCGGCGGCGTCGAAGTCTTCATACAGACGGAATGGCAGGCTCGGATCGGTCGCCGGACTGTCCTTGCGATTCTCCGGCGTGGCGAAGGCGATACCACCGGCGACGATGCTGGCCAGGGATTCACTGCGCACTTTCACGCCGGACAGGTTAGCGTCGATGCTGATGCCGCTGGCGTTCCAGAAACGAGTATGTTTGCGCACCAGTTTGGCGTAGGTCGGCTCGATGAACACTTTCAGTTCAACGGTGCTCTGATCCTCGGACAGCACGTAGCTTTTGACCTGACCGACCTTGATCTGCTTGTAGAACACCGGGCTGCCGCGATTCAACGAGCCGAGGCGATCGGCCTTGATGGTCAGATGCAGACCGGGCTTGGCGTCGGACAGCGGCGGTTCTTCGGCGAGTGCCTTGAACTTGCGCACCGGCTCGCCTTCACCGGGACTGATCGCGACATAGTTACCCGAGACCAATGTCTCCAGACCAGTGATACCGGCCAGGGTCACGCTCGGTTTGACCAGCCAGAACCGCGTGCTGGTCTTCAGGTATTGCTCGACGTCCTTGTTCATTTCGATAGTGGCGATCACTCCTTTGGAGTTGCCTTCATCGTCGAGCTTGAGCGTCTTGACCTTGCCGACCGGCATGCCTTTATAGACCACTTCGGTCTTGTTGGCCTGGATGCCTTCGCCGCTTTCGAAGCGCACCTGAATTTCGATACCGGTCTCGGAATAAGCACGCCAGCCGAGCCAGCCGCCGATGATCAGCGCGATCAGAGGCAGCACCCAAATGGCCGACCAGTTCGAAGCCGGTCGGGTTTTCGCTACAGGCAAATCAGTCATGGTCGTCGTCCGACTCCGTGTTATCCCAAATCAGTCGGGGATCGAAAGTTACTGCGGCGAGCATCGTCAGAATCACCACAGAGGCAAAGGCGACGGCGCCCAAATTGGCTTCGACACTGGCTATACGGCCGAAGTTAACGACCGCCACGAGAATGGCGATCACGAAAATATCGAGCATCGACCAGCGGCCAATGAACTCGATGAATCGGTACATCCAGATGCGCTGACGGGCCGACAATGGCTGCCGGCGCTGCACTGAAAACAGCAACAACGCGATGCCGACCAGTTTGAACGTGGGCACCAGAATACTGGCGATGAACACCACGCTCGCGATTGGAATCATGCCGTGCTGCACCAGTTCAATCACGCCGGACATGATGGTGCTCGGCTCACCCTGGCCCAGAGAGCTGACCGTCATGATCGGCAAGACGTTGGCCGGAATATAGATAATGGCTGCCGTGATCAACAGCGCCCAGGTGCGGGTCAGGCTGTTAGGGCGGCGAGCGTGAACCTGCGCGCCGCAGCGGGTACAGCTTTGCTCATCGACGTCAGCTTCCTGCTTGTTCAGTTCGTGGCATTCGGCGCACACCAGAATGCCCGCATCAATCGCCCGCATGGGCATCCTCTCCTGATAATGCCTGCCAGATCTGATGCGGTGACATCACCACCTCCAGCCAGACTTGTACCAACAACAAGCCAATGAAACATGCCAGCCCGAGGCCGACGGTGATGGCCGCCATGTCCGCCAGCTTCACGATCGCGACGAGGACGCCCATGAGGTAGACCTCGAGCATGCCCCAGTCTCTGAGGTGGTGGTAAATACGATAGAGCAGCAAACCGTAGCTTCGGCCGACATCGAAACGAATCGTCAGTAACACAAACAGCTGGCACAGCAACTTGAGCAACGGTATCGCCATACTGCAAAGGAAGACGACAATCGACACTCCTTGCATGTCAGTATTGAACAGACCGACCACGCCACTCCAGACCGTATCCTGCGAAGTTTGCCCGAGGATATTGAGTTGCATGATGGGTAAAAAGTTTGCCGGTACGTAAAGTAATAACGCGGCAATCACTAGGGCGAGGCTGCGCTGCACCACGTTATGGCGGTGGGCGTACAACTCATAACCACAACGCGGGCATAGGGCCTTTTCACCATGGGCAAGTGTCGGCTTGCGCATTAGCAGGTCGCACTCGTGGCAGGCTATCAAGTCTTCCAGCGGTAAATCTGACAGCCCGGGGGCGTCAACCGATTCTGACATACAGGCTCTGACTCCGATAAAGATGGGGCTATTCTAGTGTTCTGCTTCGAAAATAACTGTGCAATTTTGTTCGCCATAGCGCTGAAAACTTTCTCGCAGGCAAAACAAAACCCCAACCGCTTTCGCAATTGGGGTTTCGGAATTTAATCTTGACGATGACCTACTCTCACATGGGGAAACCCCACACTACCATCG
>NZ_JBEOPW010000018.1:0-119606 GCF_040310465.1 Pseudomonas sp. H26/SER47-MNA-CIBAN-0231 | reverse complement strand
TCATAACGCTTCGGCATTGCTAGACACCTTCGCCCCCATGAATGGTTGAGTCAATTAACAGAGGTGACAGGTAGGCTGACACGGGGGGGCGCTTGTAAAAAAGTAAGTCGCCGTAAGGGCGAAACCGCCAGCCGCAGCACTGCAAAAAACGGATATACACACCAAACCAACCGATAACCGCCCACAAAAAAACGCCCCGATCTCTCAACCAGGGCGTTTTCTTGAAGCTTGCAGCTTGCAGCTTACATCTGATCTCTTAGTGCGAAACCGCCCCACTCGCCCCCAACCCGGTCTGCGAACGCACAAACTGCGGGAAGAACAGCGCCCGCTCATTGTCCGCAGCCGCCGACTTGTCGGTAATCGAGAAGAACCAGATCCCGATGAACGCAATCATCATCGAGAACAGCGCCGGATATTCGTAAGGGAAGATCGCCTTCTCGTGATGCAGAATCTGCACCCAGATGGTCGGGCCGAGGATCATCAGACCAACAGCACTCACCAGACCCAGCCAGCCACCAATCATCGCGCCGCGAGTGGTCAGCTTCTTCCAGTACATCGAAAGCAGCAGTACCGGGAAGTTGCAGCTCGCCGCGATGGAGAACGCCAGGCCGACCATGAACGCAATGTTCTGGCTTTCGAACAGAATGCCCAGACCAATCGCCAGCACCGCCAGGGCGATAGTGGTGATCTTCGACACGCGAATCTCATCCTTCTCGTTTGCTTTGCCCTTCTTGATCACACTGGCGTACAGGTCGTGAGAAACCGCCGAAGCACCCGCCAGCGTCAGACCGGCTACCACAGCCAGAATGGTCGCGAACGCCACTGCCGAGATGAAGCCAAGGAAGATGCTGCCGCCCACCGCGTTGGCCAGGTGCACCGCCGCCATGTTGTTGCCGCCGAGCAAGGCGCCCGCTGCATCTTTGAAGGCCGGGTTGGTGCTGACCAGCAGGATCGCGCCGAAGCCGATGATGAAGGTCAGGATGTAGAAGTAACCAATGAAACCGGTAGCGTACAGCACGCTCTTGCGCGCTTCTTTTGCGTCACTCACGGTGAAGAAGCGCATCAGAATGTGTGGCAGGCCAGCGGTACCGAACATCAGTGCCAGACCCAGCGAGAACGCCGAGATCGGATCCTTGACCAGACCGCCCGGGCTCATGATCGCTTCGCCCTTGGCGTGAACCTTGATCGCTTCGGAGAACAGAGTGTTGAAGTCGAAGCCCACGTGCTTCATCACCATCAGCGCCATGAACGAGGCACCGGACAGCAGCAACACTGCCTTGATGATCTGCACCCAAGTGGTCGCGAGCATGCCGCCGAACAGCACGTACATGCACATCAGCACGCCGACCAGAATCACCGCAACGTGGTAATCGAGGCCGAACAGCAGCTGGATCAGCTTGCCGGCACCGACCATTTGCGCGATCAGGTAGAACGCCACCACCACCAGCGAGCCGCAGGCGGACAGGGTGCGAATCTGGGTTTGCCCGAGGCGGTAGGACGCCACGTCGGCAAAGGTGTATTTACCCAGGTTGCGCAGGCGCTCGGCGATCAGGAACAGAATGATCGGCCAGCCCACGAGGAAGCCGATCGAGTAGATCAGGCCGTCGTAGCCTGAGGTGAACACCAGCGCGGAAATACCCAGGAAGGACGCCGCC
Organism: Pseudomonas sp. H26/SER47-MNA-CIBAN-0231; assembly: GCF_040310465.1. NCBI lineage: Bacteria > Pseudomonadati > Pseudomonadota > Gammaproteobacteria > Pseudomonadales > Pseudomonadaceae > Pseudomonas > Pseudomonas sp. H26/SER47-MNA-CIBAN-0231. The sequence goes on along the minus strand of NZ_JBEOPW010000018.1, from coordinate 117,951 downwards.
GACATGTAGTCGCCAGCGATCGCCAGGCCGTTCTGGAAACCGGTGATCTTGCCGCCCGCCGCATAATAATCGGCGGCCGAATTGTTTTTCTTCGAAGCCCAGTAGGTGATGTATAAAGTCGCGCCGACGAAGGCCACGAACATCAGGATCGCCGGGATGTTCAGCGGCTGTTTGGCCACCTCCCCCGTCAACGCGTCAGCCGCCCAGACACTCGGCGCGAAAGCCGCAACACTCAATAGAGCCAGTAGACGCCGGATCATTGCTGAGCCTCCTTGAGAATCGCATTGTTCAGGTCGTCGAACTCGCCATTGGCGCGGCGCACGTAGATACCGGTCAGGACGAAGGCTGAAATGATCAGGCCGACACCGATCGGGATGCCCCAGGTGATCGAGGATTCAGGACTGAGTTTCGCCCCGAGCACGTGCGGCCCGTATGCGATCAGCAGGATGAATGCGGAGTACAGCCCGAGCATGATTGCCGAGAGAATCCAGGCGAATCGTTCCCTTTTCTGAACCAGCTCCTTGAATCGGGGACTGTTTTGAATCGAGAGGTAAATGCTGTCGTTCATTGTTTTTATCCTCGCAGCACAAATTATTGTTGGAACGTAGCTAATGTATGCGGCTGCGAGAGAGGATCCAGACGACCTTAGTAGTAGATGGCCATGATGTTCTGGCCATTTTCCGGACACCCAAAAACAACTGTGGGAGCGAGCTTGCTCGCGAAGGCGTCGTATCAGTCGATATTGCATCAACTGACAGATTGCATTCGCGAGCAGGCTCGCTCCCACAGGGGTGTGGCGGTGTTGAAATTATTTGGTCCAGTCAGCTACACGATCCGGGTGTTTGGCTACCCAGTCCTTGGCCGCTGCATCAGGCTTGGCGCCGTCCTGGATCGCCAGCATGACCTCGCCGATTTCGTCTTTCGACGCCCACTGGAAGTTTTTCAGGAACTTGGCCACTTCCGGCGCCTTGGCGTCCAGGCCTTTGCTGCCGATGCTGTTCACGGTTTCAGCCTGGCCATACACGCCTTTCGGGTCGTCGAGGAAGCGCAGTTTCCACTTGGCGAACATCCAGTGCGGCACCCAACCGGTGACAGCGATGGATTCGTTCTTCTTCTCGGCGCGGGTCAGCTCGGCAATCATGCCGGCGCCGGAACTGGCCTTGAGGCTGTACTTGTCCAGACCGTAATCCTTGATCGCCTGATCGGTCTTGAGCATTACGCCTGAACCGGCGTCGATGCCGACAATGCGGTTTTTGAAGGTGTCGTCGGTTTTCAGATCTTCGATCGATTTAGCTTTGACGTACTCCGGCACAATCAGGCCGATCTTCGCGTCCTTGAAGTTCGGGCCGTAGTCGACGACCTGATCCTTGTTTTTCGTCCAGTAGTCACCGTGCGTCACGGGCAGCCAGGCCGAGAGCATCGCGTCGAGTTTGCCGGTGGCCACGCCCTGCCACATGATCCCGGTGGCGACGGCCTGCAGCTTCACGTCATAACCGAGTTTCTGTTTGATCACTTCGGCCGCCACGTGAGTGGTCGCGACGCTGTCGGACCAGCCGTCAACGTAACCGATGTTCAGGGTCTGTTTTTCAGCGTTGGCGAAAGTGGAACTCATCGCAAGCGCCAGAACGGCACCTGCGCCTAAAAGTCGTCGCATCTTCATCGTTTACTTCCCCGAAATGCTGCGCCCGACGGATGCCGGGCATCGTCAACGTATTGTTATGGTGCACAGCGCCCCCATCACGCCGGACCTCACACACCGAACATCAGCCGATTTTTCAAAAAGGGTACTGATGGTTTGATCATCAACCTCAAGCGGCCGGCGACCTGCTCTGTCAGCGACCTCAAGGCAGCGAGAAACGACATCAGAAAGCCATTAATCAAGCGCGATTAATTGACGCCAGACAATCCGCCCGAACTTTGCATGTACAACGCCAGCGAGCCACCTGCCCTTCTATAAATGCAGGTAACATGCGTCGCTTTGCAGCCACTCGGCCTGACCATGTCCGCAACGTCCCGATTTCCTTTTCTGCCTTATCTGTTCGCCTGCCTGCTCGGGCTCCTGGCCCTTGGCGGTTTCTGGTATGACCTCGGCCAACCGGTGATCCTGCCGGACGCCGCGACGCCGACACACAAATTGCAGTGCGCCTCCTATACGCCGTTCGACAAGGACCAATCGCCGTTCGACGTGCCGTTCAAATTGCGCCCCGAGCGCATGGACGCCGACCTCGCACTGCTGGCGACGCGCTTCGAGTGTATCCGCACCTACTCGATGACCGGCCTCGACGCCCTGCCCGATCTGGCGCGCAAGCACGGTCTGAAGTTGATGATCGGCGCCTGGGTCAACAGCAACCCGGTCGACACCGAGCAGGAAGTCGAGCTGCTGATCAAATCGGCCAATGCCAACCCCGACGTGGTTACAGCGGTGATCGTCGGCAACGAGGCACTGCTGCGCAAAGAGGTCACCGGCGCACAACTGGCCCGGCTGATCAACAAGGTCAAAAGCCAGGTCAAGCAACCGGTGACCTACGCCGACGTCTGGGAATTCTGGCTCAAGCATCCGGAAATCGCCCCGGCCGTGGACTTTCTGACCATTCACTTGCTGCCGTACTGGGAAGACGATCCGTCGAACATCGACGTGGCGCTGCGGCATGTGGCGGATGTGCGTCAGGTGTTCGGCAACAAGTTCGCGCCCAAGGACGTGATGATCGGCGAAACCGGTTGGCCCAGCGAAGGCCGCCAGCGCGAAACCGCCGTGCCGAGCCGGGTCAACGAGGCAAAATTCATTCGTGGCTTTGTGGCGATGGCCGAGCAGGAAGGCTGGCGTTACAACCTGATCGAAGCCTTCGATCAACCGTGGAAGCGCGGCAGTGAAGGCGCGGTCGGCGGCTATTGGGGGCTGTTCGATGCCGATCGACAGGACAAGGGCGTGCTCGCCGGGCCGGTGAGCAATGTGCCGTACTGGAAAGAGTGGCTGGCGGTCGGCGGATTGATTTTCCTTGGCACGCTGATGCTTGGCGGTGCTGTCCGCACTACACGTTCGGCGCTGCTGCTGCCACTGCTAGGCGCCGTCGCTGCTTGCTCGATTGGCGCCTGGGGCGATCTGGCGCGGCTGACCACGCGGTTTGCCGGGGAATGGCTGTGGGTCGGACTGCTGACCGGTTTGAATCTATTGGTCCTTGCGCATGCCGCCCTGACGCTAAGCGCGCGTAGCGGTTGGCGCGCGCGAGCATTCGATTTGCTCGAACGGCGCGCCGGCTGGCTGATCGCGGCGGCCGGTTTTGCCGCGGCGGTGATGATGCTGGAAATGGTCTTCGACCCGCGCTATCGCAGTTTCGCCAGCATGGCGTTCGTGCTGCCGGCGCTGGTCTACCTGTGCCGCCCGGTGAGCGTGCCGCGTCGGGAGATTGCTCTGCTGACCTTTATCATCGGCGCCGGGATTGCACCGCAGCTGTATCAGGAAGGGCTGCTGAATCAGCAGGCGTGGGGTTGGGCGCTGGTGAGTGGCTTGATGGTGGTGGCGTTGTGGCGATGCCTGCGGGTTCGCAAGGCCTGATTTCGGCGCTTTCGAAATCGCCATCGCTGGCAAGCCAGCTCCCACAGGATTTCTGCTGCACACAAATGTTGTGTTCACCTCAATCCCTGTGGGAGCGGGCTTGCCCGCGATGACTGACTGTCAGGCGCTGCGGGACTCGCGGACCAGGCGCAACCCGGCAATCACCACCGCAAACACCGCCAACGTCGTGTTGTACAACGCCAGCGCCGGCAGGCCGAACACCAGCGCCAGCACCGCCAGCCACCACCCTGCCCGTCCCGGCACGACAAACGCCAATACCGCTGCGCCCACCGCCGCCCAGCCCAACACTTTGAAATGAATCATCAGCCCCAGATTCGCACGCACCAGGCATTGCCAACGACTGGCTTCGTCGACGCAGATGCCCACCCACTGCCCGTCTTCCATGAAGCCATAGCGCGCGGCATAACTGGCGGCCAGCCACAGCGGCAACAAAACAAGCAGCACAATCACGGGCAAGCGGCGGGACATGGGGCACTCCAATCTGCGGAAATCGGCGGCCAGCTTAATCTGCCGACCGGCATTCGCAAGCACTAACAACTGTTAACTGTTCAGCAAGCCCTCGCAACGTGTATCGTCCAGCTACTATTACCCCGAATTCCGCCTGTTTGGTGCCGCAGCATGGCACTTTGGCGCACGGCCGGTGGTCATAGCCTGCGAACTTCAATCGGCACCTTCCTCTAAGGGATCTAGTCATGCTCCGTTCCTTGCGCTTCGCCGCGCTGTTCAGCGGCCTTATCTTGAGTGCGTCCGCGCTGGCGGTGGATATCGACGCCGCCAGCTATGGCTACCCGCTGACCAACCCGTTCGAGGCGACGATCGCCACGACACCGCCGGATCTGCGTCCGGAGTTGCCGCTGGACGACGACATCAATCAAACGGACCGCAGCCTCACCCTGCGCCCGGAGCGTGAATTCCAGCTGCCGGACAATTTCTGGGCAGTCAAGAAGCTCACTTACCGCATCGCCACGCAGGACAAGCCAGCGCCGCTGATCTTCCTGATCGCCGGCACCGGTGCGCGCTTTGACAGCACGCTCAACGAATACCTGAAGAAGTTGTATTACAAGGCCGGCTACCACGTCGTGCAGTTGTCGTCGCCGACCAGCTTCGACTTCATCAGCGCCGCCTCGCGTTTCGCCACCCCGGGCGTGACCAAGGAAGATGCCGAAGACATGTATCGGGTGATGCAGGCCGTGCGGGCGCAGAACCCGAAACTGCCGGTCACCGAGTACTATCTGACCGGTTACAGCCTCGGCGCCCTTGATGCCGCGTTCGTCGCGCATCTGGACGAGACCCGCCGCAGCTTCAATTTCAAGAAAGTCCTGTTGCTGAACCCGCCGGTCAACCTCTATACCTCGGTGACCAACCTCGACAAGCTGGTACAGACCGAGGTGAAAGGCATCAACAACAGCACCACCTTCTACGAACTGGTACTGACCAAGCTGACCCGCTACTTCCAGCAGAAAGGCTACATCGACCTCAACGATGCGCTGCTGTATGACTTCCAGCAGTCCAAGCAGCACCTGACCAACGAACAGATGGCCATGCTGATTGGCACGTCGTTCCGCTTCTCGGCAGCCGACATTGCCTATACCTCGGACCTGGTCAACCGTCGCGGTCTGATTACCCCGCCGAAATTCCCGATCACCGAAGGCACCAGCCTCACGCCGTTCCTCAAGCGTGCGCTGCAATGCGATTTCGACTGCTACATCACCGAGCAGGTCATTCCGATGTGGCGCGCGCGCACCGACGGCGGCAGCCTGCTGCAACTGATCGATCAGGTCAGCCTGTATGCGCTCAAGGATTACCTGCACGACAGCCCGAAAATCGCCGTCATGCACAACGCCGACGACGTCATCCTCGGCCCTGGCGACCTGGGTTTCCTGCGTAAAACCTTCGGTGATCGCCTGACCGTTTATCCACTGGGCGGCCACTGCGGCAACCTTAACTACCGCGTCAACAGCGACGCCATGCTGGAGTTCTTCCGTGGCTAAATATCTCCTGCTGATTGCAGCGTTCCTCTGTGCAGGCGTGGCCCAGGCCGACAACAGTAAAGCCGACGCACCGGTAGTGGTCGACAGCGACGGCTTCAAGGAACCGCTGACCAAACTCAAGTTCAACCCGGGCCTGGACCAACGCGAGTTCGAACGTTCGACGCTCAACGCGCTGAACGTCTATGACCCGCTGGAATCGTGGAACCGCCGGGTCTACCACTTCAACTATCGCTTCGACCAGTGGGTGTTCCTGCCGGTAGTCGATGGCTATCGCTACATCACGCCAAGCTTTGTGCGTACCGGGGTGAGCAACTTCTTCAACAACATTGGTGACGTGCCGAACCTGGTCAACAGCCTGTTGCAGTTCAAGGGCCAGCGCTCGATGGAAACCACCGCCCGCCTGCTGCTCAACACCACGATTGGCATCGCCGGTCTGTGGGACCCGGCGACCGCCATGGGCCTGCCGCGCCAGAACGAAGACTTCGGTCAGACCCTGGGCTTCTACGGCGTACCGGGCGGCGCCTACTTCGTACTGCCGATCTTCGGTCCGTCAAACATCCGCGACACCGCAGGTCTGGCCGTGGATTACACCGCCGACACTGCGATCAACTTCCTCAATGTCGCGGAAGTCAGCTCGAATCATCCGGAAGTCTGGGCCTTGCGTGCGATCGACAAGCGCTACCAGACCAGCTTCCGCTATGGTCAGATGAACTCGCCGTTCGAGTACGAGAAAGTGCGGTACGTGTACACCGAAGCGCGCAAGTTGCAGATCGCCGAGTAAATCGGCTGCCGCAAAACACTGTGGGAGCGAGCCTGCTCGCGAACGCGGAGTTTCAGTCAACATCGATATTGACTGAACTACCGCATTCGCGAGCAGGCTCGCTCCCACATTTGTTATGTGTTGCTGATTAACCCTTCAGCGCTTTCCAGAGCTTGCCTACGACCGAAACCACCGCCAACACCGCTGCGCCAGCAATAATCCCCGCGACACCATTGAGCAGCATCGGCACGGCGAACCCGGCGCTCCCTGCCGCTGCGCCAACGCCTTCGATCCAGTGATGCAGCACCGGCACGCCATGGGTCAGGATGCCGCCGCCGACCAGGAACATCGCCGCCGTGCCGACCACCGACAGGGTTTTCATCATGTACGGCGCGGCGCTGAGAATGCCGCCGCCGATCTTTTTCGCCATCTGCCCTGGCTTCTGCGTCAGCCACAGCCCCAGATCGTCGAGTTTGACGATGCCTGCCACCAAACCGTAAACGCCCACGGTCATGACAATGGCGATGCCGGACATGACCACCACTTGCTGCGTCAGCGAGGCATCTGCCACGGTGCCGAGAGTGATGGCAATGATTTCTGCCGAAAGAATGAAGTCAGTGCGGATTGCGCCTTTGATCTTGTCCTTCTCAAACGCCACCAGATCGGTCGCCGGATCGGCCACTGCTTCGGTCAACTGTGTGTGTTCTGCCTCGTCTTCCTCTTTGCTGTGCAGAAACTTGTGCGCGAGTTTTTCAAAACCCTCGAAACACAGGTACGCGCCGCCGACCATCAACAGCGGCGTCACCAGCCAAGGCACAAAGGCGCTGATTGCCAGCGCCGACGGCACGAGGATCAGTTTGTTGACGAACGAGCCCTTGGCCACCGCCCACACCACGGGAATTTCCCGCTCGGCGCGCACGCCCGAAACCTGCTGGGCATTGAGCGCCAGATCATCACCGAGCACCCCGGCGGTCTTCTTCGCGGCCATCTTGGTCATCAATGCAACGTCATCCAGAACGGTGGCGATGTCATCGATCAGCACCAGCAAACTGCTTCCTGCCATGAATCCTGTTTCCTTCTGTGTATGAATGTTGCCAAGCATAACGCGACCGCCGGCCACAGGCTGCATTGTTGAGCGCCGCTCAAGGCCGGTGCTACCATGCGCCACCGCCAGAACAGGCAAGGAACCACCGGGTTTATGAGCACAATCCGCGAGCGTAACAAAGAACTGATCCTGCGCGCCGCCAGCGAAGAGTTTGCCGACAAGGGCTTCGCGGCGACCAAAACCAGCGACATCGCCGCCAAGGCGGGATTGCCCAAGCCCAACGTCTACTACTACTTCAAATCCAAGGAAAACCTCTACCGCGAGGTGCTGGAAAGCATCATCGAGCCGATTCTGCAGGCCTCGACCCCGTTCAACCCGGACGGTGTGCCGAGCGAAGTGCTGAGCGGCTACATCCGCTCGAAGATCCGCATCTCCCGCGACCTGCCCTACGCCTCCAAGGTGTTCGCCAGCGAAATCATGCACGGCGCCCCGCACCTGAGCGCCGACCTGGTCGAGCAGCTCAACGCCCAGGCCAAACACAACATCGCCTGCATCCAGAGCTGGATCGACCGCGGCCAGATCGCCCCGATCGACCCCAACCACCTGATGTTCAGCATCTGGGCCGCGACCCAGACCTACGCCGACTTCGACTGGCAGATTTCCGCGGTGACCGGGAAGGACAAGCTTGATGAAGCCGATTATGAAGCGGCGGCGCAGACGATTATCCGGTTGGTGTTGAAGGGGTGTGAGCCGGATCGGTGAGATCGGGGGAACCGCTTCGCGAGCAGGCTCGCTCCCACATTTGGAATGCATTCTCCTGTGGGAGCGAGCCTGCTCGCGAATAGCCGCACCGCAGATCTCAACTCATAACCAGATCGAATCCCACAACGGATAGTCGCCAAGGCTTTTGACCAGCCCTGCCCGCAATGGGTTGGCAATGACATACCGCGCCATCTTCACCAGATTCTCCTCTTTACGCAGTGCACGGTCATGGAAGCCAGGTTGCCAAAGGCTGGTCTTTCGACCGGTCGAAAGCTTTACCGCTTTGGTGCTGAGGGATTTGGTTCGCTGCATCAATTCGCCGAGCGAGCCACTCTTCAATTCAATCAGCCAGTGAAAATGATCTGGCATTACGACCCAAGCCAGAGAATTGGCCAATCCCGTTTCCTCAGCTGCTCGGAATTGGCTTACAAGCATTCTGCCAAGGAAGAAATCGCTGAATACGGGTTCTCTCCCGGCGGTATTGGCGGTCAGAAGGTAAATGCGGTTGTGTTCTGAATAGCGTCCGATGCGCAAGCGATGTGAAGCAGATAAACCCGGCATTCCGTTGCCTTCTCATAGGTTGATCATGAGAAGGCTAGCCGTGGAGATGGCAAAGGGAGCGTCAGACTTTTAGCAAGATGTGTAGCGCAGATCGTATTCGCGAGCAGGCTCGCTCCCACAGGGGCTTTCGAACACTCGAACATTTTGTGTCCAACCCAAACTCCATGTGGGAGCGAGCCTGCTCGCGAAAGCGGTTATTCAGACACTGACATTCAAACAGCCACCCCACCATCCGCCCGCAAATCCAGCGCCTCCACCGCTCTGATTGCCACCTGCTCATCCACGTCCGACAAATCCCCACTGATCCCGATCGCGCCGAGCACTTCACCGGCCTGGTTGCGAATCAATACGCCACCCGGTGCCGGCACTACGCTGCCCTGCCCCATGCTGTTCAACGAAGAAAAAAACGCCGGGCGTTGTTGCGCGTCCTGGGCGAGCAGGCGGGAGCCTTTACCCAGGGCGATGGCGCCCCAGGCTTTGCCAATGGCGATGTCGGGGCGCAGCAGGCTGGCGCCGTCTTCACGTTGCAGGGTGATCAGGTGGCCGCCGGTATCGAGTACCGCGACAGTCAGCGGTGCGGCGTTCATGCCGCGTCCTGCGTTGATGGCTTCGCTGACCAGGTTGACTGCGACTTTCAAGGTTAAAGCGCTCATGGTGCCGTCCTCATTTTGTTATAGGGAAAGTCGTGGGACTGCGCGTTTGTGCCGCAGTCCGATGACACAAATAGAACACAATGGGTTATTTTTTTGTATACAATAATTCTCAAAAAGCGTCACATGCGACGAAAAGCCACAGCACAGCGGGCTTCCGACGAATGAAACAGGCGCTTGAGAAAATGGATTGACCTGCGCCGTCCGCCGTGAATACACTCTGCGCAAAGCCACTTGTATACAATTACAAAACGTAAAGAGGCACAAAACCATGAGCAAAATGAGAGCAATCGAAGCCGCCGTTCTGGTGATGCGCCGCGAAGGGGTTGATACCGCTTTTGGCATCCCGGGCGCAGCGATCAACCCGCTGTACTCCGCCTTGCAGAAGGTCGGCGGCATCGATCACGTCCTTGCTCGCCACGTTGAAGGCGCCTCGCACATGGCCGAGGGCTACACCCGCACCAAGGCCGGCAACATCGGCGTGTGCATCGGCACGTCCGGCCCTGCCGGTACCGACATGGTCACCGGGCTCTACAGCGCCTCGGCCGACTCGATTCCAATCCTCTGCATCACCGGCCAGGCACCCCGCGCCCGTATGCATAAAGAAGACTTCCAGGCAGTCGACATCACCAGCATCGTCAAGCCAGTGACCAAGTGGGCGACCACGGTTCTGGAACCGGGCCAGGTGCCTTACGCGTTCCAGAAAGCTTTCTATGAAATGCGCTCCGGCCGTCCAGGCCCTGTACTGATCGACCTGCCGTTCGACGTGCAGATGGCCGAAATCGAATTCGACATCGACGCTTACCAGCCGCTGCCATTGGCCAAGCCGACTGCGACTCGCGTACAGGTCGAGAAGGCTCTGGCACTGCTGGATCAGGCCGAGCGTCCATTGCTGGTCGCAGGCGGCGGCATCATCAACGCCGACGCCAGCGATCTGCTGGTTGAATTCGCCGAGCTGACAGGTATTCCGGTCATCCCGACCCTGATGGGCTGGGGCACCATCCCTGACGATCACCCGCTGATGGTCGGCATGGTCGGTCTGCAGACTTCGCACCGTTACGGCAACGCCACCATGCTGAAATCCGACGTGGTGCTGGGCATTGGTAACCGTTGGGCCAACCGCCACACCGGTTCGGTTGACGTGTACACCGAAGGTCGCAAGTTCATTCACGTCGACATCGAAGGCACGCAGATCGGCCGCGTGTTCACCCCGGATCTGGGCATCGTTTCCGACGCCGCCGCAGCGCTGACCGTGTTCATCGAAGTCGCCCGTGAATGGCAAGCCGCCGGCAAGCTGAAAAACCGCAGCGCCTGGCTGCAGGATTGCCAGCAGCGCAAGGCCAGCCTGCATCGCAAGACCCACTTCGACAACGTGCCGGTCAAGCCGCAGCGCGTTTATGAAGAAATGAACCAGGTGTTCGGCAAGGACACCTGCTACGTCAGCACCATTGGTCTGTCGCAGATTGCCGGCGCGCAGTTCCTGCACGTCTACAAACCGCGTCACTGGATCAACTGTGGTCAGGCCGGCCCGTTGGGCTGGACCATTCCGGCGGCGCTGGGCGTGGTGAAGGCCGATCCGAACCGCAAAGTCGTGGCCCTGTCTGGGGACTATGATTTTCAGTTCATGATCGAAGAACTGGCGGTCGGCGCTCAGTTCAAACTGGCTTACATCCACGTCGTGGTGAACAACTCGTACCTGGGTCTGATCCGTCAGGCCCAGCGCGGGTTCGAAATGGACTACTGCGTGCAGCTGTCCTTCGATAACCTGAATGCGCCGGAACTCAACGGTTACGGGGTTGACCACATCGCAGTCGCCGAGGGCCTCGGCTGCAAGGCGCTGCGTGTGTTCGAACCGTCGGAAATCGCCCCTGCCCTGCGCAAGGCCGAACAGATGATCGAAGAGTTCAAGGTGCCGGTGATCGTCGAGATCATTCTGGAGCGTGTGACCAACATCTCCATGGGTACCGAGATCAACGCGGTCAACGAGTTCGAAGACCTGGCACTGGTCGGCAATGACGCGCCGACGGCGATTTCGTTGCTTGACTAACTGCTGACCGCTCTCCCTGCGGGAGCGAGCCTGTGTGGTGAGGGGATTTATCCCCGTTAGGGCGCGAAGCGGCCTCAAAACCTGAAACCGCGGCGTATCAGGTACACCGCATACAATGGTTTACGACTGCTTCGCAGCCGAACGGGGATAAATCCCCTCGCCACAGCTCGCTCCCCCAGGGGATTCTCACAAGATTTACGGGAGACCACCATGCCGCGTTTCGCAGCCAACCTGTCCATGCTGTTCACCGAACAGGATTTCCTTGCCCGATTCGACGCCGCCGCCAAGGCCGGTTTCAGTGGCGTGGAATACCTGTTCCCGTACGACTTCAGCTCGGCTGAAATCAAGGCAAAACTCGAGGCCAACGGGCTGACCCAAGTGCTGTTCAACCTGCCGGCCGGTGACTGGGCCAAGGGCGAGCGCGGTATTGCCTGCCTGCCGGATCGGGTCGAAGAGTTCCGCGCCGGGGTCGATCTGGCGATCGCTTACGCACAAGTGCTGGGCAACACCCAGGTCAACTGCCTGTCCGGCATCCGCCCGCAAGGCGTTGACGATGCCACCGTGGAGAAGACCTTCGTCGCCAACCTCAAATACGCCGCCGACAAGCTGCAAGCGGCGGGCATCAAACTGGTGATGGAAGCGATCAACACCCGCGACATTCCCGGTTTCTACCTGAACAACACGGCGCAAGCCCTGTCGATTCGCGAGCAGGTCGGCAGCGCCAATCTGTTCCTGCAATACGACATCTACCACATGCAAATCATGGAAGGCGATCTGGCCCGCACCCTGCAATCACACCTGGGCGAGATCAACCATGTGCAGCTCGCGGACAACCCGGGGCGCAACGAGCCGGGCACCGGTGAGATCAACTACCGCTTCCTGTTCGAACACCTTGATCGCATCGGTTATCAGGGTTGGGTCGGCTGCGAATACAAACCGCTGACCACCACCGAAGCGGGCCTGGGTTGGTTGAAATCACACAACGCAATCTGATTGACCACGCATTGCAAAAAATCTGGGGCAGCTGCGCTGCCCAACGGGGATAAATCCCCTCGCCACAAAAGCTCACCAGCCATGGGTTGGGGGCACGACAAAAACAAGAGGATTTTCTCATGGCTAAAATCGGATTCATCGGCACCGGCATCATGGGCCACCCAATGGCGGCGAACCTGCAGAAAGCCGGTCACAGCCTGTTCCTGTCGCAACACCACGACGCGGCCCCGGCCGATCTGGTCGCCGCTGGCGCCGTCGCCCTGGCAAATCCGCGCGAAGTGGCGCAGGAAGCCGAATTCATCATCGTCATGGTTCCGGATACCCCGCAGGTAGACGACGTGCTGTTCCGCGCCGACGGTGTTGCCGCTGGCATCGGCAAAGGCAAAGTGGTCATCGACATGAGCTCGATCTCGCCGACCGCGACCAAAGCCTTCGCCGCCAAGATCAACGAGAAAGGCGCGCAATACCTTGACGCGCCAGTGTCCGGCGGTGAAGTCGGCGCCAAGGCCGCGACCCTGAGCATCATGGTCGGTGGCGACACCGATGCCTTCGAGCGCGCCCTGCCGCTGTTCCAGGCCATGGGCAAGAACATCACCCTGGTCGGCGGTAATGGCGACGGCCAGACCGCCAAAGTGGCGAACCAGATCATCGTCGCGCTGAACATCCAGGCCGTAGCCGAAGCCCTGCTGTTCGCCTCGAAAAACGGTGCAGATCCAGCCAAGGTGCGTGAAGCGCTGATGGGCGGTTTCGCTTCTTCGAAGATTCTCGAAGTGCACGGCGAGCGCATGATCAAAGGCACCTTCGACCCGGGCTTCCGCATCAGCCTGCACCAGAAGGACCTGAACCTGGCCCTGCAAGGCGCCAAGGAGCTGAACATCAATCTGCCGAACACCGCCAATGCCCAGCAGGTATTCAGCACCTGCGCGGCCATCGGTGGCAGCAACTGGGACCACTCGGCGCTGATCAAGGGCCTGGAACACATGGCCAATTTCTCGATTCGCGACAATAAATAAAGCCTGCCCCGTCGCTCGTTCCCACGCTCCGCGTGGGAATGCAGCCTGGGACGCTCCGCGTCCCTGCCGAAGCGGACGCAGAGCGTCCATTGAGGCATTCCTTTGCGGCGCGTGGGAACGATCATCAGCATTAACCAAGAACAATAAGATTGGGAGCCCGCCATGTCGGTCGATCCGCAACAACTGCTGCGCGAGCTGTTTGCCACAGCCATCGACGCGGCCCATCCGAACCAAGTCCTCGAAGCCCATTTGCCTGCTGATCGCACGGGTCGGGTGATCGTCATCGGCGCCGGCAAAGCCGCTGCTGCCATGGCGCAAGTGGTCGAGCGCTGCTGGGAGGGTGAAGTCACCGGCCTGGTGGTGACCCGCTACGGCCACGGCGCTCCGTGCGAAAAAATCGAGGTGGTCGAAGCCGCGCACCCGGTGCCGGACGCCGCCGGTCTGGCCGTGGCCAAACGTGTGCTGGAACTGGTCAGCAACCTGACTGAAGACGACCGCGTGATCTTCCTGCTCTCCGGCGGCGGCTCTGCCCTGCTCGCCCTGCCGGCCGAAGGCATCACCCTCGCCGACAAGCAGGCGATCAACAAAGCCCTGCTCAAATCCGGCGCGACCATCGGCGAGATGAACTGCGTGCGCAAGCACCTCTCGGCGATCAAGGGTGGCCGCCTCGGCAAGGCCTGCTGGCCGGCGACGGTTTATACCTACGCGATTTCCGATGTGCCCGGCGACCTCGCCACCGTCATTGCCTCCGGCCCGACCGTGGCCGATCCGAGCACTTCGGCCGAGGCGCTGGCGATCATCAAGCGCTACGGCATCGACATTCCCGCCTCCGTGCGTACCTGGCTGCAAAGTCCGGAATCGGAAACGGTCAAACCCGGCGACCCAAGCCTGGCGCGCAGTCATTTCCAGTTGATCGCCCGCCCGCAGCAATCGCTGGACGCGGCGGCGGTGAAATGCCGGCAGGCCGGTTTCAGCACCTTGATTCTCGGCGACCTCGAAGGCGAATCCCGTGAAGTGGCGAAAGTCCACGCCGGCATCGCCCGACAGATCATCAATCACGGCCAGCCACTGGCGGCGCCGTGCGTGATTCTCTCCGGCGGTGAAACCACGGTAACCGTGCGCGGCAATGGCCGTGGCGGACGCAACGCCGAATTCCTCCTCAGCCTGACCGACAGCCTCAAGGGCCAGCCCGGCGTCTACGCGCTGGCCGGCGACACCGATGGCATCGACGGCTCGGAAGACAACGCCGGCGCGATCATGACCCCGGACAGCTACGCCCGCGCCGCCGCACTGGGTCTGAGCGCCAGCGACGAGCTGGATAACAACAACGGCTACGGCTACTTCCAGGCGCTCGATGCGCTGATCGTCACCGAGCCGACCCGCACTAACGTCAACGACTTCCGCGCCATTCTGATCCTTGAGAACTGCAAATCATGACGCCTGATAAAAAGGTCAAAATCCTCGCCACCCTCGGCCCTGCGGTCGACGGTATCGACGACATCCGCGAGCTGGTCGAAGCCGGGGTCAACATTTTCCGCCTGAACTTCAGCCACGGCGATCACGCCGACCACGCCAAGCGCTATCAGTGGATCCGCGAAGTCGAGCGTCAGCTCAACTACCCGCTCGGCATTCTGATGGATCTGCAGGGGCCGAAACTGCGTGTGGGCAAGTTCGCTGATGGCAAGGTGCAGCTGCATCGCGGTCAGGCGTTCCGCTTGGATCTTGATACGACACCGGGCGATGAACGCCGGGTCAACCTGCCGCATCCAGAGATCATTGCCGCGCTGGAAGCCGGCATGGATCTGCTGCTCGACGACGGCAAGCTGCGCCTGCGCGTGGTCACCAAGTACAACGATGCGATCGACACCAGCGTGCTCAACGGCGGCGAACTGTCTGATCGCAAAGGTGTGAACGTGCCGCAAGCGGTGCTCGACCTGAGCCCGCTGACCGCCAAGGATCGCCGCGATCTGAGCTTCGGCCTGGAATTGGGTGTGGACTGGGTCGCGCTGTCGTTCGTACAGCGCCCGCAGGACATTGTCGAAGCCCGCGCATTGATCGGCGACAAGGCGTTTCTGATGGCGAAAATCGAGAAGCCTTCGGCGGTCGAGCAACTGCGTGAGATTGCTGAGTTGAGCGACGCCATCATGGTCGCTCGCGGGGATCTGGGTGTTGAAGTGCCGGCGGAAAGCGTGCCGCAGATTCAGAAAAACATCATCACCACCTGCCGTGCGCTGGGCAAACCGGTGGTGGTGGCGACGCAGATGCTCGAGTCGATGCGTTTCTCCCCTGCCCCAACCCGTGCCGAGGTGACTGACGTCGCCAACGCCGTGGCCGAAGGCGCCGATGCGGTGATGCTCTCGGCGGA
The DNA here is from genome assembly GCF_040310465.1 of Pseudomonas sp. H26/SER47-MNA-CIBAN-0231. Lineage (NCBI taxonomy): Bacteria > Pseudomonadati > Pseudomonadota > Gammaproteobacteria > Pseudomonadales > Pseudomonadaceae > Pseudomonas > Pseudomonas sp. H26/SER47-MNA-CIBAN-0231. Next base: position 102,190 of record NZ_JBEOPW010000018.1, on the reverse strand, counting down.
AACCGCGTCCGGTGAGTACCCGCTGGAAGCCGTGCAGATGATGAGCAAGATCATCCGTCAGGTTGAGAACGGCCCGGATTATCAGACCCAGCTCGACGTCAGTCGACCGAAAGCCGAGGCGACGGTTTCCGATGCGATCAGCTGTGCGATCCGCCGGATCAGCAACGTGCTGCCGGTGGCGGTGCTGGTCAATTACAGCGAGTCCGGCGCCTCGACGTTGCGCGCATCCCGGGAACGGCCGAAAGCACCGATCCTCAATCTGACGCCGAACCTGCAAACCGCGCGGCGCTTGAGCGTGGCGTGGGGCATTCATTCGGTGGTCAACGATCGCCTGCGGCAGGTCGACGAAGTCTGCTCGACGGCACTGGAGATTGCTCAGGCGCAAGGCATGGCCGAGCGTGGCGACACGCTGCTGATCACCGCTGGCGTGCCGTTCGGGCAGCCGGGGTCGACCAATTCGCTGCGCATCGAGACGTTGATCTGACCCACCCTAAAAGTGGGTGCATAACCTTGTGGCGAGGGGATTTATCCCCGTTGGGCTGCGAAGCGGCCCCCCATCGGAGAATGCGGTTTCTCTGTGGAAACCGTCACACCCTCAAAAGCGACGACTGCTGCGCAGCCGAACGGGGCGGTGCGACGTTTCGCTAAATCCCCTCGCCACAGTCACTTGCAAGACCTTTTGATGTTCCAACTGCCCAGATTTTCTCAACATGCCTGCCAATCACTTCAACACCCACTGCCCCGACTGGGCCGAGGCTTTGCTCAACGGTTTCAGTCAGATTTTCTTTCAGCGCCATCCGCTGTGCGGCCTGCTGTGTCTGTTGGCGATTCTGCTGACCGCGCCGGTACTGTTCGCCGGGGCGCTGCTCGGTGGCGTTGCCGGTCTGCTCACCGCGCAGCGGCGCAACTACGCCAAGGCCGATCGCCAGGCCGGGTTGTTCAGCTACAACGGCGTGCTGCTCGGCCTGCTGCTGAGCCTGTATTTCCCTTGGTCGCCACTGCTGCCGCCGTTGATTCTTGCAGCGGGCGGCTTGAGTGCGATGCTCACTCAGCAATGGCTCAAACACGTGTACCGCAGTCGCGCCATACCGGCGTATACCTCGCCGTTCGTGGCGCTCAGCTGGGTGCTGCTGGTGTTCGCCGAGCCGTCCACACCGGCGGCATCGGTCGACCTGAACACGACGAATCTGCTGGCCGCTGAACTGCGCGGATTCGGCCAGGTGATGTTCCTCGACCATCCATTGGCCGGGGCGTTGATCGTCAGCGGTTTGCTGCTCGCCGATCGCCGCGCGTTCTGCTGGGCGCTGCTGGCGTCGGCGATCGGCCTCGGCTCGAGTCTGCTGCACCACGAAACGTCCGCCGCACTGCTCGGACTCGGTGGCTACAACGCCGTACTCGCCGCCCTCGCCTTCAGCGCTCAACGGCAACATCCGTGGCTGCCGCTGCTGGCAATTGTCCTGGCACTGCTGGTGACGCCGCTGTTTGCCGCCCTTGGATTGGCGACGCTGACCGCGCCGTTCATCCTCGCCTGCTGGTTGATTCGTGCCGGTATTCAAATGCTTGGCAAAGCGTCGCTTGCGCATGAGTCTTGCGCTCACGAGGAGAATCACCCTAGGCTGCGCTGATCTTCGATTCAGGCGTTATCCATGGACAGCAGCAACAATTGGCGCGAACGGCTTTACGTCATGATCTTCCAGAGCGACACCCCGGCCGGGCGTCGCTTCGACGGCATCCTGCTGGTGATCATCCTCGCCAGCCTGGTGATCGTGATGCTCGACAGTATCGACAGCATTCACCGTAATTACGCCGATGTTCTGGCCTATATCGAGTGGGGCTTCACGGCGATTTTCCTCGGCGAATACATCCTGCGTCTGTACTGCTCGCCCAAGCCGCTGCGCTATGCCTTCAGCTTTTATGGCCTGGTGGATCTGCTGGCGATCGTGCCGGGCATCCTCGCGCTGTATTACAGCGATGCGCAGTATCTGCTGATCATCCGCATCATTCGGATGCTGCGGATTTTCCGTGTGCTCAAGCTCAGCCCGTATCTCAAGCAAGCCAACTATTTGATGTCGGCGCTGCGTGGCAGCAAGCAGAAAATCGTCGTGTTTCTGGTCAGCGTGTGCACGCTGGTGACGGTGTTCGGCACGCTGATGTACGTGATCGAAGGCCCGGAACATGGCTTCACCAGCATTCCCAAAGGCATCTATTGGGCGATCGTGACCTTGACCACTGTGGGCTTCGGCGACATCGTGCCGAAGACGCCGCTGGGCCAGGTGATTTCCTCGCTGGTGATGATCACCGGTTACTCGATCATCGCCGTGCCCACGGGGATTTTTACCGCAGAGCTGGCCAACGCGATGCGCGGCGAGCAGCTGCAACATGACTGCCCGGGCTGCCAGAAAAAGACCCACGAGCAGAGCGCAGCGTTCTGTTCGCGCTGCGGCAGTCAGCTGTTCAAGAAAGTGGAATAAGCACAGAGCTTTTTAATCTTTAAGCGACTATGCGTGGCCCGCTATAGTCGCTGGCAAATCGCCTCACTTTTGACACAACACCCCCACAGAACAAGGAATGCGCAGTGAAAAAACTCTTTGGCGCCTCACTTCTCGCCGCCGGCCTGGCCTTGGCCAACATCGCTCAGGCAGCACCGACGCTGCTCAACGTTTCCTACGACGTGATGCGCGATTTCTACAAGGACTACAACACTGCGTTCCAGAAGCACTGGCAAGCCGAGCACAACGAAAACATCACCGTGCAGATGTCCTTCGGCGGCTCGAGCAAGCAGGCGCGTTCGGTGATCGACGGCCTGCCGGCTGACGTCATCACCATGAACATGGCCACCGACATCAACGCCCTCGCCGACAACGGCAAACTGGTCCCGGACAACTGGGTCACGCGCCTGCCGAACAACAGCGCACCGTTTACCTCGGCCACGGTGTTCATCGTCCGCAAGGGCAACCCGAAAGCCTTGAAAGACTGGCCCGATCTGCTCAAGGACGGCGTACAGGTGATTGTGCCGAACCCGAAAACCTCGGGTAACGGCCGCTACACCTACCTGTCAGCCTGGGGCTATGTGCTGAAAAACGGTGGTGACGAGAACAAGGCCAAGGACTTCGTCGGCAAGCTGTTCAAGCAGGCGCCGGTACTCGACACCGGTGGCCGCGCCGCTACCACCACGTTCATGACCAACCAGATCGGCGACGTGCTGGTGACCTTTGAAAACGAAGCGGAAATGATCGCTCGCGAGTTCGGCCGCGATCAGTTCGAAGTGATTTATCCAAGCGTCTCCGCCGAAGCCGAGCCACCGGTTTCGGTGGTCGACAAAGTCGTCGACAAAAAAGGCTCGCGCGCTGCGGCTGACGAGTATCTGAAGTACCTGTGGTCGCCGGAAGGACAGGAAATTGCGGCGGCCAACTACCTGCGCCCGCGTGACCCGGCGGTGCTGGCGAAGTACACCGACCGTTTCCCGAGAGTCGATTTCCTTTCGGTGGAGAAGACGTTTGGTGACTGGCGCACGGTGCAGAAAACCCACTTCAATGATGGTGGCGTGTTTGATCAGATTTACAGCGGGCAGTAAGGCTTGATCTGAAAAATCAAAAGGCGACCCACCGGGTCGCCTTTTTGTTGCGTGGGAATACTGGTCATTACACGGCGTAATAACAGTTATCATCCGAAAACGTCTTCTGCCAGTCCAGGTTGTCCATTAGCCTCAGCCCTTTCCTGTGCCCGACCCGAGATCCCCTATGACCACCACTCCTCACGCAATGACCCGAGGCATGGTCCTGCTGTTCGCGTTCTGCTGCGGCGCCATCGTTGCCAACATCTACTACGCACAACCGATTATTGGCCTGATCGCGCCGGACATCGGCCTCTCCGACACCATGGCCAGTTTCATCGTCTCGCTGACGCAGATCGGCTATGCGTTGGGCCTGTTCTTTCTGGTGCCGCTGGGGGATCTGCTGGAGAACCGGCGGCTGATGATCATCACCACGGTCGTGGCGATTGCCAGTCTGCTTGGCGCAGCGTTTACCGAGCAGCCGAACGTATTTCTGCTGATCTCGCTTCTGGTCGGGTTCAGCTCGGTGTCAGTGCAGATCCTGATTCCGCTGGCCGCGCATCTGGCGCCGGAAGAGTCCCGTGGTCGCGTGGTGGGCGGGATCATGGGCGGTTTGCTGCTGGGCATTCTGTTGGCGCGACCGGTGTCGAGTGTGGTCGCCGATCACCTCGGCTGGCGCGCCATGTTCATGATCGCCGCAGCGTTGATGGCGGCAATCAGCGTGGTGCTGGCGCTGACCGTGCCCAAGCGCCAGCCGGATCACAGCGCAACTTATGGCCAATTGATCGGCTCGCTGTGGACACTGCTGCGCCAGCAACCGGTGCTGCGTCAGCGGGCGTTTTACCAGGGTTGCATGTTTGCCACGTTCAGCCTGTTCTGGACCGCCGTGCCACTGGAACTGGCGCGCAACCATGGCCTGTCGCAAAGCGAAATCGCGATCTTCGCTCTGGTGGGCGCCATCGGTGCCATCGCCGCGCCAATCAGCGGCCGCCTCGCCGATGCCGGTCACACACGCATCGCCTCGCTGCTGGCCATGCTCTTCGCCAGCCTGAGCTTTCTCCCCGCCTTCATTCACCCGGCCTACAGCGTCATCGGCCTGGCCGTGACCGGCGTGGTGCTGGACTTCTGCGTGCAGATGAACATGGTCCTCGGCCAACGCGCGGTGTACTCGCTGGACGCGAAAAGTCGTGGCCGTTTGAACGCGCTGTACATGACCAGCATCTTTATCGGCGGCGCTTTCGGCTCCTCGGTGGCCAGCGCGGTGTACGAGCATGGCGGCTGGTTGTGGATCGTGATTGTTGGTAGCGTGTTTCCGTTGTTGGCGTTGGTGCGGTTTCTGAGTGTTTCACGACGCGCTTCATTGGCCACGGCTTAAGGCTTCAAAAGCTTCGCGAGCAAGCTCGCTCCCACAGGTTTTGGGTGACCTTCGAATCACTGCAATGCACAAAACTAGTGGGGGAGCGAGCCTGCTCGCGAAGGCGTCAGTTCAGATCATGTTTGCACCGACTGACACACCGCTTTCGCGAGCAGGCTCGCTCCCACAATTGGACGTACCTTCAATACCGAACCAGTTTCTCCATCGCCGCATCCGCCAGAAACGAAGAGCGGCTTTTGACGTTATGCTCGCGTACATAGCGATCAATACGCTGAATCACATAGCCGGGCAGCGTAACGTTGACCTTTTCGGTCTTGCCCAGGTACGGCGAGATATCCAGCTCCAGCATGCCCCAGCCCATCTCGGCAAAATCCGGACGATTGCGATGCGCCGCTGCCGAGGTCGGCATCGGAATCGCCTGACCGGCCGCCGCGATCTCCTGCAGCATGAGGTGAGCCACTTCCACGGCCGCGTTGTAGGCCTCCTCAAAGCTGTCCCCGGCCGTGACTGCGCCGGGAATATCGGGGATCTGAATGCCGATGGCAGTGTTCTCGTCACCCCACTCGATGCAGATGGGATATTGCATTACGGATCTCCTTCATGACGGGTTGGCGGGCTGAAACCCCGCGCGCCGCCGAATGCTTTTGATTGTCCCCAGCGGTAAATCCTTTTTCGGATGCGGGACGGCAATCGTGTTCGGGTTGTAACGATGAGTGAAGATGTGATGACTGCCCGCAACCCGATCCAGCGTCCAGCCCGCCTCCTCCAGCTCCTTCATCAATAGCCTGCTCTGCACCAACCGCCTCCTTGGCCTGGCCCATTAAAAGTAACTCTAGAGTTATCTTTACTCAAGCGCAGAATGGGACGGGGTGACGGTTGGTTGTTTTACAAGGTGTGATTCAAACGGCAAAAAAAACGGCGATCCCAAGATCGCCGTTTCTCTTACTGCCCGAACTTCTTGCCCAACCCCGGCGGGACGCCGTGGATGTTGGTGTCTTCCCACGGGCCGTTGGGGCTGACCGAGCGGCTCCAGCCGTTGTTCCAGCGGTAGTAGGTGCGCTGGCGGTAGAAGGTGTTGGTCTGGTCGTCGAGCACGTAGACGCCGAGTTTCTGGTCCCAGTGGCTGTTGCCGCCCGGTGGCGGGGCGAAGCTGGCCGAGGTACGTGGCACGGGCTTGGCGGGTTTGGCCGGGATGCTCTTGCCGGGGCTTGGCGAGGTCGACGGAGTTGGACTTGGCTGGGACGGCGGGATCGGCGGCAGGCTGGTGGTCGGTTCCGGGCGTTGTACCGCACATGCACTCAAGCCCAGGGCCAGTGTGAGGACTGTGATGCGGGCGATGGTGTGCATGGCGGTGCTTTCCTGTTGGGTCCGGTTACTTGTCCGGGCTGTCGATAGTCAGTTTTTGTGGCGCGGTGGTGCTGCTGGCCACTGGGCCGCTGCGACCGATCCACTCACCGGCAGTCGGTTGACCGGCTCGTGAGATGCGCGCAACCAGTTGGACTTCAGGGAAGTTGGACAGTTTCAACTGCGGCATCATTGCATCGGCATCGCCCAGTTCGACGGTCACCGGCAGGTCAGCCACGGTCAGGCGTTTGGCCGCCAGCGGCGCCGGTGGGCCAGAAGTGGCGCGGGCGAAGATGAACACGCTGTCGCCCGGTTGCACCTTGCTCTTGAGGTCGCTGGCCAGATCCACGCTGACTGTCAGCAATGCAGCTTTCGGCACCGGAGCCTCGGCAACCTTGCCACCGCTGGCTTTCAGGCGTTCGGCGGCACGCTCGATGCCGCCTTGCAGCGCAGCGCGAGAGTTGTCATCCGGCGGCAGTTGCGCGAGCAGGCGATTCCAGTAGTCGATGGCCTCCTGATAACGCTCGCCTTCGAACGCGGCGATGCCGAGCAGGCCGAGGCTGGTAACTTCCTTCGGATCGGCCTTCAGCGCTTCGTCGGTCAGTTTCTGAATCTGCTCCGACCACTTTTTACCGTCGGCAAAATACTGCGCCTGCGCCCACTGGCCGAGCAACTCCGGCTGGCGACCGGCGAGGTTGGCGGCGCGTTCGAACATCTTCGCCGCGTCTGCCGGGCGGTCTTGAGCCATGTAGGTACGACCGAGGAAATACAGACCTTCGGCGGAATCCGGTTGTGCGGCCACCGCACGTTCCAGACGCTGGGTCATCTCTTCCATCGACTGCGGTGCCTGAGCGAATTCGCGGGTCAGTTCGACCTTGTCGGCGGCGCCGAAATGCAGGTACAGACCGAGGCCCAGCACCGGTACCAGCACAGCGGCCAGCAGCGGCAACGGTTTACCCAGGCGCGAGACACGCGGCGCGGCGGCGCCTTCGGTGTCGGCGAGCAGTTCACGCGCAGCTTCCGCGCGGCCGCTGTCCAGTTGCGCGGCGTCGAGCACGCCCTCGGCCTGCTGCGCTTGCAGCTCGGCCACCCGTTCCTGGTACAGCGCGACGTTCAACGCGGTGCGATCTTCTTCCCGCTGGGCGCGGCGTTCGCGCAGTACCGGGATCAGCAGAAAACTCAGGGCGACCAGAAGCAACAGCCCTGCGGCGAGCCAGAAATCAATCATTCTTGGTTTTTATCCAACAGTTGGTCGAGGCGCTGACGTTCTTCGGCAGACAGCGATGACGGCGTTTCGGCGCGTTGCCCGCGACGCCTGCGCACGATCAGCGCGATCACCACGAATCCACCGAGCAGCAGCCCGGCCGGGCCGAACCACAGCAGCGCGGTCTTGGCATTGAGCGCCGGTTTGTAGCGGACGAAATCACCGTAGCGATCGACCATGAAGTCGATGATCTGCTGATTGTCCTTGCCCTCGCCGAGCATGCGGAAAATCTCTTTGCGCAGGTCGGCGGCAATCGGTGCGTTGGAGTCGGCGATGTCCTGGTTCTGGCATTTGGGGCAGCGCAGTTCCTTGGTCAGTTCGCGGAAACGCTCGCGGTCGCCCTCGTTGGCAAATTCGTAGGTGTCGATGGCCGCGTGGGCGACACCGGCCAGGCTCAAACCCAGCACCACCGCTGCGAGAAAACGCTTCATGGCTTGGCCTCATCGACCAGCGCCTGATACTTGGCCGCGAGTTTTTCGCGCCAGACCTGCTCGTCGATCACCCCGACGAACTTGTCGCGGATGATGCCTTTGGCGTCGATGAAGAAAGTTTCCGGCGCGCCGTAGACACCAAGATTCAAGCCCAGCGAACCCTCGTCGTCACGAATATCCAGCGCATACGGATTGTGAAACTCGGCCAGCCACTTCAAGGCGTCGGCATTGGTGTCCTTGTAGTTGATGCCGTAGATCACCACGCCGCGCTCGGCGAGTTTGTTCAGCACCGGGTGCTCGACGCGGCAGGAGATGCACCAGGTGCCCCAGACATTGACCAGCGCCGGTTTGCCGAGAATGTCGGCCTTGGTCAGCGTCTTGTCACCCTGCACACTCGGCAGGGAAAACTCCGGGAACGGCTTGTCGATCATCGCCGACGGCAGCTCCGCCGGATCCAGATACAGCCCACGATAAAGAAACACCGCCACCAGCAGAAATATCGCCAGCGGCAACAACATCAACCAACGCCTCATGCCGCCGCTCCCGTCATGCCCAGCGCTTCGCGCACTTTGCTTTTCACCTTGACCCGATAACGCCGATCCAGCGCCGCCAGCAAACCACCCAATCCGGTGAGCAAGCCGCCGAACCAGATCCAGCGCACGAACGGTTTGACGTGTACGCGCACGGCCCAGGCGCCGTTATCCAGCGGCTCGCCGAGGGCGACGTAGAGATCGCGGGTGAAACCGGCATCGATGCCGGCTTCGGTCATCACCGAGTTCTGCACGGTGTACAGACGTTTTTCCGGATGCAGCACGCTGATTTCCTTGCCGTCGCGAATGACGCGGATGGTGCCTTTGTCGGAGGTAAAATTCGGCCCCTCGAAATGCTTGGCGCCTTCGAAGACGAACTGATAGCCGGCCAGATCCATCGACTCGCCCGGCGCCAGACGCAGGTCGCGCTCGGCACTGTTCTGGCTCGACAACACCACGCCCAACGCGCACACGGCGATGCCGAGGTGGGCGATCTGCATGCCCCAATAACTGCGGGTCAGCGTCGGCAAACCTTTGATCAGGCCTTTGTGCCGGGTCTTGTCGAACAGATCGCGCACGCCGGCGAGTAACACCCACGCCGCCAGCAGGAACGTCGCGATCACTGCCCAGTTGAAATCGCCGTACGCCACGCCGGCCACCACGGCCAATGCGACGCTGCCGAGCAGCACCGGAGTGAGCATGCTCACCAGCCATTTCACCGGCGTGTCCTTCCAGCGCACGATTACACCGATCGCCATGACCAGCATCAGCAACGCCATCAACGGAATGAACAACGCGTTGAAGTATGGCGGGCCGACCGACAGCTTGGCGCCGCTGATGGCATCAAGAATCAGCGGATACAAGGTGCCAAGGAGGATCATCGACGCGGCCACGACCAGTACCAGGTTGTTGCCCAGCAGCAAGGTTTCCCGCGACCACAGGTTGAAGCCAACCTGACTTTTCACCACCGGCGCACGCAGCGCAAACAGCGTCAGTGAACCGCCCACCACGAACAGCAGGAAAATCAGGATGAACACGCCGCGCTCGGGATCCGAAGCGAAGGCATGCACCGAAGTCAGCACGCCCGAGCGTACGAGGAACGTGCCGAGCAGGCTCAACGAGAACGCGGCGATCGCCAGCAACACCGTCCAGCTCTTGAACACGCCACGCTTTTCGGTAACGGCCAGCGAGTGAATCAACGCGGTGCCGACCAGCCACGGCATGAACGAGGCGTTTTCCACCGGGTCCCAGAACCACCAGCCGCCCCAGCCGAGTTCGTAATACGCCCACCACGACCCGAGGGTGATGCCGATGCCGAGGAAGGCCCAGGCGACGATGGTCCATGGCCGCGACCAGCGCGCCCACGCCGCATCGAGACGCCCGCCGAGCAGCGCGGCGATAGCGAACGCGAACGCTACCGAGAAACCGACGTAGCCCATGTACAGCATCGGCGGATGCACGATCAGGCCAATGTCTTGCAGCAACGGGTTGAGGTCGCGACCGTCCGCCGGAATCTGCGGCAGGATCCGCGAGAACGGGTTCGATGTGAGAATCAGAAACAGCAGGAAACCGGTGCTGATCATGCCCATCACGGCCAGGACGCGGGCGAGCATGACTTGCGGCAACTGCCGGGAGAACACCGACACGGCGAAGGTCCAGCCGCCGAGGATCAACGCCCACAGCAGCAGCGAACCTTCGTGGGCGCCCCACACTGCGCTGAATTTGTAGTACCACGGCAGCGCGCTGTTGGAGTTCATCGCCACGTAGCCGACCGAGAAATCGTCGGTCATGAACGCGTAGGTCAGGCAGCCAAAGGCAAACAGCAGAAAGGCAAACTGGCCCCACGCCGCCGGTTGCGCCAGGCTCATCCACAAGCGGTCGCCGCGCCACGCGCCGAGCATCGGCACCAGCGCTTGGACCAGTGCAAAACACAGCGCGAGGATCATCGCCAGATGGCCCAGCTCGGGAATAAACAGTGCGGCGGCCATCGATCAACCCTCCTTCACAGGCGTCGGTGCGGATTGACCGCTGTCCTTCAGCGCTTTGGTCACTTCCGGCGGCATGTACTTCTCGTCGTGCTTGGCCAGCACTTCATCGGCGACCACTACGCCATCAGCATTGAGCTTGCCGAGGGCGACGATGCCCTGCCCTTCGCGGAACAGATCCGGGAGGATGCCGCGATAGGCGATGGTCACGGATTTGTTGAAATCGGTGACGACGAATTTGACGTCCAGCGAATCCTTGGAGCGTTGCAGCGAACCGGCCTCGACCATGCCACCGGCGCGGATGCGCGTGTCCTGCGGCGCTTCGCCGTTGGCGATCTGCGTCGGCGTGTAAAACAGATTGATGTTTTCCTGCAGCGCGCTCAGGGCCAGGCCAACAGCAGCGCCCACTCCGACCAGAATCGCCAGAATGATGATCAGACGTTTTTTGCGCAGCGCATTCACTTGCCGTTCTCCCGGCGCAGACGACGCGCCTCTTGTTGCAGATAACGCTTGCGCGCCGCAATCGGCGCCACCACGTTGAGGGCCAGCACCGTCAGGCAGATGCCGTAGGCCGACCAGACATACAGGCCGTGATGGCCCATGGCGAGAAAATCGCCGAATGAAGCAAAACTCATCGCGCCGCCTCCAGACTCTGCTGCACTTCGGTCTTCACCCAACTGGCGCGGGCCTCGCGCTTGAGTACTTCCAGACGCATGCGCAGCAACAGCACGGCGCCGAAGAAGCAGTAGAAACCCAGCACCGTCAGCAGCAGCGGCAGCCACATTTCTGCTGGCATCGCCGGTTTTTCCGTGAGGGTGAACGTCGCGCCCTGGTGCAGGGTGTTCCACCACTCCACCGAATATTTGATGATCGGAATGTTGATCACGCCAACAATCGCCAGCACCGCGCAGGCCTTGGCGGCGCTGTCGCGGTTGCTGATGGCATTGCCCAGCGCGATCACGCCGAAATACAGAAACAGCAGAATCAGCATCGAGGTCAGGCGCGCATCCCACACCCACCACGAGCCCCAGGTCGGCTTGCCCCAGATGGCCCCGGTAACCAGCGCCACGGCAGTCATCCACGCACCGATCGGTGCGGCGCATTGCAGGGCAACGTCGGCCAGCTTCATTTTCCACACCAGCCCGACCACGCCGCACACCGCGAGCATCACGTAGATCGACTGGGCGAGCATCGCCGCTGGCACGTGGATATAGATGATGCGAAAGCTGTTGCCTTGCTGGTAATCCGGCGGCGCGAAGGCCAGGCCCCAGACCGCGCCAACGCCGATCAGCAGCAACGCTGCAATGCTCAACCACGGCAGGAACTTGCCGCTGATGCCGTAGAACCACTTGGGCGAGCCGAGCTTGTGAAACCAGGTCCAGTTCATACTGTTTCCATCACGGTTGCCGCTCATCATCGCGAGCTGGCAGAGGGTCATGCCTTTCTTCTGATAGAAGTGGTCAATTTTTGACCAGGCCTCATTATTATTCGCCGACGCTGATCTTCAGGCCAGCGGCTATTGCAAAGGGTGTCAGGGTGATCGCCAGCGCTGTGAGGCTGGCCATCCACAACAGGTATCCGGTCGCCGGCATGCCTTGCAGCGCCGCTTGCAACGCGCCGCTGCCAAGGATCAACACCGGGATGTACAGCGGCAGAATCAGCAACGCCAGCAACAGGCCGCCGCGCTTCAGGCCGACCGTCAGCGCCGCGCCGACTGCACCGAGCAGACTCAACACCGGCGTTCCCAGCAGCAACGACAGCAGCAGCACCGGCAGACACGCAGCGGGCAAGCCGAGCATCAACGCCAGCAACGGCGACAGCAGCACCAGTGCCAGACCGGAGAACAGCCAGTGTGCCAGCACCTTGGCCAGGACCAGAAGCGGCAACGGGTGCGACGAAAGGACCCACTGCTCCAGCGAGCCATCTTCAAAATCACTGCGAAACAATCCGTCCAGCGACAGCAGGACCGACAACAACGCCGCCACCCAGACTAACCCCGGGGACAGGTTTTGCAAGACTTGAGTTTCCGGGCCGACGGCCAGCGGAAAAAGGGCAATGACGATGGCAAAGAAAATCAGCGGATTGGCCAGCTCCGCCGGGCGGCGGAACAGCAATCGCGATTCGCGGGCAAGCAGCAGGCCGAAGACACTCATACCGCCCATTTCCCCAGATCGATGTCGCGATAACCGGCCGGCATACGGCTCAGGGTGTGGTGGGTGGTCAGCACCACCAGACCGCCGCGTTCGCAGTGGCCGGCCAGATGCTCTTCCAACTGACCGACACCCTGCTTGTCCAGCGCGGTGAAAGGTTCGTCGAGAATCCACAACGGCGGGCTGTCCAGATACAACCGCGCCAGCGCCACACGGCGCTGTTGGCCGGCGGAAAGACTGTGGCAGGGAACGTCTTCGAAACCGCGCAATCCTACCGCTGCCAGCGCCTGCCAGATCGCCTCGCGTTCGGCGGGATGATGCAGGGCGCACAGCCACGACAGGTTTTCTTCGGGAGTGAGCAGATCCTTGATCCCGGCGGCGTGGCCGATCCACAACAGGTTTCGCGCCAGTTCGCTGCGTTGCTCGGCCAGCGGCTGACCGTTGAGCAGCACCTGGCCATCGGTGGGTTGCATCAAACCGGCGAGCAGACGTAAAAGACTGGTCTTGCCGCTGCCGTTGGGGCCGCTGATCTGCACCATGTCGCCACTGGCCAGACGCAATTCGAGGTTTTCGAAAAGCAGCCTGAGATCGCGTTCACACGCCAGGGCAACGGTTTGCAGGACAGGACTGGTCAAGGGATCACGGGCCTTATACGGTTCAAGTCGGCTCTAGAGCGGCCGTTAAAGAGATGCAGCATAGATGCTTTGATCGCTCGATCTGGCGAGCTGGATCAAACAATTGCCAGGTTTTTTGAACGAAGCGCACGACGCGCGGCATTATACATGCCGTGCCTTACTCTCAAGAGCGCAATTTCCTCAGGTTGTGTCCGCGTATGACAGGCGAAATGAACATCCTTCCGCTGCCGCCCACCGTGCCGGCGAGCGCTCGCCCGCAGATGGGTGAGCTGCTCAAGCTGCTGACGCCGGTGGAGGGCTTGATCGGCGCGGGGCAAAGCGCCAAGGCCGAGGTGTTGTCGCTCAAGCAGGCCGATCAGACCTTTGAATTGTTGCTCAAAGTGACCCTCGACAGCGGCCGTCAGACCACCGTGCAGGCCAGCAGCAACCTGCCGTTGCCACAGGGCACCAACCTGGCGATCACTCAGCCCTCGGCCGGCAATCTGGCGATCACCGTGCAGCAAGCGATCGCCAGCAGCGTCGCCACCCTGACCCGCATCGATACCGCGCAATTGCCCGCCGGCACCTTGCTGCAAGGCAAAGTCGTGACCTCGCAGGCCCTGCCGCAGACGCCGGGGCAAGCGGCGGTATTTCGCTCGATGGTCACCCTGCTCAACACCGCATTGAGCGGCAGCACTTTGACCGTCGACAGCCCGCAACCGCTGCGCATCGGCACCCTGTTGTCGGCGCAGGTGCAGGATGCGCAGACCCTCAAATTCGTGCCGCTGAGCAGCCGTCAGGAACAACTGGCGGTGAGTCAGCAATTGCTCGGTCAGCAAAGTCGTCAGGGCTCGCTCGATGGCTTGCTGAAGTTGTTGCAGAGCCTCCCGCCATCCAGCGATCAGACTTCGGCCGATCTGCGCGCGGTGGTCGACAAGTTGCTCGCCAGCCTGCCGGACGTGCAGCAAATGAGCACCGCCAAAGGCGTGGCGCTGGCCTTGGCCAACAGCGGCGCGTTCCTCGAAGCGAAATTGCTCGGCGGACAAAACCCGACTCTCGCCCCGGACATGAAAGCCGACCTGCTCAAGCTGATCGCGCAACTGACCCCGGGCCTGCCAAGCAACACCAATTTCAATGCGATCATCGCCGCCAATACCCTGGCGCAGGCACTGCCGAGTTTCGTCCGGAACGCCCTCGGCACCCTCGGCCAGGTCAGCGCCAAACCGGTGCCGAGCAGCTTCCCGTTGCCCGAACGACTGCTGGCGAAACTGGAAGGCGAAGGTGATCTCGAACAACTGTTGCGCCTCGCCGCCGCTGCGGTGTCGCGTCTGCAGAGCCACCAGCTGTCGAGCCTGGAGCAGACAGGCGTCACCGACGATGGCCGCTTGCTCAGCACTTGGCAGCTGGAAATCCCCATGCGCAACCTGCAAGACATCGTACCGTTGCAGGTCAAATTCCAGCGTGAAGAAGCGCCGGAGCGCGAACCGCAGCCGCACGAACGCCGCGATGAGCGCGAAGCCAAACAGCAACTGTGGCGCGTCGATCTGGCCTTCGATCTGGAACCACTCGGGCCGATGCAGATTCAGGCGCAACTGATCGCCGGCAGCCTGTCCAGTCAGCTGTGGGCCGAGCGGCCGTACACCGCTGACCTGATCGAAAACAACCTGTTCGCCCTGCGCCAGCGCTTGCTCGATTCCGGGCTCAACGTCGGCGACCTCGACTGCCACCACGGCACCCCGCCGCAAGGCAACCAAACCCGCCTCGAACACCGCTGGGTCGACGAAACCGCATGAACGATTCCACTGCCCCACGCCAGGCCATCGCCCTCAAATACGACGGCAACCACGCCCCGACCCTCACCGCCAAGGGCGACGAAGAACTGGCCGAAGAAATCCTGCGCATCGCTCGCGATTACGAAGTGCCGATCTACGAGAACGCCGAACTGGTGCGCCTGCTGGCGCGGATGGAACTGGGCGACAGCATTCCCGAAGAGCTCTATCGCACCATCGCCGAGATCATCGCGTTTGCCTGGAACCTGAAAGGCAAATTCCCCGAGGGACAGGACCCGAACGCGCCGATGGTCGAGAAGGACGTCACTGATCGCGGGGATGATTACTGAGACTTCGAAGACGCCTTCGCGAGCAAGCTCGCTCCCACATTCGACCGTGATCAAATGTGGGAGTGAGCCTGCTCGCGAATAGCGCTTTTGATTTGATCGTTCCCACGCTCCGCGTGGGAATGCCGCCGGTGACGCTCCGCGTCACATTTCACAGGCGGAACGCGGAGCGTCCCAGGATGCGTTCCCACGCAGAGCGTGGGAACGATAGCTCCTAGCTGCCCTTGTGCAACTTGCGCATCAACTCCGCCTCAGCCTGGGTCAACCCGCACGACTGAGTCAGTTCATCGACGCTGGCGCCCATGCCCACCAGTTTCGCCGCCTGGGCGAATGACAGGCTCGACGGGTCGCGTTGTTCCAGAGCAACAATCTTGTCCGGCAACGGACTCACCACCGCGCGCAACTCGTGCAGGGCCTCGCCCATGCGCACGTTGCCGTTCTGGTAATCGTCGACGCGTTTGGCCAGTTCCTTGATGCGCTGATCACGCAGCGCATCACCCTGGGCCTGCTGTGCAGCGATCACTCGCTGCGCCTTGATGTACGAGACGAACATCGCCAGCGTGCCCGCCCAGAACAGGAACAGAACAATTACCGCAACCTCGAGAATCAAATCAGATGCTCTCCAGTTCCGACCATTCTTCTTCGCTCATCATCTTGTCCAGCTCGACCAGAATCAGCAGTTCGTTGTTCTTGTTGCACACGCCCTGAATGAACTTGGCCGATTCTTCGTTACCGACGTTCGGTGCGGTTTCGATTTCCGACTGACGCAGGTAAACCACTTCGGCGACGCTGTCGACCATGATGCCGACGACTTGCTTGTCGGCTTCGATGATGACGATACGGGTGTTGTCGCTGATCTCACCGCTGTGCAGGCCGAAGCGCTGACGGGTGTCGATCACGGTGACCACGTTGCCGCGCAGGTTGATGATGCCCAGCACGTAGCTCGGTGCACCCGGCACCGGCGCGATCTCGGTGTAGCGCAGCACTTCCTGCACACGCATCACGTTGATGCCGTAGGTTTCGTTATCCAGTTTGAAGGTCACCCATTGCAGGATCGGATCTTCAGAACCTTTTGCATTCGACGCCTGACTACTCATACCCTGACCCCTCGAAAAAACCGCCCCGGGCGGTGTGTGTTCTGTGTGGTGGCACTGGAAAATGCCATCGCCTGATAGTTATGTCGGCTGCTATGTCGGTTTATGTAGCGGCTTGTTGCCACTCAAGTGCTTTGCCCCGCCGCTGGCGATCAACTCGGCCAGTGCGGATACGTCAAGCAATGCACACATGTGCTCGATCACGGTGCCGGCGAGCCATGGCCGCTGACCCCGGTGACTTCTCCATTTGATTTCATTCGGGTCCAGGCGCAACGAGCGGCTGACCTGATGCACCGCCAGCCCCCACTCGTAACCTTGAACCGAAATCACGTATTGCAGGCCCTGACGGAAGTCATCGCGGTAGCGATCCGGCATGACCCAGCGCGCGGTGTCCAAGACTTTCAGATTACCGGCCTGGCTCGGCAGGATTCCAAGGAACCACTCCGGCTGACCAAACAGCGGCGTCAGCTCGTGGCCGGCCAGCGAATAGATCGAGCCAAGGCACACCAGCGGCACCGCCAGGGTCAGCCCGGCAACATCGAACAGCAAGCATTCGAAGGCTTCGGCGGCCCAGGCCGGACGGCCATCGGGTTCGACCGGTGGCGGCGGGTTGTTCGGTGGCAGGTGCACTTCGACCAGCGGCGGGACCAGCACCTTCGGCTCCGCAATCTGCGGCGCGGGTTCTGGCTCCGGCTCGGGTTCCGGCACGGTCAATAATTGCGTTTGCAGCAGCGGCGCCAAGGTCGACAGCGGCGCGCGCGGTTCGTCGATCAGCGCAACTGGCGCTTTGGCCACGGGGGCAGCAGCGGGCGCGGCAATTGGAGCGACGGATTTCTGCGCGTCGCGGGCCTGCTCCTCCAGCACCGCTGCCTGGAACTCGTCCATGGCCTCGGTGCTTTCCACCACTTCAGGCTGCGCCTGTTCGACGACTGGCGGCGGCGCTTCGACCGGCGCAGGCAAGTCCTCGGGCAGGTCGAGCAACAGGTCTTCCAGATAGGACTGCAAGGCCTGTTGCGGACGTGACGTGAGTTTCACTGGGCGGTTCATCGGTGATCAGCGCCTGACAGGGAAACCGCGTTGTCTGCTTCGCGAGCAGGCTCGCTCCCACAGGGTTCGGGCAAGCAGATCGAAATCATCTCAGGCCACCTGCGGAACAAGTTGCTGCGCGAGCAGGTGCTTGAGCAGCGCGCGGTAGGCCAGCACGCCACGGCTCTTGCCGTCGAATTGCGAAGGCGTGACGCCCGCCCGGCTGGCGTCGCGCAGACGAGTATCGACCGGGATATAGCCGTGCCAGATGTCGTCGGGGAATTTGTCACGCAGCACGCGCAAGGTGCCCATCGAGGCCTGCGTGCGGCGGTCGAACAAAGTCGGCACGATGCTGAACGGCAACGGCTGTTTGCGCGAACGATTGATCATCGCCAGGGTGTTGACCATGCGCTCCAGACCTTTCACGGCGAGGTGCTCGGTCTGCACCGGAATCACCAGTTGCTGGCTCGCCGCGAGGGCGTTGACCATCAGCACACCGAGCAACGGCGGGCTGTCGATGATCGCGTAATCGAAGTCCTGCCACAGTTGCGCCAGACTCTTGGCGATCACCAGACCCAAGCCACTCTGCCCCGGCGACTGCCGCTCAAGGGTGGCCAGTGCGGTGCTCGATGGCAGCAGGGAAATCCGTTCGTCGCTGGTCGACAACAGCAACTGCCCCGGCAGGCCTTGCGGCACGCTGCCCTTGTGCAGAAACAGGTCGTAGTTGCTGTGTTCCAGGCTGTCGGGGTCGTAGCCGAAATAGCTGGTCATCGAGCCGTGCGGGTCGAGATCGACCACAACCACGCGCTTGCCCGCCTCGGCCAGCAATCCGGCTAAAGCGATGGAGGATGTGGTTTTACCGACACCACCCTTTTGATTGGCGACTGCCCAGACTCTCATTCAGTTCGTTCCTCCCGGCCAGGTTGATTGGCCGAGACATGCTTCAGCGTGTTAATGCGGGCGACGGAGAATTGACGGCACTCTCGCGTCCCGGCGTCTTGACCGGGGTCGGTGCAGTTTGTGTGCCAGCGCGCTTCAACGCCGCGTCCGGTTGCGCATTGGCGGTTCCGGTGCCGGTGAGGCTGCGGCGCACATCGAGATTGCGCGACACCACCAGCACCACACGACGGTTCTTCGCCCGGCCTTCGACCGTGGCGTTGTTGGCCACTGGCTGGAATTCGCCGTAGCCCACCGACGCCAGTCGTCCAGGGTTCACACCCTGCATGGCGAGCATGCGCACGATGCTCGCCGAGCGCGCCGAGGACAGTTCCCAGTTGGTCGGGTACTGCGCGGTGCGGATCGGTTGATCGTCGGTGAAGCCTTCGACGTGGATCGGGTTGTCGAACGGTTTGAGGATCGCCGCGACCTTGTCGATGATGTTGAACGCGATGTCGCTCGGCATGGCGTCGCCGCTGCCAAACAACAGGCTGGAATTGAGCTCGATCTCGACCCACAACTCGTTGCCGCGCACGGTCATCTGGTTGGAGCTGATCAAATCACCGAAGGCGGCGCTGATGTCATCGGCGATGCTTTTCAGCGGATCGCTGGCCCCGGATATACCGGCGTCGACCTGCTCGGCATCCTTGACCAGCGGCTTGGCCGGGGTCACGGTTTTCGGTCGCTCGTCGCCGATCGGAATCGGTTTGAGCGAGCGGTCGGAGTCGGTAAACACGCCGATCAGCGCTTCGGAAATGACTTTGTACTTGCCTTCGTTGATCGACGAGATCGAGTACATCACCACGAAAAACGCGAACAGCAAAGTGATGAAATCCGCGTAGGACACGAGCCAGCGCTCGTGATTGACGTGTTCTTCCTGGTGGCGACGACGAGCCATGAGGTTATTCCCTTAGTCCATGAAGCCTTGCAGCTTCAACTCAATGGAACGAGGGTTTTCACCTTCGGCGATCGACAGAATTCCTTCCAGCAACATTTCGCGATAACGCGACTGCCGCAACGCGATGGACTTGAGCTTGGCCGCGACCGGCAAGAGGATCAGGTTGGCACTGGCCACGCCATAGATGGTCGCGACAAACGCCACGGCGATACCATTACCCAATTGCGACGGATCAGCGAGGTTGCCCATCACGTGAATCAGGCCCATCACCGCACCGATGATGCCGATGGTCGGCGCGTAGCCGCCCATGCTTTCGAACACCTTGGCCGCTTCGATATCGCGGGATTCCTGAGTGTAGAAATCCACTTCGAGAATGCTGCGAATGGCTTCCGGCTCGGCGCCGTCGACCAGCAGTTGCAGCCCCTTGCGCGAATAGCTGTCAGGTTCGGCGTCGGCCACGCCTTCGAGGCCGAGCAAGCCTTCCTTGCGCGCCGTCAGGCTCCAATTGACCACGCGGTCGATGCCGCCGGCCAGGTCGACACGCGGCGGAAAGAAGATCCAGCCGAGAATCTGCATGGCGCGCTTGAACGCGCTCATCGGCGATTGCAGCAGCGCAGCACCGACCGTGCCGCCCAGCACGATCAGCGCTGCCGGGCCGTTGGCCAGCGCGCCGAGGTGACCGCCTTCAAGGTAGTTGCCGCCGATGATGGCGACGAACGCCATGATGAGGCCGATAAGGCTGAGAACATCCATCAGATACACGCCTCGACGATGTGCTTGCCGATGTCGTCCAGACCGTACACCGCGTCAGCCAGATCGGCTTTGACGATGGCCATCGGCATGCCGTAGATCACGCAGCTTGCTTCGTCCTGCGCCCACACCGAGCTGCCGCCCTGCTTGAGCAGACGCGCGCCTTCGCGGCCGTCGGCGCCCATGCCGGTCAGCACCACTGCCAGAACTTTGTCGCCGTAGGACTTGGCTGCAGAACCGAAAGTGATGTCCACGCACGGCTTGTAATTCAGACGTTCGTCACCCGGCAAAATCTTCACCGCGCCACGGCCGTCGATCATCATCTGCTTGCCACCCGGCGCCAGCAGCGCCAGGCCCGGACGCAGGATGTCGCCATCCTCGGCTTCCTTGACGCTGATACGGCAGAGCTTGTCGAGACGTTCGGCAAACGCTTTGGTGAACGCCGCCGGCATGTGCTGGATCAGCACGATCGGCGCCGGGAAGTTCGCCGGCAACTGCGTCAGTACGCGTTGCAGCGCGACCGGGCCGCCCGTCGAAGTGCCGATGGCAACCAGTTTGTAGGCTTTGCGTTTCGGTGCTGGCGACGAAGCGCTGGCAGCGGTTGCACGGGCAGGCGCTGGCGCAGGCGCCGGACGTGCCGGGACAGGGCTGCTGTGGCTCGTGTGGCTGCCGTAGCTGGACGCTGCCGGAGCAGGCGTCGGCGCTGGCGCAGCGGCGGGAGCCGGCGCGCTGTAGGCACTGAAACGACGATTGCTGCGCGAGATGCTGTGGACTTTCTCGCACAGCAGTTGCTTGACCTTCTCGGGATTGCGCGAAATGTCTTCGAAATTCTTCGGCAGGAAATCCACCGCGCCGGCGTCCAGCGCATCGAGGGTTACCCGCGCGCCTTCGTGGGTCAGCGAGGAGAACATCAACACCGGGGTCGGGCAGCGCTGCATGATGTGCCGCACTGCCGTGATGCCGTCCATCATTGGCATCTCGTAGTCCATGGTGATCACGTCAGGCTTGAGGGCCATGGCCTGATCGATCGCCTCTTTACCGTTGGTGGCCGTGCCGACCACCTGGATGCTCGGATCCGCCGAAAGAATTTCCGAGACGCGGCGGCGGAAAAAACCCGAATCGTCCACCACCAGGACTTTGACTGCCATAAACACTCCATTAGGTGCAGCGGCGCGTCATCGCGCCGCCACCCCGGATTCAAATACGCTTTGTGGCGTAACGCTTGAGCATGCTTGGAACATCGAGAATCAGCGCAATGCGGCCGTCACCGGTGATGGTGGCGCCGGACATGCCCGGAGTTCCCTGGAGCATTTTGCCCAATGGCTTGATGACCACTTCTTCCTGGCCGACCAGTTGATCGACGACGAAGCCGATCCGCTGAGTGCCCACCGAAAGAATCACCACATGGCCTTCGCGCTGCTCTTCGTGAGCGGCGGAGCTGACCAGCCAGCGCTTGAGGTAGAACAATGGCAGCGCCTTGTCGCGCACGATCACCACTTCCTGACCGTCGACGACGTTGGTGGTCGACAGGTCGAGGTGGAAGATTTCGTTGACGTTGACCAGCGGGAACGCAAACGCCTGATTGCCGAGCATGACCATCAGCGTCGGCATGATCGCCAGGGTCAGCGGCACCTTGATGACGATCTTCGAACCCTGGCCCTTGGTCGAGTAGATGTTGATCGAACCGTTGAGCTGGGAAATCTTGGTCTTCACCACGTCCATGCCGACACCACGGCCGGACACGTCGGAGATCTCGGTCTTGGTCGAGAAACCCGGGGCGAAGATCAGGTTGTAGCACTCGGTATCGCTCAGGCGATCGGCGGCGTCCTTGTCCATCACACCGCGTTTTACCGCGATCGAACGCAGGACGTTCGGGTCCATGCCTTTGCCGTCGTCGGAGATCGACAGCAGGATATGGTCGCCTTCCTGCTCGGCCGCCAGCACCACGCGACCGCCACGGGCCTTGCCCGATGCTTCGCGTTCTTCCGGCGACTCGATGCCGTGGTCGACAGCGTTGCGCACCAAGTGGACCAGCGGGTCGGCCAGAGCCTCGACAAGGTTTTTGTCGAGGTCGGTTTCTTCACCCACCAGTTCCAGGTTGATTTCTTTCTTGAGCTGCCGCGCGAGGTCGCGAACCAGACGCGGGAAGCGCCCGAAGACCTTCTTGATCGGCTGCATCCGCGTCTTCATCACGGCGGTCTGCAGGTCAGCGGTGACCACGTCGAGGTTCGACACGGCCTTGGACATGGCTTCGTCGCCGCTGTTGAGGCCCAGGCGCACCAGACGGTTACGCACCAGCACCAGCTCGCCGACCATGTTCATGATCTCGTCGAGCCGCGCGGTATCGACGCGCACGGTGGTTTCCGCTTCGCTGGCCGGTTTTTCCGCCGGAGCAGCGGCTGGCGCACGGGCCGGAGCCGGTGCAGCAGCGGCGGCCGGTTTCGGCGCCTCGGCTTTCGGTTCAGGCTTGGCGGCAGGTTTCGGCGCAGCAGCGGCAGCCGCAGCTTTCGCCGCTGGCGTGGCGACGCTCGACGCAGAGCCGGCAGTCGCAGCGCTAGCGTCAAACTTGCCTTTGCCGTGCAATTCGTCGAGCAGCGATTCGAATTCGTGATCGCTGATCAGGTCGCTGCCCGCCGCAGCGGCTGCCGGTGCAGCAGGTGCGGCCGGGGCCGAAGCGATGGCCGATTCGAGCGCGTCAACGGCGAAGTTGCCCTTGCCGTGCAACTGATCGAGCAAGGCTTCGAATTCGTCGTCGGTGATGTCCGAGCTGTCGCCCGCAGCAGGTGCGGCCGGCGCTGCTGGTGCCGCCGGAGCGACCGCATCGACAGCAAACTGGCCTTTGCCATGCAGTTGATCGAGCAGCGATTCAAATTCGGCGTCGGTGATTTCATCGCTGGCCGCCGTATCGGCAACCTGCGCGGGAGCAGCGACAGCGGCCGGAGCCTCGGCCTGGGCCTTGACGGCATTCAGCGAGTTCAGCAGTTGTTCGAATTCGTTATCGGTGATGTCGTCCGATGCGCTTTCGGCGACCGGTTCTTCCACCGCTTCTACCGGTGCGGCAACGGCTTCATCCGCCGATTGCGGTTCGGCCAGACGCGCCAGCGCGGCCAGCAGTTCCGGCGTCGCAGCGGTGATCGGTGCACGTTCACGGACTTCGCTGAACATGCTGTTCACCGCGTCCAGTGCTTCGAGCACCACGTCCATCAGTTCTGCATCAACGCGACGCTCACCCTTGCGCAGGATGTCGAACACGTTTTCGGCGATGTGACAGCACTCCACCAGCTCATTGAGCTGAAGGAAGCCGGCGCCCCCTTTTACAGTGTGGAAACCGCGAAAAATTGCATTGAGCAGATCTGCATCATCCGGACGGCTTTCCAGCTCGACCAGTTGTTCGGACAGTTGCTCAAGAATCTCGCCGGCCTCAACCAGGAAATCCTGAAGGATCTCTTCATCGGCGCCGAAGCTCATTAATGGGGTGCTCCTACAGGTCTAAAAACCCAAAAAACCCGAATTCCGAAACTCTAGAATCCAAGGCTGGATAACAAATCGTCCACATCGTCCTGACCGGACACAACGTCTTCTCGTTTATCGGCATGAATCTGCGGACCTTCACCCTGCGAGAGATGTTTTTGTGGATCTTTTTCAGCAAGCATTGCGGCGCGGTCATGTTCGATGCCCGCAAAGCGGTCGACCTGACTGGCCATGAGCACGAGTTTGAGCAGATTGCTTTCGACTTCGGTGACCAGTTGGGTCACACGCTTGATCACTTGACCTGTGAGGTCCTGGTAATCCTGAGCGAGCAGGATGTCGTTGAGGTTGCTCGACACCGCACGGTTGTCCGTGCTGCTGCGTGACAGAAAACCGTCGACCCGGCGCGCCAGTTCGCGGAACTCTTCAGCCCCGACCTCGCGACGCATGAAGCGGCCCCAATCGGCGCTCAACGTCTGCGCTTCATCAGCCAGACTGTTGACCACCGGCGTGGCGCTTTCCACCAGATCCATGGTGCGGTTGGCCGCGGCTTCCGTCAGCTTGACCACATAGCCCAGGCGTTCGGTGGCGTCGGTGATTTGCGACACTTCCTCGGCCTGCGGCATGTGCGGATCGATCTGGAAATTGACGATCGCACTGTGCAGTTCACGTGTGAGCTTGCCCACTTCCTGATACAGGCCGCGGTCACGGGTCTGATTGAGCTCATGGATCAGTTGCACCGCGTCGCCGAACTTGCCTTTTTCAAGGCTCTCGACCAGTTCGACCGCGTGTTTTTTCAAGGTCGATTCGAAATCGCCCTGTGATGATTCGTTATGCTCCATAGCTCCCCCGCGCATTCATCAGCCGATGCGTTCGAAAATCTTCTCGATTTTGTCTTTCAACGCTTGAGCCGTGAAAGGTTTGACCACGTAACCGTTCACACCGGCCTGAGCGGCCTCGATGATCTGCTCGCGCTTGGCTTCAGCAGTCACCATCAACACCGGGAGGTGCTTGAGTTTTTCATCGGCGCGCACGTGACGCAGCAGGTCGATACCGGTCATGCCCGGCATGTTCCAGTCCGTTACCAGAAAGTCGATGCTGCCGCTGTTGAGCACCGGAATGGCAGTGGTGCCATCGTCGGCCTCGACGGTGTTGGTGAACCCAAGATCGCGCAGCAGGTTCTTGATGATCCGCCGCATCGTTGAGAAGTCATCAACGATGAGGATTTTCATGTCTTTGTTCAATTCGACCTCCAAGCAGTCTTAAACGCGCCCAGCACCTGGACGCGCCACTTCAATCAATCGGCGCAGCACTTAAAGTTTGTCTGGAGCACAACGGATCGAGACCGGCGCCGTTCATCACCGCACCAGCCTCGTTTCGCAGTGTCCCCACACTGCCTTCAGCGCGCTCGCCACTCCCCCAAACGCCCCCGCAGACGGGCCGCGCACTGGCTGTGTAACTGGCTGACCCGCGATTCACTGACGCCAAGGACTTCACCGATTTCCTTGAGGTTCAGCTCTTCGTCGTAGTACAGCGCCAACACCAGTCGCTCACGCTCCGGCAAATTGGCAATCGCGTCCGCCAGCGCCGCCTGGAAGCGTTCATCTTCCAGATCGCGTGACGGCTCCATATGAGCACTGGCGCCATCCTCGTGCAGCCCTTCGTGTTCGCCGTCCTGCAACAGGTCGTCGAAACTGAACAGGCGACTGCCCAAGGTGTCATTCAGAATCCCGTAGTAATCGTCGAGACTCAATTGGAGTTCGGCCGCAACCTCGTGATCTTTAGCGTCACGGCCGGTTTTAGCTTCAATCGAGCGAATCGCGTCGCTGACCATCCTGGTATTACGGTGAACCGAGCGTGGCGCCCAATCCCCTTTGCGCACTTCATCGAGCATCGCGCCGCGGATTCGAATGCCCGCGTACGTTTCGAAACTGGCGCCTTTGCTGGCGTCGTATTTGGTCGAGACTTCGAGCAAACCGATCATCCCGGCCTGGATCAGGTCTTCGACCTGCACGCTGGCCGGCAGGCGCGCCAACAAGTGATAGGCAATGCGCTTGACCAGTGGCGCGTAGCGCTCGATCAATTCGTATTGCGCGTCACGCGCCGACTTTTTGTAAAGATTCATGCCACTGGCGGTCATATCACAGGCCCTGCGGTTTGCTGCACGAGACGCTCGACGAAAAATTCCAGATGCCCGCGCGGGTTGGCGGGCAGCGGCCAGGTGTCGACCTTCTGGGCGATGGCCTTGAAGGCCAGCGCGCACTTGGAACGGGGAAAGGCTTCGTAGACGGCGCGCTGCTTCTGCACCGCCTTGCGCACGCTTTCGTCGTACGGCACGGCGCCGACGTATTGTAGGGCGACGTCGAGGAAGCGATCCGTGACCTTGGTCAACTTGGCGAACAGGTTGCGCCCTTCCTGCGGGCTCTGCGCCATGTTGGCCAGTACGCGGAAGCGGTTCATGCCGTAGTCGCGGTTGAGCAACTTGATCAGCGCGTAAGCATCGGTGATCGAAGTCGGCTCGTCGCAGACCACCAGCAACACTTCCTGGGCGGCACGAACGAAACTGACTACCGAGTCACCAATACCCGCAGCGGTGTCGATCACCAGCACGTCGAGATTGTCGCCGATGTCGCTGAACGCCTGGATCAGGCCGGCGTGCTGCGCCGGGCTCAGGTGCACCATGCTCTGCGTGCCGGAGGCCGCCGGCACGATGCGAATCCCGCCCGGGCCTTGCAACAGCACGTCGCGCAGTTCGCAACGGCCTTCGATAACGTCGGCCAGTGTGCGCTTGGGTGTCAGCCCCAGCAGAACGTCGACGTTCGCCAGGCCCAGGTCGGCGTCCAGCAGCATGACCCGACGGCCAAGCTCTGCCAGCGCCAGCGACAAGTTCACTGACACGTTAGTCTTGCCGACGCCACCTTTGCCGCCGGTCACCGCGATCACCTGTACGGGATGCATGCTGCCCATGTTATTTCTTTACCTTGTCTTGCATAGACGGAGGCCACATTACTGGCTGCGCGTTCCTGATCGGAACAATGCGTGGCAGACCATCGATGTAGGTACAAAAACTGTTCATGATTACCTCAGCCAACCTGCTTGGTCGGGCTGTGATAGATATCAGCGAACATGTCAGCCATGGCTTCTTCGCTGGGTTCTTCCTGCATTTGCACGCTGACGGCGCGGCTGACCAGTTGATGACGGCGCGGCAGATGCAGATCATCCGGAATCCGTGGGCCATCGGTCAGATACGCGACCGGCAATTCATGACTGATCGCCAGGCTCAACACTTCGCCGAGACTGGCCGTTTCATCCAGTTTAGTCAGGATGCAGCCGGCCAGCCCGCAACGCTTGTAACTGTGGTAAGCGGCGGTTAGAACCTGTTTCTGGCTGGTGGTTGCCAGGACCAGATAATTTTTTGAGCGAATGCCACGCCCGGCCAGGCTCTCAAGCTGCATGCGCAACGCCGGATCACTGGCTTGCAGGCCGGCAGTATCGATCAAAACCACGCGTTTGCGTAGCAGTGGATCCAATGCCTGCACCAGCGACTGACCTGGATCGACGTGCGTTACCGGCACGTTGAGGATGCGTCCGAGGGTTTTCAGTTGTTCCTGCGCGCCGATGCGGAAGCTGTCCATGCTCACCAGTGCGACGTTCTGCGCGCCGTACTTGAGCACGTAACGCGCGGCGAGCTTGGCCAGCGTGGTGGTCTTGCCCATGCCGGCGGGGCCGACCATGGCAATCACACCGCCCTCTTCTAGCGGCTCGACTTCCGGTACGGCAATCATCCGCGCCAGGTGCGCCAGCAGCATGCGCCAGGCCTGACGGGGTTCTTCGATATCGGTGATCATCGCCAGCAGATCGCGCGACAGCGGGCCGGACAGGCCGATGCGCTGCAGACGGCGATACAGATTGGCCTGGGCCGGACGGCTGCCTTGCAGCTGATTCCAGGCCAGGGTGCCGAGCTGAACTTCCATCAGCTCGCGCAGGCTGTTCAATTCAAAACGCATCGAATCCAGCGCACGCGGATCGACGCCCGCCGAGGCCTGCGCAGGCGCTGCGGCCGGGCGCGTCGGTGCGGCGTAAGTCGGCTCGCTCAACGGTTCGGCAGCGGTCAGCGGCAGGCCTGCGGTCAACGGCAGCCCGGCGAACAACTGCTGATTGGTGTTGCCGTCGGCTTCGCCCCGCAGGCTCAGCTCGGCCTGGGCGGTGACGATGCGCGACTGGGTCTTGCGCAGCTCGTCTTCGAGTTCCATGTTCGGAACCCGTGGCGCCAGCGCCGACAATTTGTAATCCAGAGCCGCCGTCAACTCGACGCCGCCGGCAATGCGGCGGTTGCCGATGATGGCGGCATCAGCGCCCAGCTCATCGCGAACCAGCTTCATGGCCTGACGCATATCGGCGGCGAAAAAACGCTTAACTTGCATAAACCACTACCTCAGCCGTTGGGCCCTACTGTCGCAACGATGGTCACTTGCTTGTTGTCCGGTACTTCCTGGTAGGCCAGCACATGCAGGCCTGGCACCGCGAGGCGGCCGAAGCGCGAGAGCATCGCGCGAATCGGGCCTGCTACCAGCAGGATCACCGGTTGGCCTTGCATTTCCTGACGCTGGGCCGCTTCGATCAACGAACGCTGCAGCTTCTCGGCCATGCTCGGCTCCAGCAGAACGCCCTCTTCCGAGCCTTGTCCTGCCTTCTGCAGACTATTGAGCAATATCTGTTCCAACCTTGGTTCCAATGTGATTACAGGCAGCTCGGACTCAGTGCCTACAATGCTTTGGACGATTGCACGGGATACGCCGACCCGCACAGCGGCGACCAGCGCGGCGGTATCTTGACTCTTGGCAGCGTTGTTCGCGATCGCCTCGGCAATGCTGCGAATGTCGCGCACCGGCACGTGCTCGGCGAGCAGCGCTTGCAGAACCTTGAGCAACTGCGACAGCGAAACCACGCCCGGCACCAGCTCTTCCGCCAGTTTCGGCGAGCTCTTGGCCAGCAATTGCATGAGTTGCTGCACTTCCTCGTGGCCGATCAGCTCACTGGAGTGCTTGTACAGAATCTGGTTCAAGTGGGTGGCAACCACGGTGCTGGCGTCGACCACGGTGTAGCCGAGCGATTGCGCCTGGGCGCGCTGGCTGATTTCGATCCACACCGCCTCCAGGCCGAAAGCCGGATCTTTGGCGTTGATCCCGTTGAGCGAGCCGTACACCTGGCCCGGGTTGATCGCCAGTTCGCGATCCGGGTAGATCTCGGCCTCGGCGAGGATCACGCCCATCAGCGTCAAGCGATACGCGCTCGGCGCCAGATCGAGGTTGTCGCGGATGTGCACGGTCGGCATCAAAAAGCCCAGATCCTGCGAGAGCTTC
Source organism: Pseudomonas sp. H26/SER47-MNA-CIBAN-0231 (assembly GCF_040310465.1). Lineage (NCBI taxonomy): Bacteria > Pseudomonadati > Pseudomonadota > Gammaproteobacteria > Pseudomonadales > Pseudomonadaceae > Pseudomonas > Pseudomonas sp. H26/SER47-MNA-CIBAN-0231. The sequence goes on along the minus strand of NZ_JBEOPW010000018.1, from coordinate 73,293 downwards.
TTGCGCACACCCTTGATCCGCGCGAGCAATTGCCCACCCTGATTGCGGTCCACCAGCGGAATCAGGCGATAGCCGACTTCCAGGCCGATCATGTCGATCGGCGTCACGTCGTCCCAGCCCAGCTCTTTGGTTTCCATGGCGCGTGCCGGCGACGGCAGCAGTTCCTGCTGACGCTTGACCTCTTCCAGCGCCACGACCTTGGCGACGTTCTGCTTCTTCCAGAACAGGTACGCGCCGCCCGCAGCCAGCGCCGCCATGCTCAGGAAGGAGAAGTGCGGCATGCCCGGCACCAGGCCCATCACCGCCATCAAACCTGCGGCCACGGCCAGCGCTTTCGGCGAGGCGAACATCTGGCGGTTGATCTGCTTGCCCATGTCTTCCGAGCCGGAAGCACGGGTCACCATGATCGCCGCTGCTGTAGATAACAACAGTGATGGCAATTGCGCCACTAAACCGTCACCGATGGTCAGCAAGGCGTAGACCTTGCCCGCATCGCCGAAGCTCATGCCGTGCTGGAAGATACCAACCGCCATGCCGCCAATGAGGTTGATGAACAGAATCAGCAGGCCGGCAATGGCGTCACCACGGACAAACTTGCTGGCACCGTCCATCGAACCGTAGAACTCAGCCTCCTGGGCGACTTCCTGACGGCGCGACTTGGCTTGATTCTGGTCGATCAGGCCGGCGTTGAGGTCGGCGTCGATCGCCATTTGTTTGCCGGGCATCGCATCGAGGGTGAAACGCGCGCTCACCTCGGAAATCCGCCCGGCACCCTTGGTCACCACGACGAAGTTGATGATCATCAGAATCGCGAAGACCACGATACCGACCACGTAGTTACCGCCGATCACCACCTCACCGAAGGCCTGGATCACCTTACCGGCGGCGGCGTGGCCGTCCTGACCGTGGAGCATCACCACCCGCGTCGAGGCCACGTTCAGCGCCAGTCGCAGCAGCGTCGCCACCAGCAGGATGGTCGGGAACACGGCGAAATCCAGCGGCCGCAGCGCATACACGCAGACCAGCAGGACGACGATGGACAGGGCAATGTTGAAGGTAAAGAAGACGTCGAGCAGGAACGGCGGTACCGGCAACATCATCATCGCCAGCATGACCAGCAGCAACAACGGCACGCCCAGATTGCCTCGACTGAGGTCGGCAACGTTGGTGCGTGCTGTATTGAATAACTGAGTGCGATCCACCGGTTTTCCCCGTTCCTTTAAAGCAAACTTTTGACGCCCCGAACGGGCGCAGGGCGGCTATTGCAAGAAGCTTTCCAACTTTTGCCGGGGAATGAAATAGAGCGGTTTTACTTGGGATTATTGGCTGATTGGGCTGACCCCTTCGCGAGCAGGCTCGCTCCCACAGTTTGAAATGCATTCCCAATCGGACATTTGGAATACGGCCCCTGTGGGAGCGAGCCTGCTCGCGAAGAGGCCATCGAATGCGGCGCATTTTTTTCGATTTAAACGAAGCTGTTTAAAAGACACCTGCAGACACGGTCTCAAGGCTACAAATCCTTGCGTCATTGCCTACAGCCAAGCCAGAATCCGCCGGCTTGTGCGCTTTGGGGTCGAGTTCTATCGTGGTCCGGTCGCTGAATGTTCAGTGATCGGGTTTAGCAGCCCGGCAAATTTTCAAGGCACGCTGGCTCCGCCTCTCTTAATGGCGGCTTGCGTGGGGCACTTCGGTGCGCCGGGATCCTTGAGCCTGGTCTGCTAACCCGCGTAAAGCCGCCACCCTCTTCGTTTAGCAGCGAAGGCTGACGGCTCCATCTCTCAAGGAGCTTTACCATGATCAAACCAACACCCAACCCGCCCGAATCCGGCCCCACCTCCCCCTACGAATCCCTCGACTCAAAAAAACTCCACCAAGCCGCCGACCGCGCCCTCGATCATTACCTCTGCCCACCCGGCTCGACCCCGCCGCCGTTCAGCCCCCGCGCCATGTACGCCGTCACCGCCGACACCAAAAACGAAGACCTGCTGGCCAACGCCTGCGAAACCCTCGCCTCGGCTAAAACCATCGCCCAGGAATTTGCCGGACTGGTGAAACCATCCCAGCGCCGAACGCTGATGGGCATCGCGCAACTGATCATGCTCGGGGAACTGGCGGTGAATCGGGTGCTGGATAATCTGGAGTTGCCGCAGTAGCGCGGCGTCATGATGATCGTTCCCACGCTCTGCGTGGGAATGCAGCACGGGACGCTCTGCGGCCCATCCCGAGCCCAACGCGGAGCGCCGTTAGGCACTTCTACGCACAGAGCATGGGCACCGAACCACAATGACCACTCATCTGAATACCGCTAACACCTGTCAGGTTTGACAGGTGCGCAATCCCTAATTAAACGCTCTGATGATTCCTGCCCTTTCCCCCCCCGCAGGAGTTTCACCCATGACCATAAACCAGACACCGCACAACAACGTCCTGACGTTAAACCCACCCCGAGCACCTGAAGCTACCAGGCCGGTGATCGGCGCAGATTATGGTGTGCCCATACACGTATACGACCTCAAACCCATGGGCCTGACCATCAAGGTCGACCCCCCGCTGGCCGGGACAGTGGAAGAAGGTGACGTGATTCGCCTGTGGCTGAACAACGCTCGTACCGAAGCCACAAAAACCATCGGGCCGGGCGAGGAAAATGACATCCATACCCTGTATCTGCCCAAAGGTTTATTACTAACGAATCGCCTCAACACGCTTGTTTTCACCATCACCCGCGGTAGCCAGAACGAGGACACGTCAACACCCGAGCTGACCCTGTTGTATAACGACATCCGCCCCGGCATGGAGGATCAGACGCCCGGCGACCGCGCACATTCCGAATTGCATTTGATCCTGCCGGACGACGTGCGCTACGACGGCATTGATGCCGAGCGCGCGAAGGAAGGCGTGCAAGTGTGTTTCGCCTACCCCTACTGCCGGGCGCATGACGTGATCCGCTTGAACTGCAACGGCAAGGATGTCGTGCGCATTGTCGCCCCCGGTGAAGCGCCTGCCACTCCGTCTGCCGAGCGGACAACGATTTGCGTAATGGTCGGGGAAGAGGTGTTTCAGCAAGCGGGCGACAGCCCGAAGTTTGTCTTTTCCTACACTGTCACCGATCAGCTCGGCAACGGGCCGGATACTGACTCGCCATACTCGGGCACGGTTGAAATCGATGTGCACCTAAAGGAACCGCGACTGGTCGCCCCCGATCTGGCCGAAGATCCGAACGATCCGAGTGATGACCCAAGCACCATCGATCTGGCCAAACTTGGCAGTAAAGATCTCACCGTCCTGGTGCACGCCTTCGCGCCGACATGGCAGCCCAACGACAAAATCCGCGTGACCTACACCGCCACCAAACCAGAAGCCCCGGTGGTGACGCACATCGTTGAGGCCGATGTCGGGCGCATTCCGTTCACCTACAAACTGATGGTGCCCAATGCCAAAGTGATCGCCGGTAGTGTGGTGCGGGCGAAATATGAACTGGTGCGCGGCGGCATCACTATTGCGACCTCCAAGACCACCACGGCCGATGCAATCGGCGGCAGCACCATTGTGTTGCTGCCCCCGTTTCTGGTGGCACCGGCCGTTGACCCGATTGATGTACTGGCCTATCCGAACGGCGTGACGGTGCGCATCGAGTATCTTGGCGCTTTAAAAGGAGACCGTGCACGACTGGTGGAAGTCAATGCACCGGCGGGCTCGCCGCAATTTCCATTGGTGGAATTCAATGCCAACAAACGGGTGAACACGTTATTGAGTCCGGCATTTCTGGCAGCCCGGCATGGGAAAGTGATTGAGCTGCGCTGGAATTTGAATCGCAATGGGGGTAGAGCTGGACAATCAGAATCGGTCAAGCTGAACGTGTCAAAGATTATAGATGGCGATGAGCGTTTACCTTCTCCGAGAGTGTCACAGGCGCCGGATAACAAAGTGCTAGATTTGCGTACATTTGAAGGAGCCGCCGAAATCACCGTGATACCTTGGATCGGAATTAGCACTGAAAACTTCGTAAACCTGAAGATTGCAGGAAAAGATAACAATGATGATAACTGCGTCATACCAATATTAACTGACCACAACATCACGGAGACGGAAAAAGCGTCAGGACTAAAGGAAAGCGTTTCTAGGGAAAAGCTTTTAACACTCAAGCACGACACTAAATTTGAGATTCTCTTCGAAGCGTTACCGAGCGCCACCATAAACTCGACACCAATTATCTTCCCCACGTTAAATTTGAACTTACTGAAAGACCCCTTGATTGTGATGGAAGATTTCGAGACAGGCATCGTGGGAACCAAGCCTGTTGGCACAATCATGGATTTTCCAAGCATGACCGTTACGGTCGTAGCCGGGACTGTTGCTATAGGCGCAAATGGCAGTTCTTACGCCCCACCCATAACATTGAAATACATATATATTGCCCCGCGCGCAACTTTAAGATTTACACTGAAAAATACAGCAAGAAGTATTAGATTCGGCATCGCGGACAGTTCTAAAATCCCATCAACCTACACATGCTACGATGAAAATCTACAGCTAATTAAGTCCCAACTCACGCCCCCATATGGCGGGCAGTATCAAGTCTGGGTCGAGATCACAGAAACGCCGAATAAAAAAATAAAGTACATAGACATAACTGACGGGGGAGGTGACTCATTCCTGGATAACTTCTCAATGATTTATTGATCCATTGCTCTGACGCCGTCATATATCGCTGGGCATCGGACTTTTCTTGATACCCAGCGCTACGACAAATAGATTCAGTTTGGAGTTTTGTACAATAGCGATAGCGTTAAAAGATACCTGCAGACATGCCCTCCAGCTTACAAATTCTCGCGCCACTCCTACAGCCAAGCCAAAATCCGCAGGCCTGTAGGCCGTTACAGCCGACACTAAAAGCGAAGGTCTGTTGGCCGACGCTTACGAAACCCTCGCCTGCGCCAAAACCATCGCCCGGTAATCTCGCCGGGCTCGTCAAGCCATCCCAGCGCCGGACGCTGATGGGGATTGCGCAGTTGATCATGCTCGGGGAATTGGCAGTGAATCGGGTGCTGGATAATCTGGAGTTGCCTGGGTGACGCGGTTCGGCTGAGTGATTCGGGTGAGAGAGCCGGCCTTTTCGCGAGCAAGCTCGCTCCCACATTTTGATCTTCTTGGATGCAAACCTTGCAGCGGCTGAAGATCCTGTCGAGTGCAGCTTGCGCGAGCTAGGCCTCTCGGCGGCGCAGGAGCGCCCACCCCTTCAGCGATACCATTGGTCGGAAAACCGTCCTCACCTGTCAGATCTGACAGGTGACGGACGCCTCTTTCTGCGTTGTGATGAACCTTGCCTGCCATTGTTCATCACCAGTGTTCGAGGAGAACGGAATGAGCGTTCAAGTCCATTCAACCGAAGCCAACGCTGCCCTGGCCTTGTATCCCGTGTACCCCCCGCAATGGATAACACCGGTGCTGCCTCCAGGTACTGCCGATGGCGGCCTTCCTCTCTCGGCATTCACTCCTTCTGGCGTAGAACTTGTCATCGACCCCATAACAGGCTTGCGGAACTGGGTCATGGCGGCTTATGACGTCGTGACTATTTTTGTCAACGGAGTCAGCACCGGCATCAGCAAAACCATCTATCCCGGTGAGGAGCAGGAACGCATTCTTTTGCACGTGCCGGCGAGCTGGTTCACAAACGGTGTCAACGATGTCCGCTACAGAGTGACCCGAGTCGGCGGCAACAACGCAGATTCACCCACACTCAAGCTGCTCTACAACAACCCGGCGCCTACCGTCACCGTCAGCCATCCAGCCAGCGTCGTACCCGAGCAGACGGCAGTCATCACGATCACCGTCGGTTACCCACGGCCTCACGACACGGTGACGCTCACCATAGGCACCTGGAGCATCACATTTCCCAACCCCACAAGCCCGATCAACCACACCCTGACGGCTGCAGAATTGCAGTTGATAGGCGACGGCACCCATTCGGTCTTCGCCACGGTGCGCGATCAATTGACCAACAACAATGAGTCGGCGAAGACCCCGATCACTATCACCGCCAATCAGAAGGTGTACAACTCGCCGATAATCGCTGAGGCCGTGGACGGCATGCTGGATGTGGCCGCACTGAAGGGCCAGGACGCCACGCTGCGAGCACGAGACTGGACGGGAATCCAGGTCGGTCAGCAGGTGTGGTTGAAGTTCACCGGCCAGAAATCCGACGGCTCGGCGCACGTCCTGCAATTCTGGAATGGTGACACCCACAAGGTGAATGCGACCTGGGTCAGTCAGGGATTCTGGGATAAACCGCTGCTCATAGCTTTTCTGAAAGCATTGAAAGAAGGATCGCTGTTGAAACTGGAATTTTGGGTATCGGAGGACAAAAGCAATGACTTCACCAGCGCCACGCAGTTTCCGGATCAGGTGTATACCGTCATTGGCCTGCAACTTGTCCTGCCACCCCCAACCTTGACCCCGCCCACTGTGCCGATTGACGTTTTGGCAAATCCGGATGGAGTGAAGCTTCAGATAACAGGTTTCGCAGCAGAGAAAGACGATAAAGCCCAATTCGTCCAGGTAAACGCGCCGGCCGGTGCGCCACCGTTTCCGGTGGTGGATTTTGTTGGTGGGATTGCAGAGATTTCATTGAGCGCTGCGTTTCTGGCGGCATGGCATGGCAAGGCGATTGAGTTTCGGTGGGATTTGATTCGTAGCGGAGTTGTGGCCGGCGAATCACTAGCGGCCACGTTTGAAGTTATGAAAATCACGGATGGTGACACACGCTTGCCGACGCCCATTCTTGCAGGAAATAACAGTAGCTCTCTGAACATCACTCAAATTCAAATTGCTGATCAAACGACAGTGGCAGCTTGGCCACACACCCCCAAGGAGCGGCTATGGTTGCATTTCGAAGGGTTTGACAGGAGCGGCAAAAAAGTTGAGCTTTATGCCCCCCAAGCAGAACTTAACACCTCACCTCCCGGCTTTGCTCGAGCCGTACCGTTAATATTATTGAAATCACTGGGAAACAGAACAACTTTGCACATAACTTTCATTGTCAATTTCGCTGGTGAACCCACCCTTGTGAATGCCACGCGATTTCCACCTAGGAGTTATTTGGTTCAGGCACCGGAACGTCTCAATGACTTCACAAACTTTGCCAATCTGCAGCGAAACGGATGGGAAAATGGGCCGGCAATCATTGATCAGAGAGACTGGAGCTATAGTACATTTCTCGGATATACCTCTTTGACGAACAGCACTTATACAAATAGCTCAGCAGGGGTAGTATTGCGCAAGGTCTACAGCAATCTTGTGATAGGTCAAACCTATGAATTCTCTCTTTTGGCGACTAATGGAACCTGGCAGCCGGCAGCACAATTAACATTCAGATCTAATTACGGGACAATTATCAGCACATTCACCCCACCGAATCTTAGCTGGACACGCTACTCTGGCAATTTCGAAGCGCAGTCAAGTCAAATGATCTTTGAGTTTGTGAACGCCATCGCTACAGGGGCTGGCAATGACTATTTCCTGACTAATCTGCGCCTGATGGAAGTCTAGGCGACAAAGTGCTCGCATTTATGAGTATCAAGCGATGAACCGGAGGCTGGATAACCTGAAATAAAGGGGATGCCTATATCTACCGGGTGCCTTTGACCGGTTCGCTAAGCCGCGTACAGCCGCCACCCTCCTGTTTAGCGACAGGTTGTCGCGGCTCCATTTCAAAGGAGCTTCACCATGATCAAACCAACACCCAACCCACCCGAAACCGACCCCACCTCCCCCTACGAATCCCTCGACTCAAAAAAACTCCACCAAGCCGCCGACCGCGCCCTCGACCAGTACCTCTGTCCACCCGGCTCCACCCCACCGCCCTTCAGCCCCCGCGCGATGTACGCCGTCACCGCCGACACGAAAAACGAAGACCTGCTGGCCAACGCCTGCGAAACCCTCGCCTCCGCCAAAACCATCGCCCAGGAATTCGCCGGACTGGTCAAACCATCCCAGCGTCGAACGCTGATGGGGATTGCGCAACTGATCATGCTGGGTGAGCTGGCGGTGAATCGGGTGCTGGATAATCTGGAGTTGCCGCAGTAGCGACACGCGATGATCGTTCCCACGCTCCTGCGTGGGAATGCCTCAACGGACGCTCCGCGTTCGGCTTTCGAAGGGACGCGGAGCGTCCCGGGCTGCATTCCCACGCAGAGCGTGGGAACGATAATAAAAACCGCCGCCCTGTTTTCAGCGGTTTTGCAATCAATTGTTCAATACCGAAGGATTTTCACTTTTCCATTCTTGCTCTTGGATAATTCGAACTCGACCTCTCCGCCCACTTTGACGTTCGCCTGCTGGGCATCGGTCAATGGAATGTTGAATCGGTATTCTTTGGCGGTCAGAAAAAACCCCGTGGCTTCGGCAAAGGAAAGCGATCGTCCCGATTGCTTCGGCGTGATGGTGCCTCTTCCAGTTTTTTCGTCATAGCTGCTGAAAATACCTTTCATTGCCTTGCTCCCTGCACTCGTCCGCATAACCGCGCCAGGTTCGCGGCAGCACCTTGCATCAAACTGCAAAATCACGACGAGCGCACCTGTCAGAGTTGACAGTAAGGGGAGATCTCAGACCAATGGCTGCGCAGCACCATCAAGAATCCCGACGCAAATCCGGCGGAATCGGCAAATCATCCTTCAGCGGATCCGGGCGCTTGCCCTTGCCCGCCTGGTGTTGGCGGATCTGGTAGACGTAGGCCAGCACCTGCGCCACTGCCAGATACAGCCCGCCAGGAATTTCCTGCTCAAGCTCAGTTGAGTAATAGATCGAGCGCGCCAGCGCCGGCGATTCAAGCAGCATGACGTTGTTGGCCACTGCGATTTCGCGGATTTTCAGGGCGATGAAGTCGCTGCCCTTGGCCAGCAGCACCGGTGCGCCGCCCTTTTCCGAGTCGTATTTGAGTGCGACGGCGTAGTGGGTCGGGTTGGTGATGACCACGTCGGCTTCGGGGATGGCGGCCATCATCCGGCGTTGCGACATTTCGCGCTGGGTCTGGCGAATGCGTTGCTTGACCTCGGGGCGGCCTTCCTGGTCTTTGTGTTCGTCGCGCACTTCCTGCTTGGTCATCAGCAGTTTCTTGTGCGCTTCCCAGAGCTGCACCGGCACGTCGACGGCTGCGATGATGATCAGGCCGCAGGCCAGCCACAGCGTGCTCCAGCCCACCAGCAAGACGCTGTGGATGATCGCCATGTCCAGTGGTTCGTGGGCGATGCGCAGCAAGTCATCGACGTCGGCGGACAGCACCAACAGTGCCACACCCAGAGTAATCAGAAACTTGGCCAGGGCTTTGAGCAGTTCGACCACAGCCTTGAACGAGAACATGCGTTTGAGGCCGGCGGCCGGGTTCATCCGGCTGAATTTGGGCGCCAGCGACTTTGCGGCGAACAGCCAGCCACCGAGGGAGATCGGCCCGATGATGGCGGCGAGCAACAGGGTGATCATCACCGGCTGAATCGCCAGCAAGGCGATCAGGCCCGACTCCAGCAAGAACCGGCCCATGGCGCCTTGGTCCATGACCACTTCGCGGGACAGGGTGAAGTTCAGGCGCATCACGTCCATCATTTCTTGCGCGAGCATGCCGCCGAAGATCAGCAGCGCAGAGGCACCGGCCATCATCACGGCCAGAGTATTGAGCTCTTTGGAACGGGCGATTTCACCCTTCTCACGGGAGTCCTTTTTGCGTTTCTCCGTGGGGTCTTCCGTTTTGTCCTGACCGCTTTCGCTCTCTGCCATGACTCAGCGCGCCCGTGCCAGTTCGCGTAGCAACTGCAAGGCCTCGCTGGCCAGCGGTTGATACTGGTTGAGAATGTCCGCCAGGCCCACCCAGACGATGAACAGGCCGAGCACCAGGGTCAGCGGAAAACCGATCGAGAAGATGTTCAGTTGCGGCGCGGCGCGGGTCATCACGCCGAAGGCGATGTTGACTACCAACAGTGCGGTGACGGCCGGCAACACCAGCAGCAATGCGGCGCCGAGGACCCAACCGAGTTTGCCGGCCAATTCCCAGTAATGCGCAACCATCAAACCACCGCCGACCGGCAGCGTGGTGAAGCTTTCAGTGAGAACTTCGAACACCACCAGATGGCCGTTCATCGACAGGAACAGCAACGTCACCAGCATGGTGAAGAACTGCCCGATCACCGCCACCGAAACGCCGTTGGTAGGGTCGATCATCGAGGCGAAGCCCATGCCCATCTGCACCGCGACAATCTGCCCGGCGACGGCAAAGGCCTGGAAGAACAGTTGCAGGGAAAAGCCGAGCACGGCGCCGACCAGAATCTGCTCGCCGATCAGCAGCAGGCCGCTGAGATCCAGCGGGCTGACGGCGGGCATCGGCGGCAGCGCCGGGATGATGACCACGGTGATCGCCACGGCGAAATACAGGCGCACGCGCCGCGGAATCAAGGTGGTGCCGAACACCGGCATGACCATCAGCATCGAGGCGACGCGAAACAGCGGCAACATGAACGACGCCACCCAGGTGCTGATCTGGGTGTCGGTCAGCTGAAGCAGCGATTGCATGGCTTAGCCGATGACCATCGGAATGTTTTTGTACAGCTGGATAATGTATTCCATGAACGTCTGCACGATCCACGGACCGCCAATGATCAGGGTCACCAGCATCACCAGCAGACGCGGCAGGAAGCTCAGGGTCTGTTCGTTGATCTGCGTGGCAGCCTGGAACATCGACACCAGCAGGCCGACCAGAAGGCTCGGCACCACCAGAATGGCAACCATCATGGTGGTCAGCCACAGGGCTTCACGAAAGATATCGACCGCGACTTCCGGCGTCATGGCGAAACACCTCCAAAACTGCTGGCCAGAGTACCGATGATCAGCGCCCAGCCATCGACGAGCACGAACAGCATGATCTTGAACGGCAGCGAAATGATCAGCGGCGAGAGCATCATCATACCCATGGCCATCAGCACGCTCGCTACCACGAGGTCGATGATCAGGAACGGAATGAAGATCATGAAGCCGATCTGGAAGGCGGTTTTAAGCTCGGAGGTTACAAACGCCGGCACCAGAATGGTCAACGGCGCCTGATCCGGGCTGGCGATGTCGGTGCGCTTGGACAGGCGCATGAACAACTCCAGATCGCTGGTGCGGGTCTGCGCGAGCATGAAGTCCTTGATCGGCACCTGAGCCTTTTCCACCGCCTGCTGGGCGGTGAGGGTTTCCGCCAGATACGGTTGCAGCGCGTCGTTGTTCACCCGGTCGAACACCGGCGCCATGATGAACAGCGTCAGGAACAGCGCCATGCCGGTGAGGATCTGGTTCGACGGCGTCTGTTGCAGGCCGAGGGCCTGACGCAGGATCGAGAAGACGATGATGATCCGCGTGAAGCTGGTCATCAGGATGACCGCCGCCGGAATAAAGCTCAGCGCGGTCATGATCAGCAGGATCTGCAGACTGACCGAATATTCCTGCGCGCCGTCGGCATTGGTGCCCAGCGTGATCGCCGGTATCGACAACGGATCGGCGGCGAACGCCAGCGGCGCGGCCAGCAACAGGAGCAGCGTCAAGACGATGCGGAGCGCACCCATTACTTCGTATCCTTTTGGTCCTTGCCAAGAATCTTCAGCAGATGCTGAGCAAATTCCGGCGTCGCTTTTTCACTGGCGGTGGGGACTTCGACCGGCTCTTTGAGCACGTGCAGCGCGGTGATGGTGCCGGGGCTGAGGCCGAGCAGAATCTGCTCGTTGCCGACCTGCACCAGCATCAAGCGGTCACGCGGGCCAAGCGCGCGTGAACCGATCAACTCGATCACCTGGCCCTTGCCCGTCGGCCCCGCCTGCTGCACGCGGCGCAGCAGCCAGGCGAGGAAGAAGATCAAGCCCAGCACAAGCAGCAAACCGAACACCAGTTGCGTCAACTGACCGGCCACGCCGCTGTTGACCATCGGCGCGGTGGCGGCAGGCGCGGCAGTGGTTGCGCCCGGTTCGGCAGCCAGCACGCTCAACGGCCATGCCAGCAGCACCCAGAGAAACCTTTTCACTCAGCGCAGCTTCTTGATGCGTTCGCTTGGGCTGATCACGTCAGTCAGGCGGATGCCGAACTTCTCGTTGACCACCACTACTTCGCCGTGGGCGATCAAGGTGCCGTTGACCAGCACGTCGAGCGGCTCACCGGCCAGACGATCGAGCTCGATCACCGAACCCTGGTTGAGTTGCAGCAGGTTGCGGATGTTGATGTCGGTGCTGCCGACTTCCATCGAGATCGACACCGGAATGTCGAGGATCACGTCCAGGTTCGGACCGTCGAGGGTCACCGGATCGTTGTTCTTCGGCACGCTGCCGAACTCTTCCATCGGCAGACGGTTGGAGCTGGAAGTGCCGGCGTCGGCAGCCAGCAGTGCATCGATGTCAGCCTGGCCGGCATCACCGGTTTCTTCCAGGGCCGCAGCCCATTCATCGGCCAGTGCCTGGTCGTCCTGCGCGTTCATATCGTCGTTCATCATGTGTCCTCGGCGGGCAACAATTCGGTTAAATACGGGGGTGAAAAGCGCCGCCTCAGCGACGTTCGATCGGCTCGATCACCTGCAACGCGAGGTTGCCTTTGTGCGAGCCCATCTTGACCTTGAAGGCCGGCACGCCGTTGGCGCGCATGATCATGTCTTCCGGCATCTCGACCGGGATCACATCGCCCGGCTGCATGTGCAGGATGTCGCGCAGCTTCAACTGGCGGCGGGCCACGGTGGCACCGATCGGCACGTCGACATCGAGCACGTCCTGGCGCAGGGCGTTGACCCAGCGCTCGTCCTGATCGTCGAGGTCGGACTGGAAACCGGCGTCGAGCATCTCGCGCACCGGCTCGATCATCGAGTACGGCATGGTCACGTGCAGATCGCCGCCACCGCCATCGAGTTCGATGTGGAAGGTGGAGACCACAATCGCTTCGCTCGGGCCGACGATGTTGGCCATGGCCGGGTTCACTTCCGAGTTGATGTACTCGAAATTGACTTCCATGATCGCTTGCCAGGCTTCTTTCAGATCGACGAAAGCCTGCTCGAGCACCATGCGCACTACGCGCAGTTCGGTCGGGGTGAATTCCCGCCCTTCGATCTTGGCGTGACGGCCGTCGCCACCGAAAAAGTTGTCCACCAGCTTGAACACCAGTTTGGCGTCGAGGATGAACAGCGCGGTGCCGCGCAGCGGTTTGATCTTGACCAGGTTGAGGCTGGTCGGCACGTACAGCGAGTGCACGTATTCGCCGAACTTCATCACCTGCACGCCACCGACGGCCACGTCCGCCGAGCGGCGCAGCATGTTGAACATGCTGATGCGGGTGTAGCGTGCGAAACGCTCGTTGATCATTTCCAGCGTCGGCATGCGTCCACGGACGATGCGATCCTGGCTGGTCAGGTCGTAGCTTTTGACACTGCCGGGTTCGGCAGCATTATCGGTCTGTACCAGACCATCATCGACGCCATGCAAGAGCGCATCGATTTCATCCTGGGACAGCAGATCCTGCACGGCCATGTCGTGTTCCTACTGCAGTACGAAATTAGTGAAAAGCAACTGTTCGATGACCACTTTGCCCAGTTCTTTCTGCGCCACTTCCTGGACGCTGGCGGTGGCCTTCTGGCGCAACATCTCTTGTCCGACCGGTGTCGCCAGTGTGGCGAAATCCTGACCGGAGAAGAGCATTACCAGGTTGTTGCGGATAACCGGCATGTGCACTTTGAGCGCGTCCAGATCGGCCTGATTACGCGCCAGCATGGTGATGCTCACCTGCATGTAGCGCTGACGGCCGTTCTGGTTGTAGTTGGCAACGAAGGCCGGCGCCATCGGCTCGAAAATCGCCGCCTGCTTGCCGACCGGCGCTGCTTCAGCGGCCTCGGCAGGCTTGCTCTGCGCGCCGTGCATGAAGAACCAGGTCGCCCCGACGGATGCACCAATGGCCACCAGCAACGCCAGCACGATCACGATGATCAGCTTGAGTTTGCCTTTGGTTGCGGGGTCTTTTACTGCTGCAGCTTCGCTCTTCGCCATGCCAATAATCCGTCACTAATCGGGGGTTTCACAGTCGCACGGCAAGGCAAGAGCAAGTGTTATGCCAGAACTGTCGGAGGTCGAGAACGACGCTAAAGTCAAAAGCACCCTCACCCCAGCCCTCTCCCGGAGGGAGAGGGGGCCGACCGAGATGTAATGGGGCTGGACATCGACCTGCACAACCGAGGTGATTGCAAGTTCAGGGCGAGAATCAACAGGTCGCCGAATGTCGAACGGATTCAGCGATGCTCGTTCAGGTCGGCGTAGTTCTTCAAGATTCCCCAATCGGTCCCCTCTCCCTCTGGGAGAGGGCTAGGGTGAGGGGGCTCTTGATTTGCTCAGGCGTAATAGTCGACCGCGCTGCTGCCAATTACGCTGGTAGTCTGCGCCGCCACTTCAGCGACAGTAGCCGGTGCCAATTCCTCATCCGCCGAATCCAGGCGGCCACCCGCAGCGCTGGTCCGGCCACTGTGGCCCTGCTGCGCCTGCTCCTGGCCTTGCTGCCCCTGCCAGCCACGGTTCTGGTCGGCGACGTTGACGTCGACCTGGCCCATGCCCTGCTGGTTGAACATGTCGCGCAGGCGGTGCATCTGGCTGTCGAGCGCTTCACGCACGCTCGGGTGCGCGCTCATGAAGGTGACCTGGGTCTGCTGATCGGGAACCATGTTCACGCGGATATCCAGACGCCCAAGCTCCGCCGGCTGCAACTGAATGTCGGCGGCCTTCAGATTGACGCTGGACAGGTACATGACGCGGTTGACCACTTCTTCGGTCCAGCCGCTCTGGTGCATGGCGATCGGCTGATTCACCGGCAGCGCATTGGCGGTTTTCGGCGTAGCGGCCTGGGTCAGTGCCGCCAGACGGTTGGCGAAGTCATCGACGCGGGTGTCGCTGGTGGCGGACTTCAGATCCTTCAGACCATCGTCGATCAGCCCGCTGAAAGCTTGTTCGCCGCCCTGACTGGTGCTGTCCTTGTCGGCCTGCACGTCGAGCATGCTGGCCATGCCGGCGGCAAAGTTCTGCGCGGCGGTCAATTCGCCGTCAGCCTGAGCTTGAGCAGGCGTGGCTTTCGGTTGCGCCTGACTGGCGGCGGAAATATGCCCACCCTGCTCCATCGCCATGCGTACGGCCGGCATCGAGTCGAGCGGGTCGGCCGATGGATCGAAATCGCTATCGGTGGCCGCCGGATCTTTGACCATGCCCGACACGACCGCCAATGCAGGCGCTTCGGTTTCCGGCTGGGCTGGCGTTGCGACTGTTGGAGTCGGCACGACAGGCGCCGCCAATGGCTGAACGACTTGCGCCAGGGCCGGATCCAGCGTCGGGTCTACTGGCGCGGCATCGGCCACAGGGATTTGTACCGTTTCAGCGGTGTCATCGGCAGTGGCAGTCGCGTCGTCGCTCGTCGCCGCTTTGTCGGCAGGCAACGCTTTGCCGCTATCGGCAACTGCTGGCTCGGGCGCGGCAGACTGATCTTTGCCGATATCCTTTTTGCCGCTGCTGTCTGCGACCTTGTCGCGTGCCGGCTTGACTGAATTATCGGCGCTCACGGCAGGCTTGGTCGGCGCCTGATCGGCAAACACTCTGGCGAAGCTGGAAGCCTTGTCCCCGGCGTCTGCGGCCATTGCCGACGATTTGGCAGAGGCGGCTTGCGCCTTGGCCTGGGCGGCGGTCTGAAGAAGAATGTTTGGGGTCGCAGGCATGACACGGTCTCCGCTGCACTGGGATCGTAGGTACAGTTGAGCAAGATAACTGCAAGTGCCGGGCCAATTTGGCCAGACACTTGCGAAAAGCGCCGGGCGGCAGCTTCAGTGGATGTGGGCGTGGTGCTTTTCGCTTTCGTACACCGGGCGTACTTCGGCGAATTCGGAATGGATATCGGCCACCAGTTGAGCGAGCGCTTCCGGACTTTTGTCCTTGGCATTCGACTCAAGGTCCTGGCACAACTCAGCCAGTCGAACCGCGCCCATGTTGCTGGCGCTGCCCTTGAAGCTATGGGCTACATCGGAAAGCGCTTTGGCGCTGGTGCTGTCCTGCAACTCGTGCAGGCGGCTTTGCGAATCTGCCAGAAAAGTCTCCAGCAATTCCGTATAGCCGTCCTCCATCACCTCGCGCAAAGTATCGAGGACTTCGCGATCTACATGTGGGTCTGTCACTTGCTCACTCCTTGATCAAGAATGGGCGGATTATGCCTCAATCTCCCAGAAAAACTCCACGCTGGCACTACGACCCTGGTCCGACCAACTGGCGTTGCGCCCCAGTTGCCGGACCAGCCCGATGCCGCGTCCCGACAAGCGGACGTTATCCACGGGCCGCTCCATGACCCGCGCCACATCAAAGCCCTTGCCGCTGTCCTCGACGCGAATGACCAGTCGCCCGCCCTCGCCTTGCGGCTGGACCTGCAGATGCACGCGCACGAAACCGTCTTGCAGCGCCTCCAGCCGCGCCGCGCGCATTTCATAGTAGCGGGCGAAACCTGCCGCATCGCGTTTAAGGCTGGAATCCAGCCCGAGCACGCCGTGCTCCAGGCCATTGGAATACAACTCGGCGAGCACGCTGTACAGCGCTCCGCTTTGCGCGCGCAGGCCATGCACCTCAAGCAGCAACTGCAAGAGGAACGGCAACGGATTGAAGCGCCTGAGCGTGGCGCCGCGAAATTCGAAACTGGCCGACCAGTCCAGCGGGCACGACTGGCCGCTGTCGGAATACACCGGCGCCGCGCCGTGCGTCTGCGCCGACTCGAGCAGACTGACCTCGACCATGCTCACATCGTCACGGGCCTGCCCGCGAAAATCGCGCAGT
Source organism: Pseudomonas sp. H26/SER47-MNA-CIBAN-0231 (assembly GCF_040310465.1). NCBI lineage: Bacteria > Pseudomonadati > Pseudomonadota > Gammaproteobacteria > Pseudomonadales > Pseudomonadaceae > Pseudomonas > Pseudomonas sp. H26/SER47-MNA-CIBAN-0231. Next base: position 56,461 of record NZ_JBEOPW010000018.1, on the reverse strand, counting down.
GCCTGTTCGATATCCTCGAACAACCGATCCGGCTCGCGGTTCGCCGCAAACACCTGCTGCAAGCGTTCGACGCCGAACAGCTGGTCATTGGCATCGCAGGTATCGATCACCCCGTCCGATAACAGAAACACTCGATCATCGACGGCCATCGGATACACATCCGTACGGTCATCGAAGGCTTGCGCGCTGAGAATCCCCAGGGGCAAATGCCGCGCCGGCAACGGCACGCGCTCGCCACTGGCCATGCGGTGCAAGTAACCGTCGGGCATGCCGCCGTTCCACACCTCCACCGAACGGCTCTGGAAACTCAGACTGAGCAAGGTGGCACAGCAGAACATGTCCACCGGCAGGATGCGCTTGAGCTTGGCGTTCATCTCGCGCAGGGTTTCGGCCAGGCCGTAGCCTTTGGCGGTCATCCCGTAAAACACTTCGGCCAGCGGCATCGCCCCCACCGCTGCCGGCAAGCCATGCCCGGTGAAATCGCCGAGCATGACGTGCATGTCACCGGCCGGCGTGTACGCCGCCAGCAACAGATCACCATTGAACAGCGCGTAAGGCGATTGCAGATATCGGATGTTCGGCGCGCTCAGGCAACCGGAATGCGCGACCTTGTCGAACACCGCTTTGGCCACGCGTTGTTCGTTGAGTAGATAGTCGTGATGTCTGGCGATCAGGTCGCGCTGCTGCAGGACAGTCGCCTGAAGGCGGCGCAAGCGATCCATCGCCTTGATTTTGGCGGCGAGTATCACTTGGTTGTACGGCTTCGCCAGAAAGTCGTCGCCGCCAGCCTCCAGACACCGAGCCAGCGCTTCACTCTCGGTCAGCGAGGTGAGGAAGATGAGCGGCACCAGCGCTTCACCCGCCAGCGCCTTGATCCGCCGCGCCGCTTCGAAGCCGTCCATCACCGGCATCAGCGCGTCCATCAACACCAGATCGGGCTGCTGCTCTTTGAACGTTTCGACCGCTTCGGCACCATTGGCCGCCGTCAGCACCTGATGGCCCTGACGGCGGACGATGGTTGACAGCAGCAGCCGGTCGGCGGCGCTGTCTTCGGCGATAAGAATGGTCAGCGGCTCTTGCGCCTGCATGGGCGTCAACTGATGTCGAAGAGTTTGTCGAAGTTGGAAATCGCGAGGATTTTCTTCACATCGGAGCTGCTGTTGACGACACGGATATCCGACTCGTCGCCACCGGCGTGATCACGCAGCAAAAGCAGCATGCCCAGCGCTGAGCTGTCGAGATAAGTAGCCTCTTTGAGGTCGACCACGATGGATTCGGGTTTGTGTGGGAGCCGTTCATACGACTCGCGAAATTCCTGATGGCGACCGAAATCGAACCGGCCTTTGACGGCGATGGTGAGCTTTTTCTGGTCTGGAGAGACTTCTGTAACGACTGACATTGACTGGCTTCCTTGTCATTGACGAACCTGTACAAGGTTTAGCACCTGGATAGGGTTGGAGCAAGGCGCAACAGTGGAACAAGTGTGGAAGCGAGCCTGCTCGCGAAGGCATTCTGGCAGTTGACTACAGGGTTGACTGACACGGCGCTTTCGCGAGCAGGCTCGCTCCCACAGGGTTTGCCGGTGTGGTTTAGAAGGCATCACGCCGTGGCAAGCGCTGGGACAATTCATCGAGCAGCTTCTGCTCGCGCTTGTCTTCCAGGCGTTGCGCTTCATCACGATAGCGCTGCACCAGTTTGCGCAAACCCTCGACGCGGGCAAACGCCTGCTGCCATTCCTCACGCGCCTTGTCGAGCTTGTTCTGGTGCCAGACCAGGCTCTGCCGTTGCTGGTCGACGGCGGTGTCGAGTTGCGCCAGAAACCCCTGAAAGCCCAGCAGCCATTGCCCGGTCACGCCGGTGCTGCCGCGCACGATCCACTGCTGCGAGTAATCCAGACGAAAGGCATTGAGGTCGGCCAGTTTGCTTTCGGCAACTTTGACCTGGCCCTGAAAGTAGGCGAGGCGCTGCACGGCGGCTTTCTCGGCCTTTTCGGCCATGTCCACCACCGGTGCCAGGCGCGCGGCGCGGCTGACGGCCATGGCCGGTTACCCGCCCGCCGCAGGGGCGAACAGGGTTTCCAGATAGGCCTGGCTCTCACCCAGATTTATTTTGTCGTTGAGGCCCTGGCGCTGATACCTGACCAGTTGTGGTTGCAGGGAAATCGCCAGATCGGTCTCGCGATCGCCACCGGCTACGTAGGCACCGACGCTGATCAAATCACGGCTCTGCTGATAGCGCGACCAAAGCTGTTTGAAATACTGCGCGCGCTGCATGTGATCCGGCGAAACCACCGCCGGCATCACCCGGCTGATCGACGCTTCGATGTCGATCGCCGGATAGTGGCCTTCCTCGGCCAGGCGCCGTGACAGGACGATGTGGCCGTCGAGCACACCCCGCGCCGAGTCGGCAATCGGGTCCTGCTGGTCATCGCCTTCGGACAGTACGGTGTAGAACGCCGTTATCGAGCCACCGCCCTTCTCCGCGTTACCGGCGCGCTCCACCAGTTTCGGCAGTTTGGCGAACACCGAGGGCGGATAACCCTTGGTTGCTGGCGGCTCACCGATGGCCAGAGCGATTTCCCGCTGGGCCTGGGCGAAACGGGTCAGCGAGTCCATCAGCAGCAGAACGTTCTTGCCCTTGTCGCGGAAATACTCGGCGATGCGCGTGCAATACATTGCCGCGCGCATACGCATCAGCGGTGCGTCGTCTGCTGGCGAGGCGACCACTACCGAACGTTTAAGGCCTTCTTCACCGAGAATGTGTTCGATGAATTCTTTAACTTCGCGACCACGCTCACCGATCAGGCCGACGACGATGATGTCGGCCTCGGTGAAGCGGGTCATCATGCCCAACAGCACCGATTTACCGACACCGGTACCGGCGAACAGACCCAGACGCTGGCCACGGCCGACCGTCAGCAAACCGTTGATGCAACGGATGCCGACGTCCAGCGGTACGCTGATCGGATCACGGTTGAGCGGGTTGATTGTCGGGCCATCCATCGGCACCCAGTCTTCGGCCTTCATGCCGCCCTTGCCGTCCAGCGCGCGACCGGCGCCGTCGAGGACACGGCCGAGCATGCTCATGCCCATCGGTAAACGACCGGTATCGGCCAGGGGCACCACGCGGGCGCCCGGGGCAATCCCGGCGACGCTGCCGACCGGCATCAGAAAGACTTTGCTGCCGGAAAAACCCATGACTTCCGCTTCCACCTGGGACGGGTGGTAGCTGTCGTCATTGATCACCATGCAACGGGTGCCCATGGCGGCGCGCAAGCCTTCGGCTTCGAGGGTCAGGCCGACCATGCGCAGCAGCCGACCTTCAAGGATCGGCGCGCCGGCAATCTCGGTGGCCTCGGCGTAGGTGCTCAGGCGCTTGGCGAAGCTGGTGCGTTCAAGGCGCATCGCTGGCGTCCGCGCGCGGCTCGTCAGAGTCGACAGCCGCTGGGGTGTCTTCGGGAATGTCCAGACTCAAGTCAGGCGCTGCCGGATGCAAGGCCTGCTCGTGCAACTGGTCGAACAGCTTGGCCATGACCTGGGTCACCCGCGATTCGACACTGGCGTCGATGCGGCTGTGCTCGGTTTCAACCCGGCAGCCGCCCGGCAATAGCGACTCGTCTTCAACGATGCGCCAGGTTTCTTCGTGGCGTTCGCGCAGGGCTTTGACCTGGGCGAAATCCTGCGGATTGACGTACAGGCGCACGTTTTCCACGCCCAGCGGCAATAGCTTGAGGGCATCGCGCATGACGTGTTCGATCTGCGTTGAATCGATGGCCAGTTCGCGCTTGATCACCTGCTTGGTGATGTGTTGCACGAGGTCAACCAGCGACTTTTCAATCTGGGTGTCTTGCTCGGCGATCGGTTCGAACAGGTTGGCCATCAACAGCTCGAGGCTGGCGATTTTCGCCGCCAGCGCTGTTTCAGCTTCCTGACGCACCTTCAGCGTGGTGCTGTGAAAACCTTCTTTTTCGCCGATGGCGAAGCCCTCGTTGTAAGCCTCCTGACGGATGCTTTCGAGTTCTTCCAGGGTCAGTGGCTGGACTTCTTCCAGCGGCACTTCTTCCATTTCCGGCGGTTCAGGCTCCGGCTCAGGCTCGGGTTCCGGTTTCGGCGGGTCGAAGCTGGGCAGCGCCCAGGATTCGAAACCACGAACATCGCGGGCGCGGATCAGATCCGTCACAGACTCGTCAGGCTTATCCATGGGCTTAGATCATTTCCTCGCCGCCCTTGCCACCGAGCACGATCTCGCCGGCTTCGGCCATACGACGGGCAATGGTGAGGATTTCCTTCTGCGCGGTTTCGACGTCGCTGACGCGCACCGGGCCTTTCGCCTCGAGGTCGTCGCGCAACAGTTCGGCGGCACGCTTGGACATGTTCTTGAAGATCTTTTCCTTGACGCCTTCGTCCGAACCCTTGAGGGCCAGTACCAGCACGTCCGAAGAGACTTCGCGCAACAGCGCCTGGATGCCACGGTCGTCGACGTCGGCAAGGTTGTTGAACACGAACATGAGGTCTTCGATCTGACCGGACAGGTCTTCGTCGACTTCGCGGATCGAGTCCATGAGCTGGCCTTCGATCGAGCTGTCGAGGAAGTTCATGATGTCGGCCGCACGCTTGATGCCACCCAGGGTGGTGCGCGAGGCGTTCGAGTTGCCGGAGAACTGTTTCTCGAGAATCTGGTTGAGTTCTTTCAAGGCGGCCGGTTGCACGGTGTTCAACGACGAAACGCGCAGGATGATGTCCAGACGCACTTTATGGTCGAAGTTGCCGAGCACTTCACCGGCCTGATCCGGGTCGAGGTACGCGACCACGATTGCCTGGATCTGCGGGTGTTCATAACGGATGACGTCGGCGACGGCGCGCGGCTCCATCCATTTCAGGCTGTCGAGGCCGCTGGTGTTGCCACCGAGCAGGATGCGGTCGATCAGGCCGTTGGCCTTGTCTTCGCCCAGGGCCTGGGTGAGCATCTTGCGTACGTAGTCGTCGGATCCGACGCCGAGGCTGGTCTGATCGCCGACGATGTCGACGAACTCGCTCATCACCTGCTCGACCTGTTCGCGATGGACGTTGCCCATCTGCGCCATGGCCACGCCGACGCGCTGAACCTCTTTGGGCCCCATGTGGCGCAGCACTTGCGCAGCATCGGTCGAACCCAGGGACAGCAGCAGAATCGCGGCTTTGTCGACCTTGGTCAGTTTGACGGTGGCGGCTCGGTTATCACTCATCTGCGTTAATCCACTCTTTCACGACCTGAGCCACGCGACCCGGGTCTTCAGCTACCAGACTCTTGATTGCATTCAGCTGCGCGTCATAACCCTCGCTCGGGCTCGGCAACAGAATGCTCTGCGGACCACCGAGGCTCACGCGGTCGTTGGCCAGTTCGCCGTCCAGGCCGCCCATGCCACCGAGTTCCACGTCGCTGCCCAGACCGGCCAGCTCCTTGCCTTTGCCACCGCCGGTGATGTTGTTGAGCACCGGACGCAGCACACCAAACACCAGTACGAGGATGAACAGCACACCCAGCACTTGTTTGACGATGTCCCAGAACCATGGCTGGGAGTAGAACGGAATATCGGCAATCACTTCGCCGCGTTCGGCGGAGAACGGCATGTTGATCACGCTGACGCTGTCGCCACGGCTGGCGTCGAAACCGACGGCGTCCTGCACCAGACGGGTGAAGCGCGCCAATTCGTCGGCGCTCCACGGCGCACGGCTGGTTTCGCCGTTGGCCGGGTTGACCTTGACCTGATCGTCGACCACCACCGACACCGACAGGCGATTGAGACGGCCCTGCTGCTGCTTGGTGTGGCTGATCGAACGGTCGAGCTCGAAGTTCTTGGTCGATTGTTGACGCTTGTCCGCCGGGTACGGTGCGAGCATCGGCTGGCCCGTGGCCGGGTCCATGATCTGCTGACCGTTGGCGTCAACCAGTGGCTGACCCGGCTGGATCATCCCGGCCGGTGCGGCGGTGCCACCGGTGGTCTGCGGCGCCGAGGCAGGCGCCGGTGGCTGGTTGCTCAGGGCACCCGGCACACCTTGCGGGCCATTGCTGGCGGTGCGTTGTTCGTTGACCGACTGCTCGCTGCGCAACGCCGGTTGGTCCGGGTTGAACTGCTCGGCGGTCGATTCGACGGCACTGAAATCGACGTCGGCGGAGACTTCAGCCTTGTAGCGATCGTTGCCCAGTACCGGTTGCAGAATGTTGTGCACGCGCTGGGTGAGCATGCTTTCCATGCGGCGGCTGTAATCGAACTGCTTGCCGGCCATGGTCATTTCCGAGTTCTCCGCCTGATCGGAGAGCAGGTTGCCCTTCTGATCGACGACGGTGATCTGCGATTTGCTCAACTCGGGCACGGAAGTCGCCACCAGGTTGATGATCGCCACCACCTGACCCGGCTCCAGCGAACGCCCGCTGTACAGCTCGACCAGTACCGAAGCGCTCGGCTTGCGCTCGTCACGGACGAACACCGAACTCTTCGGAATGGCCAGGTGCACGCGGGCACCCTTGACGTTGTTCAGGCTGGAGATGGTCCGCGCCAGTTCGCCTTCGAGGCCGCGACGATAACGGGTCGCTTCCATGAACTGGCTGGTGCCCAGCCCCTGTTCCTTGTCGAGGATTTCGAAACCGATGTTGCCGTCGCTGGGAGTGACACCAGCGGCAGCGAGTTTCATCCGCGCACGGGACAGGTCGTCGGCCTTGACCAGCAAGGCGCCGGAATTGGGTTCTACGTTGTAAGGGATGTCAGCGGCGGCCAGGGTTTCCATGACCTGCTTGGCGTCCATGCCGGCAAGGCTGCCGTACAGTGGACGGTAATCCGGCTGCTGCGACCACAGCACCACGGCAAAGCCAATCGCCACGCTCGCAGCCAGACCGACCAACAGGCCGACCTGACGCAGCACGGTCATCTGGGAAAGGTTTTCCAGAAAGGACAGGCCGAACAGCGGCGGTTTGCCGTCGATCGGGGTGGCCTTGGCCGGAACGTTATCAGCGACTGCTTCTGCCATGACTTATTTCGCCCTTAAACCGGCATCTGCATGATGTCTTGGTAAGCCTGGACCAGCTTGTTGCGCACCTGGGTCAGAGCCTGGAACGACACGCTGGCTTTTTGCGACGCAATCATGACGTCAGTCAGGTCGACACCGCTCTTGCCGATCTCGAACGCGTTGGCCAGTTGAGTCGACGCCTGCTGGGTATCGCTGACTTTATTGATCGCCTGACCGAGCATGTCGGAAAAGCTGCTGCCCGCGATTTCAGGGACAGCGGCAGTCGATTTACGCGCAGACATGGCATCCACTTTCATGGCCTGCATGTCCATCATCAACCGATTAAATTCAATACCTTGGCTCATGGTCTACTCTCTTGGGCGGCCCGCAATTTTTTGACACTCACTCGGCGGGTACACAGGTATTAGCAACAAGGGTGCCAGCTAGTGGGCACCCTTCTGAGAAAAGCATCTGGAATGTTTTGCAGCATTGGTCAGGTGGCGAACAGATAGCCTTCGACATCCATCCCGGCATCGCGCATTTGCGCCAGTTTGTAGCGCAGGGTGCGCGGGCTGATGCCGAGTTTTTCGGCGGCCTCCTTACGGCGGCCACGCTCGGCGCGCAGGGTGTCGATGATCATCTGAAACTCCCGGCGGCGAAGGTCATCGCCCAGGGCGCCGGAGGAGTCCGCCTCGATTTCCACCTCGCGAATCACCGGTGCCGCGATCGGAAGCGGCGCAAATGTCACCGCACCGCTCAGGCAAAAATCCTGCGGCTGAATCAAGCCGCCCTGCTGCAGGATCAGCGCGCGCTGAATGGCGTTGTCCAGTTCACGCACATTGCCCGGCCACGGGTACGCGGTCAGACATGCTTGAGCTTCGGGGGACAGCTTCGCTGCTGCGTGCTTCATTTTATTGACGTGTTTGGCCAGCAACTTTTCCGCCAGCGGCAGGATATCGGCAGTGCGTTCGCGAAGTGGACGCCAGGCCAGAGGGAAAACCGACAAGCGGTAAAACAGGTCTTCGCGAAAACGCCCCGCCGCCACTTCGCCCGCCAGATCGCGGTTGGTCGTGGCGACCACGCGAATATCCAGACTGATCGGCTTGCGCGCGCCCACTCGCTCCACTTCACGCTCTTGCAGAACGCGCAATAGCTTGGCTTGCAGGCCGAGGGGCATTTCGGAAATTTCATCGAGCAGAATGGTGCCGCCGTCCGCCTGCTCGAACTTGCCGGCCTGCGAAGCGATGGCGCCGGTGAACGAACCCTTCTCATGACCGAACAATGTCGCTTCGAGCATGTTGTCGGGGATCGCCGCGCAGTTAATCGCAATGAATGGCTGGCTCGCCCGCCGCGATTGCTGGTGAATGTAGCGTGCCAGCACCTCTTTACCGGTACCGGACTCGCCGGAGATCAGCACAGTCGAGTCACTGCGCGCGACCCGTGCCGCCAGTTCCAGCAGTTGCGCACTGGCCGGCTCTACCGCGACGGGGCCATCCGCCTCGCCAGCGTCAATGCTGCCCAGCGCATGGCGCGCCACCAGATCGAGCAGCGCTTTGGGTTCGAACGGCTTGACCAGATAATCAGCCGCGCCTTGACGCATCGCATCGACCGCACGCTCGACGGCGCCGTGGGCGGTCATCAGCAGCACCGGCAATTGCGGCTGGCGCGCGCGCAGCAACGCGAGCAATTGGTGGCCATCCATGCCTGGCATATTGACGTCGCTGACCACCAGGCTGAAGGCTTGCTGCGCGACGGCCGTCAACGCTTCTTCGGCGCTGCCGACGGCGTGATAGTCGTGGCCGGCGAGCAGCAGCGTATCGGCCAGCGCTTCGCGCAACGAACGGTCATCCTCGACCAGCAACACCTTCATGCCCATGACGTTTATTCAACTCCTTGTGCAGCGGAAAACAGCGGCAGACTGACCTGCGCGCAAGTGCCGCGCCCGACTCGCGAACGCAGGGTCAATTCTCCCTGATGCGCACGGGCCACCGCTTTGACCACGGTCAGGCCGAGGCCGGTGCCGGTGACTTTGGTAGTAAAAAAAGGCTCGCCGAGGCGCGCCAAAACTGTCGGCTCAATGCCGCTGCCGCTGTCGCTGACACACAGACGCAGGGTGTTGCCTCTGGTGTAGCAATGCACTTTCAGGCGCGCTTCGCCGGCACTGGCCTGAATGGCGTTTTCAATCAGATTCAGCAGCGCGCCGACCAGCGTATCGCGGTTGCACAGCAGCTCACCGGCATGGCTGTCGCACTGCCAGCGGATCGGCAGATCCTGCACATGGGTCAGCGCCGCTGCCTGCAGCGATTGCATCAAGGCATTGGGCGTAATGCGGTCGGTCAGCGGCAATTCACCGCGAGCGAACACCAGCATGTCGCGCACTTGATGTTCGAGTTCGTGCAGACGCTCTTTCAGGCGGCCGGCAAAGCGTTGCTGGGTTTCCACCGGCAATTGCTGTTCAGTCAAATGACTGGCGTAGAGCAAAGCGGCGGACAGCGGTGTGCGAATCTGGTGGGCCAGCGAGGCAACCATGCGCCCCAGCGACGACAAGCGCTCATGCCGTGCCAGTTGATCCTGAAGATGCCGGGTTTCGGTCAAGTCGTTGAGCAGCACCAACTGCCCCGGCTCGGCATCCAGCGAGCGGGTGGAAATCGACAGACGTCGACCGTTTTTCAAGGAGATTTCGTGACCGTCGTCTTCACGCGGGGCGAAGCAGCGTGCGATCACATGGCGCCAGAGTTCGCCCTCGAGTGGCGAGCCGAGCAGATCGATGGCGGCAGGATTGGCTTCGCGCACCAGACCGTGGCCGTCGATGACGATGACGCCGCCGGGCAACAGGTCGAGAAGGTTTTGCAGGCGATTGGCCAGGCGTTCTTTTTCCGCCAGCTCCTGCATGCGCTGAGCGCTGACCACGGCCAGCTCCCCTTTGAGTTCGGTGACGCGCGCTTCGAGCAGGCTGTAGGAATCGGTCAGCTGGCTCGACATCTGGTTGAACAGCTGGAAGGCCTGCTCAAGCCCCTGACGACTTGCCTGCTCTACGGACGAGGGTTGCCCCACGATATTGGAGGCAGAAGAGATCTGGGCGGCTTGGGGCATTGGGCTCTCTCGCTTGGCTGACCGTCAGTGAAACGGAACGTTGCGAGGGCTATAGCAATACCCGTGCCTAAAAAAAACTGCTTATAAATGAAGCGCTTGAAAAACAGGCGTCAATCATCCGCCTGTTCGTCTCCTCCAGCCCGGCTCATGCCGTACTTGCGCATCTTTTCGACCAGGGTGGTGCGACGGATGCGCAGACGTTCAGCGGCCCGTGCCACGATGCCATTGGCATCGTCCAGCGCTTGCTGAATCAGGCCCTGCTCCAGACCACCGAGGTAGTCCTTGAGATCGAGGCCTTCCGGCGGCAGCAGTGCACTGGCGCTGAAATCCGGCGTATGGCCGTTGATCGCCACGCGCTCTTCCAGATCGCTGCGCAGGCTGTCGACCATCTGCTCGTCTTCGTCGTCGACGTAGCGGAATTTTTTCGGCAACTCGACCACGCCGATCACCCCGTACGGGTGCATGATCGCCATGCGCTCGACCAGGTTGGCCAGCTCGCGGACGTTGCCCGGCCAGCCGTGACGGCACAGCGACATGATCGCCGCCGAGTTGAAACGGATCGAACCGCGCTTCTCGTGCTCCATGCGCGAGATCAGTTCGTTCATCAGCAGCGGAATGTCTTCGACGCGCTCACGCAGTGGCGCCATCTCGATCGGGAACACGTTCAGGCGATAGTAGAGGTCTTCGCGGAACGAGCCGATCTCGATCATGCTTTCGAGATTTTTGTGCGTTGCGGCAATGATGCGCACGTCGACGCTCTGGGTCTTGTTGCTGCCCACGCGTTCGAAGGTGCGCTCTTGCAATACGCGCAGCAGCTTGACCTGCATCGGCAGCGGCATATCGCCGATTTCGTCGAGGAACAGCGTGCCGCCGTTGGCCAGCTCAAAGCGCCCGGCACGGCTGGTGATCGCGCCAGTGAAAGCGCCCTTCTCGTGGCCGAACAGTTCGCTTTCGAGCAGCTCTGCAGGGATCGCCCCGCAGTTGACCGGCACGAATGGCGCGTCGCGGCGTTTGGAGTGATAGTGCAGGTTGCGCGCGACCACTTCCTTGCCGGTGCCGGACTCGCCGAGGATCAGCACGCTGGCGTCGGTGTCGGCCACTTGCTGCATCATCTGCCGCACGTGCTGAATCGCACGGCTGGTGCCGACGAGGCTGCGGAATAGATTGGGTTCGCGATGACGGCCGCGTTCGCGGGCCTGATCGTACATCTCGCGATAGACCTGGGCGCGGTGCAGCGAATCGAGCAATTTGCTGTAGCTGGGCGGCATTTCCAGGGTCGACAGGACGCGTCGACGCTGGTCTTCAGGCAGGTCAACGGAAGAATTATCGCCCATTAACAAAACCGGAAGGAACTCATCCCAGGTTGCGAGTGTCTTTAGCAAGCCCAAAAGCGCGCCAGGAGCATTAACCGTCCCGATCAGTACGCAAATGACTTCACGACTAGACGACAAAGAGCCGACTGCCTGCTGCCAGTCATGGCTGCCGCAGGGTAAATTTTCTTCGCCAAGAAAATTCAGAATCACCGCCAGGTCGCGGCGGCGGACGCTATCGTCATCGATCAGCAGAATTTTGGTTTCACGCCACATGCAATAGCAACTTCCCTAGTCAACTCAATGCCCGAAAAATAAGGCAAGCGAGACGCTTGCAGGACACCATGTGCCTGTAGACGCCCTAAACCTGATAATAGCCACTAGTTAAGTCAAAAAACCGTGCACAGTCAAATTTATGGCGCACATCTCTGGTTTAACTGACGGTTAATCAACCAAACAGATGGTAAACCTTTGCAGCCTTTTGCGCTTGGGTGATCTGCGACATCTCGTTGGCTATCGCCTGCCGCTCGCCCATTGCTACCTCGAGAAGCTCTTTGTAGACGAATAGCAGCTCCTCAAGGTTGTCGCGCAGTGCTACTTCGTCCAGCGAAGCTTCCGCCATGACGTCTTCCATGCAGGAACGGCAAGCCAGATCCAACTCACCAATGGCTTCCCAGTTTCGTTCGGCCAATGCTCCGACCAACGCTTCACGGGTATCGGCTATTCGCTGCAATACAAGACTCATGGTGACCTCCTTCAGAACTGCGGAGCCGGCACGGGCGCGATGGCGTCCCAACCTTCTTTGACCGTTGTCAGCAGGCCGGCGACTTCGTCGAGTACACGTGGGTCGCTGCTGATGTTCGCCTCGGCAAGGCGCTTCATCATGTAGATGTACAGGCCATCCAGATCGGCCAGCGCCTCGGCGTTGTTCTCAAGATCGAGGCCTTCACGCAGGCCACTGACAATGCCGATGGCCTTGCTGATCGCCGTGCATTTGGCGGGAATGTCCTTGCGCTCGATGGCGCCCTTGGCCTGAGCAATACGGGCCAAGCCACCTTCCATCAACATTTGCACCAGGCGGTGCGGGCTCGCTTCGGACGTCTGCGCATGGGCGCCGACTTTCTGGTACTGCCGAAGGGCTAACATCGGGTTCATGTTCTACCTCATTGCCACGTTGACTCGTATAACCAGTGTATCGCCAACCGGTCCGAAAACTTTAGATCAAAAGACAAAAACCCGGCGCACGCCGATAAAGCGTAGCCGGGTTTTTGTCGTTACTGACTGTTACTTCGCCGACTGCTGAGCGTTCAGCGAGCTGAAGAACGACGTGATGTTGCTCGCCGTTGCCTTCATTTGGCCTACCAGCAAGTCCATGGCGTTGTACTTGGCGGTCAACGTCGTAGTCAGGTTGGCAACCCGCAGATCCAGCGCCGCCTGCTGCTTTTGCAGGCTCGATGTCAGATTAGTCAGGTTGGAACTGCGCTGATCGAGCAGCCCACCAGTCTTGACGTACGGATCAACCGCCGCAGTCATACGCGCCAACAGACCATTCTTGGAATCGGTGCCGCTGAAGAGCTGCTGAACCTGGCCAGCCATGCCGGGAGTTTCCATACGCTTGTTGAACACTGCAGTGTCGAGCGTCAGCAAACCGGTTTTGCTATCGGTCAATACGCCCATCTGCGAGAGCACGGACAATTGCCCCGCTCCGCCCGCCCCTGGATCTGTCAACTGAGCGCGCACATCCGCCATCAACGAACGCGGCAGAGCGTCACCGGTGAACGCCGCCGAAACGGTCAGATTGCCGTCGGCATCCGGCGTTGCCTTGGACAAGGTGTCGATGGTTTTCTTCAGGGTGTTATAGGAATCGATGAACGATTGCAGCGATGTCTGGATGCCGGCGGTATTGGTGGCGACCGACACGGTAGACGGCGTTGCCACGCCATCGACGACAGGACTTGCGGTGACCAGATTCAGGGTCATGCCGCTGATTGCACCGGTCACGGTATTGGTCTTGCTGGTAACGGCCAGGCCGTCGATGGTCAGACTGGCATCCATCGCCAGCTTACCGACGGCTCCGGACGCACCGGCCGCCGGGCTGCTGCCCATTTCCTGGGTGCCATCGATCTCCAGACCAGCGATACCGCTGACCTGCAGGTCCATGCCGGCGCCCGTCTTGTTGGAGCTCAGTACCAGACGCGAGGCGCCGGTACTGTCAGTCACGATGTTCGCGGAAATGCCATTGCTGGACTGCGCGGTGTTGATCGCATCGCGCGTGGACTGCAAGGTAGCATTGGCCGGAATCGCGACATTGTAATCAATGCCATTCTGACTGATTTTCAGAGTACCACTCGGAATGGCACTGGCGGCCCCGCCGGCAAAGGCGGCACTGGCAACTTTCGAGCCGGTGGCCAGGTTTTTCACGACGACGCTGTAAGTACCCGGTACGGCGGTTTTATCCGAGGTAGCACCAACAACCGATGGGGTGTCAGACGTTGCGGTAAAACCGGCAAACGCCGGACTCGAAGCTTTGTTCAGATCGCCCATGGCTTTCTGATACGCAGCCAGTGCACTTTTCAGCGAACCGACACCGGAGATCTTCAGGCTGTTGGTTTTGGTCGCAGTATCGATCTGCGTCTGCTTGGCAGACTTGTCGGCGTTGACCAGCGCGGTCACGATCGCGCCGATGTCCAGGCCGGAACCCAGTCCGGAACCCGGTAGAATTGGACTTGCCATGTGCATCTCCCTTCAGATTGTTGCCATTCTTTTGACCGTTACACGCGTCCTGAGAACGAACAAACACTATTCATGCCATTTATCAGACTTTGGCGTCGAACAATACATGACTTGCATTGGCGAGGCTGTCGGCCAGTTTGAGGGCTTCGGCGGAAGGAATCTGTCGAACGACTTCACCCGTCTCGCTCGCGATCACCTTGACGATGACCTTGCCGGAATGCTCGTCGATCGAGAACTCCAGATTGCGCTTGATCGACTGGACGAACTTTTCTATCTCTTGCACCGCCAGTTTCAACTTGGCGCCGTCCGCATCCTGATCCTTGGCAGCGACCGGCGCTTCAGTCTTTTGGACTTTAGGCAGCTCTGACGGTTTGTCAGCAACCGGTGTCACTGGCTTGGGAGCCGGATAAGACACGTTAAGCTTTACGCTCATGTCCATGCCCATCACCTCTTAACGTAAAAAAGCGAGAGAGCACGACAAGCGCACTCCCCCGCTTAAACTCATTCCGAAATTACTGAAGCAGCTTCAGTACAGCGGAAGGCAGTTGGTTGGCTTGAGCCAGTACGGAGGTCGAAGCTTGCTGCAGAGTCTGCTGCTTGGTCAGGTTAGCAGTTTCAGCGGCGAAGTCGGTGTCCTGTACACGACCCTGAGCAGCGGTGGTGTTTTCAGTGATGTTCTGCAGGTTCTGGATGGTGCTGGTCAGACGGTTTTGCGAAGCACCCAGGCTCGCGCGGGTTGCACCGATGTTAGCGATAGCTGCGTCGATTGCAGTGATCGCGCTGTCGATGGCGACGGCAGCGTCAGAAGGGCTGGCGCCAGTCAGTACAACAGTGCCGCTGCCAACCGACAGGCTGACGGCGTCGAACTTGGAGCTCAGTACCAGGTCGATGTGGTTAGCCGAACCGGTGTTTGCGCCCACTTGCAGGGTCACAGTGCCAGCCGAACCGTCCAGCAGGTTTTTGCCGTTCAGGTTGGTCGAAGCCGAGATACGGGTGATCTCGTCGGACATCTGAGCGAATTCAGCGTTGGTAGCGGTCTGGTCAGCAGTGCCGTTGGTACCGTTACGGGCTTTAACAGCCAGTTCACGCATACGCTGCAGGATGTCGGTAGTAGCTTGCAGAGCGCCTTCAGCGGTCTGGGCAACGGAGATACCGTCGTTGGCGTTCTGGATGGCCTGAGTGTTACCGCGGATCTGCGAAGACATACGGTTGGAGATCTGCAGGCCAGCGGCGTCGTCTTTGGCGCTGTTGATTTTCAAGCCGGAAGACAGGCGCTGCATCGAAGTGGACAGAGCGTCGGAAGCGCGGTTCAGGTTTTTCTGAACGTTCAACGATGTGGTGTTGGTGTTTACTGTTAAAGCCATGACGAATTCCTCGTTGGTTGGGTACTGCGGCTTCCGGCCCTGGCAACCGCCGGGTATGGCCTAGAGAACCTTCGTAATAGTTATCGTCGGGATTGCAGGTTGCTTGAGGGCTTTTTGAAAAAATTTTGCCATCACCACGCCACCCCCGAGAAAACAAAGACTTAGCAGCACATCCAGCGCGAAAAAATGACGTCATAAAACCGCCTGTAACGCAAAGCCGCGGGCCAGCGCTGCGCAGCGGCTCAGCGCCTGGCAGTTTCCAGCAATTCGACCAGTTCGTATTCCATATAGTCAGCCAGCCCCAACCAGTCCTGGCGCTCCTGACAGTCGAGCATTTGCGTGAGCACCTGTGCCCACGCCTGCTGGATATCCACTGAGGCAGACGCCAGACATTGCTGGGCCTGTTCGAATACATCGACCATCGTCAGTGCCGCCTCAACGTCACGCCCAAGGCGAAACAACGCCGCACACTGACGACACTGATCCTGACACTGACTCAGCGCAATCATTGCACGAACTCCGAATTGAAAGCGGTCCCGGCAATCAATGCACCGGCGCGGCTGCTGTTGAGAAACTCGACCTGCGGATGCGCGGCGATATAACGCTCCAGCACACACAGATAGCCACGAAAATTCAGCTGAGTGCTGACGCGCTGACCGTGGCCATCGCGCACCCAGTGCCGCGCTTGGGCCAGCGGCGGGCCCAGATCGCCGTCGTCCCAACCGGCGTGGGTCTTGTTCATCGGGAAAGCGAAGTCAGCGCCAAACAGGGTGATTCGCTCGGAGCCCATCTTCACCGCGAGATCCACCGCCGGATGGATCACGCTGCCGCCGACGTGCAGCTCGCCGCGTGGATACTGTTCTTTCAGCTCGGCATAGATCGGGCTGGCCGAATAGCCGCCATAGCGCTTGCCCTTCCATGCCTTCAATACCTGCGGGTCGCTCATCGGCAGGTACACCAGCGTAATGCTGTCAGACGTCTCGAAGGGCAGATGCCGAAAGCCGATGCGCTGATCGATGCTCACCACCAGATCAGGCACGATGCCGTGTTCGCGCAACGGTCGATAAGCGGTATCAACACAGATGAACAACGGCCGCTCGGCACGCTGACGAATCGCCGCCAGCCGCTCGAAATGCTGCTCCAGCGTCGGGCCGGTGGCGATCACGTAGATTTCACGTCCAGCGCAACTGCCGAACAGCTGCGCGACATCGTCATCGCCAAGCAGCACCGGCAGACATTCCTGCAAGCGTTGCTGGATTTCTGGCGACTGCGGATCGAAATCGCGATTGTTGAATGTCAGGTGCACTTCATTGATCAGCCGGTCGCGGATCTTCGCGTTGAAGTCATCGGCCAGCAGCATCTCGGCTGGCAAGGCAAAGAACGGCGTGAATAAGTCCGGGTGATCACCCGCGTAAAACAGTTCGACCCGGGGATCCTGCAGCCACTGGCGCTGATCGAGCAGTTGCAGTACCAGCGCGAACAGCGCGCCGTTGAGGATATGCACGTACAGACGCTCCAGCCCCGTACGTTCAAGAAGCACGCCGGGCAAATCGCCCAGGCCGGTGCCATAGACATGCAGATGCGGTTTTGCCGGCAGGCTTGCCGCCTGAACCTGCGCCTCATGCAGACGATCATGGCGACTGGTCAACTGAATGCCGTCAACGCTCAGCGTCGAGCCCAGCCCTTGCACGAGTTCGGCCTGTACGGACGCGCTGTCTTCAGCCATCAATCGCTCGAACAGCGCCGGCCAGCGCCGTTGCAACACCTCGGCATTGGCTTGGAAAAACTCGCTCATGGCGCCTCGCGCTCCTTCTCGGGCAAAAAAATAGCGTTCAAGGTTAACCTTGAACGCTATTTTTGTATCAGTGCTTTTTGCTCGCGCTTACGGGCGATAAATGATCGCCGAGCCCCATGACAGGCCCACGCCAAAACCGCTCAGTGCAACTCGCTGCCAGTCGGAATCAAGCACGTGTTTTTCCAGCAGCAGCGGAATGCTCGACGACACGGTGTTGCCGGTCTCGACCATGTCCTTGATGAACTTCTCCGGTTCGCCTTCGAAGCGTCGCGCCACGGCGTCGACAATCGCCGCGCTGCCCTGGTGAATGCAGAATGCATCGATGTCATCGGCCTTGAGATTGGAATCGTCGAGCAGCTCGTGCAAGTGCGCCGGGACTTTCAGCAATGCGAAGTTGAACACCTGACGACCGTTCATGAAGAACACGCCGTTGCTGACTTTCAAGTGCGGTGCGCCGGAACCGTCGGTGCCGAACTTGGCCTTGCCCAGCGCCCAGGTCGGATTTTCGCCCATCCACGTAGCGGTGGCGGCATCGCCGAACAGCATGGTGGTGTTGCGGTCTTCAGGGTCAACGATTTTCGAATACGGGTCAGCGGTGATCAGCAGGCCGTTCTTCAGGCCGGCGGCTTCCATGAAGCCCTTGATCGCGTAGATGCCGTAGACGTAACCGGAGCAGCCCAAAGAGATATCGAACGCTGCGACATTGGTCGGCAGGCCGAGTTTGTCCTGGACGATTGCTGCTGTGTGCGGCAGGCCTTCTTCGTCACCGTTTTGCGTGACGACAATCAACGCGTCGATCGATTCACGCTTCAGTTCAGGATTGCTGGCGAACAGCGCATTCGCCGCTTCCACGCACAGGTCGGAAGTTTCCTGCTCAGCGTCTTTGCGCGGCAGGAACGCCGAACCGATCTTGCCAAGGATGAACTCTTCATCCTTTTCGAATTTTGCACCTTGTGCGTAATTGTCCACGCCGGCTACAGGAACGTAGCTCGCAATGCTTTTTATGCCAATCATTACGGCTTCCCAATAAAAAACAGCCCAAAACCACCGCTCGCAAGGATTCGAGGGGCGCCGACAAACAGAAAACGGCCGCCACGACGGGCAGCCACGGGAAGCGCAAAGGGCTATCACTGGAACCGCAAAACGGGCCAGGCGCCATCTCCCCGGTCAATACAATACAGTGAAGATGCGCGTTATGACTCGCAGGTCACGCTATTTTGCCGAATCGATGGCAGATTGGCCTATTCGACCAGCGACCAGTCCAGCGGCGTACCGCGCTTGATCGCGGTGCGCGCGCGGCGTCCGAGGACGGCTTCGGTGTGCTTAGGCGGCAGACCGAGACCGGGGCGAATGGCGCGCAGATTGTCCCCGGTAAAGGCCTCACCGGCAGCCATGTCAGCGGTGACATACAGCGAGCGGCGATAGACCAGCGACTTGCGCTCGGCCTCGGTCGGACCGTACTGAACATGCCCCATGGCCTGCCAGGCACGTTCGGTTTCGACGACCAGACTGGCCAGCTCCGCAGGCTCCAGGGAGAAACTCGCGTCCACGCCACCGGCGGAACGGTCGAGGGTGAAATGCTTCTCCACCACGGTCGCGCCCAGCGCCACCGCTGCCACCGACACGCCAACGCCCATCGAATGATCTGACAGCCCCACCTCGCATCCAAACAACTCACGCAGATGCGGGATCGTGCGCACGTTGCTGTTGAGGGGCGTGGCCGGATAGGTGCTGGTGCACTTGAGCAACACCAGATTCTTGCACCCGGCCTCGCGTGCGGCACGCACGGTCTCATCCAGTTCGGCGATGCTGGCCATGCCGGTGGAGATGATCAGTGGTTTGCCGGTCGCTGCCACTCGACGGATCAACGGCAGATCGGTGTTTTCGAAACTGGCGATCTTGTACGCCGGCACCTCGAGGCCTTCGAGAAAATCCACCGCGCTGTCATCGAACGGCGTCGAGAACGCGAGCATCCCCAACTCCTTGGCCCGAGCAAAAATCGGCGCGTGCCATTCCCACGGCGTGTGAGCTTTTTCGTAGAGATCGTAGAGCGACGTGCCGGCCCACAGGCTGCCCGGATCCTTGATGAAGAATTCGCCTTCAGCCAAATCCAGGGTCATGGTTTCGGCGGTGTAGGTTTGCAGCTTCAAGGCATGCGCTCCAGCCTTGGCCGCCGCCTCGACGATTTGCAGAGCGACGTCGAGGGACTGGTTATGGTTGCCGCTCATTTCGGCAATGATGAACGGCGGCGCATCGGCACCGATGGTGTGCTGGCCAATCTTGAAACTAGACATGCGGGTGATCCTTCAAAACACGGCTGAACGCGCAGGTTTCCTGGATGAACCCGGCGTCGCGAAAAACTTTCAATGAGGACTGATTGGCGGGCATGACCCGGGCAGTGATGCGTGTCAGTTGCGGCCAGTGCGCAGCGACAAACGCTTCGCCACGGCTGAGCACTGCCCTGCCCCAACCGAGGCCGAAACGCCCTTCCAGCAGATAGATCGACACTTCGGCTTCGAACCCGCGCAAGTCGTAACGCAGCACCCCGACCGGGCCGTCATCCGCCTCGGCGATCAACAGCAACCGTTGCGGATTGCGCAGGGTCGCTGTCAGCCAGTTCAGATGCTGAGTCCAATCGATCACATCGGTTTCCAGCGACCAGCGCCGTACCGCTTCAGCATTGCGCCCATCGAACAGCAACTGCGCATCGTCCAGCGTCGCCGGGCGCAGTTTCAGCACCGCGCCGGCCAGCGCCGCCGCGACGCGTGCGGCACCGCGCCCGTCGACCAGTTGCCGCGAGCGCTCGGCGAGGCTGCGGCGCAAAAAAAGATTGCTCACGACGAAGCCGACCGCATCACGCAACTGCTCGACGCTGACCTGCTCGCGAGCGCCCATGAACACATGCGCACCGGCAGCGGCCATGACTTCGCCGTTGGCCTGCTGATTATTCGCCACGGCGATGCAGATGGTCGGCAAACCCAGCGCCGCGCGCTCCCAACTGGTGCCACCGCCGGCGCCGATAAACAGATCCGCTTCAGTCATGCGTTGATGGAAATCACTGACGAAACTGTGCAGGCGCCAGTTCGGTCGCGTCTCGGCCAACGCTTGCATCTGCGTCCACGCCGGGTTGTCGGCGCCAGCGACGAAGTCCACCTGCAACTCAGTGAAATCAGCCAGCGCCAGCATCGCGTGGTGAGTCTGCCTCGCCGCGTCGAAACCGCCGAAATTCACCAGCACGCGCCGGGCCTTCGGTTTGATCTCGATGGCCTCGCAGTTGAATTCTTCGCGCAGCATGGCGTAGCGCGGGCCGAGCAAGGTGCGACAGCCTGGGGGCAGCAGCGGCGCGTAGTTTTCACTCAAGCCAGAGAGGTTCTGATTGAGCAGCAGATCGACGCTGTAGCGCCGCGTGGCCAGATCATCCACGGCGGCGATTCGGTGCGACCAGCGCCGGGCAGCGGTTTGCCAGTGATGATCGAGTCCGTAATGGTCGACGATGATCCAGTCGAACGGTGCCTGCCCGTCCAGCAGCAGGCCCAGTGCATCAATATCGAACTGCCACGGCAACATCGATTCGATGGCCTGCAGCGGGTCTTCATCACGATAGCGCTCGGGCAGCGCGAAGATCTCGAAGCCCTCGGCATTCAAGGCTTCGAGTCGATGCCCGGGCAAACGCCGACAGGCAAATGCGACATGACTGCCCTGCCCGCGCAGCACCCGCGCCAGCGTCAGGCAACGGGCGATGTGGCCGCTGCCAATGGTTGGCGAGGCGTCGGCGCGGATCAGCACCCTCATTGCAGTTCTCCGCCGGCCTTGAGCGCCGCGTAAAGGTATTCGGCGCGCTGCCAGTCTTCGGGGGTGTCGATATCCTGGACCAGATATCGCGGCAGAATCACCGGCAGGCTGGCTGGCGAATACAGCACATCACCGCGCAACCACGCTGCGCTGCGGCCCCAGTAAAACTGCCCGGCATCCTGAAACGCCTCGGGCAAGTCCTGCGAACGAGTATTGCGAAACTCGGGATACAACGCCGTCAAGGCGCCGTCCCCGTCGACTGTCAGTGCCCGCTGTACCGGAAACGCGAAATCGCAAACCGAGAATGCAAATGATCGATGCGGATGCTGCTCCAGCAACTCCAAACCCTGACGCAGATAACGTGCCTGCAACAGCGGCGCAGTGGCGTAAATGCAGCAAGCGAAATCGAAGGACGGCAACTGCTGCAGTGCGTGCACGATGACCGCCGCAGTGCCGGTGAAATCATCGGCCAGATCGGCCGGGCGCATGAACGGAACTTGAGCACCGTGCGCCAGTGCCAGTTCGGCAATCTCGGCATCGTCGGTGCTGACCACTACCTGCTCGAACAAACCTGATTCCAGCGCTGTGCGGATCGAGCGGACAATCATCGGCACGCCCACGAACGGCAAGAGATTCTTGCGCGGGATACGCTTGCTGCCGCCACGGGCAGGGATGATTGCGACGTTGCTCAAGGGCGTTTTTCCAACAGGAACCAGGTGATGTCATCGGCCGGAAATTGCCGATCACGGTGATAGACGAAGCCATAGTCGAGCAGTTGCAAATCGGCATAGCGATCAAGCATTTCCCCGGCAAAATCGCGCTTGAACAGCTTGCCGCTGTTACCGCGGTAAGCGATTTCCATCGGTGCCGGATTGTAGTACTCGGCGATCAGGATGTAGCGCTGGCTCAGCTCGTACATCTGCGCATAGGCGCGCGGCAACAGCTCGGGAGCCAGATGGATCAGCACGCCTTTGCTCAGTGTCAGATCGTAGCGGCGCTCGACAGGAAAATCGAACAACGAGCCGTGCCAGATTTGCGCGATGTCCAGCGCCTGCGCCTGCGCGCACGCGCTTTCGTTGATCTCGACACCGAACAGTTCGCAACGCGGCAATAACTGACGCAATGCCTGCAAATTGTTGCCGGCGTTAGTACCCAGCTCCAGCAGACTGTCGACGCGACCCGCGCGGCTCAGCGCTTTGGCGAAAAACCCTAGATTGCCCGCCACCAGCGCCTGGCCGACATTGCGCTCAACGTATTGGTTGCCGAACTCACCCTGCCAGAATCTTTCCTGCTCGCTCAGATCGCGCATACACAGTCTCGTCTACCGCCGCAGCGGTCATCGTTCGGTCAGTCGGCGCAGTTGCTCGACTACATGATCCTGCTGCTCATCAGTCAGCAAGGGGAACAGCGGCAAGCTGATCGCCTCGGCGTAATAGCGCTCGGCCTCGGGAAAATCACCCTCGGCAAACCCCAGATCCCGATAGTAAGGCTGCAAATGCACGGGAATGTAGTGCAGATTCACGCCAATACCGGCGGCGCGCAAACCTTCGAAGACCTGACGATGACTGAGGCTGATGCGCTCGGTCTGCAAGCGAATCACATACAAGTGCCAGGCCGACTCCGCCTCTTCCTGCGGGCTCGGCAACGTCACCGGCAAATACGCCAGCAAGCGATCATAGCGCGCCGCCAATTCCCGGCGACGCGCGACAAACTCATCCAGCTTGCGCAATTGCGACAGACCCAGCGCTGCCTGCAGATCGGTGATCCGGTAGTTGAAACCCAGCTCGATCTGCTGGTAATACCACGGTCCGTGGCTGGGCTCGGTCATCTGCTGCGGATCGCGGGTCATGCCGTGGCTGCGCAGGCGTCGAAGACGTTCGGCCAGCGCCGGGCGATTGGTCAGGACCATGCCGCCCTCGGCGCTGGTGATGATTTTCACCGGGTGAAAACTGAACACCGTCATCGCCGCGAATTCGCCACAACCAACCGGGCGCCCGGCGTAGCTCGAGCCCACTGCGTGCGAGGCGTCTTCGATCACGGTGAAGTTGTAGCGCTCGGCCAGTTCGGCGATGCGCCGCATGTCACAGCTCTGCCCGGAGAACGCGACGGCGACCAGGACTTTCGGCAGCGTGCCGTCGCGGTCGGCCTGTTCCAGCTTCGCGGCCAGCGCCACCGCGTCGAGGTTCCAGGTCAGCGGATCGATGTCGACAAAATCGACCTCGGCGCCGCAATAGCGCCCGCAGTTGGCCGAAGCCAGAAACGTATTCGGCGAGGTCCACAAGCGATCGCCCGGCCCCAGATCAGCGGCCAGACAAGCAATGTGCAGCGCCGCCGTGGCATTGCAAACCGCCACGGCGAAATCGGCCTGACAGCGCTCGGCCATGGCCTGCTCGAAGCGTTCGATGGTCGGCCCCTGGGTCAGCCAGTCCGACTGCAAAACGCCGACCACCGCGTCGATGTCCGCCTGATCGAGGCTCTGCCGACCGTAAGGAATCATACCGACAGCTTCGCGTGCAGATCGGCGATCTGCCCCACTGAAAGGAAATGCGGGTTGGTGTCCGAGCGATACTCGAAATCCTCGCCCACGGCACGGCCACGTTCACCGAGTTTATCGACGGCGAAATCGACGTCGACGCTGGTAAAACGAATCGACGGCTGAATCGTGTAATGGTCGTCAAACTCAAGGGTCATGCGCGCATCGTCCAGCGGCACCATCAGTTCGTGCAGCTTCTCGCCGGGACGAATGCCGACGTTCTTGTGCGGCAGATGCTCGGCCATGCCGCGCGCCAGATCGACGATGCGGATCGACGGGATCTTCGGCACGAACACTTCACCGCCGTGCATGCGGGCGAAGCTGTCGAGGACGAACTGCACGCCGTGGTCGAGGGTGATCCAGAACCGTGTCATGCGCTCGTCGGTGATCGGCAATTCCTGCGCGCCGTCAGCAATCAGCTTGCTGAAAAACGGCACTACAGAGCCGCGCGAACCGGCGACATTGCCATAGCGCACCACGGCGAAACGGGTCTGCTGCTCGCCGGCAATATTGTTGGCTGCGACGAACAGTTTGTCCGAAAGCAACTTGGTCGCGCCGTACAGATTGATCGGGCTGGCCGCCTTGTCGGTGGACAGCGCCACGACTTTTTTCACACCGTTATCGATCGCCGCAGCGATGATGTTTTCCGCGCCGTTGACGTTGGTGCGAATGCATTCGGTCGGGTTGTATTCCGCCGCCGGCACCTGCTTCAACGCGGCGGCATGCACCACGTAATCGATGCCGCGCATCGCCTGCCGCAAGCGCTCGGCGTCACGCACGTCACCGATGAAATAACGCATGCACGGTGCATTGAAGGTCTGCTGCATTTCGTATTGCTTGAGCTCGTCGCGGGAGAACACCACCACACGCTTGGGCTGGTATTGCTCCAGCAAGCGACGGATGAAATTGCGGCCGAACGAGCCGGTGCCGCCGGAGATGAAAATCGATTGTCCGTTGAACATGTTGTAGTTCCTGTCGGCCTGCTCAGGCGAGCAACTGCGCCCAATTGATCGAGGCGTTTTCGCCCAGAGTGAAACCTTTGCCGCTCAGGGCCAGGTTGGCGTTGTACGCCGGATCCTGGGCAAAGGCGTCGGGCCATTTTTCACGCAATGCCGCCAATGCCGCTGGCGCCTGTGGCAGCTCGCCGGTGTGCAGCACCTGCACCAGTGGCGTCCACACGGTGAGGTAACCGGCCTGACCGGCCTTCAGGCACAGATCGACATCGGCATAGCCGTCAGCGAAGGTCGCTTCGTCGAGGCCGCCAAGGGCATTGAACAGCTCTTTGCCAACCATCAGGCACACCCTGGAGACGGCCGAATAATTCTGCTCGACAACCAGCCGCTGCATGTAGCCCACGGCCTTGTGTTGCTCGCCGATGAAAGGCGAACCCACGCCTTCGTTCAGACCAAGAATCAGACCGGCATTGGCGACTTTGCCATCGCGATCGACGAGTTTGGCGCCGACGATGCCGACTTCAGGACGCTGGGCATGGTTGAGCAGCGAATCGATCCAGTTCGGATTGACCACTTCGCTGTCCGCGGCCAGCAGCACCAGGTATTCACCTTGCGCCTGCTCACTGGCGGCGTTGAACAAGGCGACTTCGCTCAGCGGCTGGTCGGCGCGCAGGACATTGACCTTGGCGTGGCGCAGCGTTCCCAGCCAGTCGTTGACCGCTGCCGACTGCTTGCCGTTGGCTGCCAGCAGCACTTCGTAGCGGCTGTAACGTGTTCGTAGCAGCACACCTTCCAAGCACCGGCGCAGCGCCGGCAAATCATCGATGACCGGCACAATGATCGAAACCAGTGGCTGCTCAGTGTGGCGATAATCGATCTGCCAGGTGCCCGGCGCCGCCGAAGTGACCTTGGCCTTGTAGCCGCGGTTGCCAAGATGGCGCAGCAATGCCAGACGCTCGTGGGCGTTTTCTTCCAGAGGCGCCTGCTCGGTGATCAGCAGCGGCTCGTCGAGATGCGCGAGACCGTCAAGTCCGCCCTGTTCGATGATGCGCAGCAACAGATCGAATTCCAGCGCCTTGCTGAAGTCGGCCTGATAACCGCCAGCGTCAAGCAGCACCTGGCGACGGATCAACCAATGCCGCGCCATCAGCGACGGCACGCTTTGCAGCAGATCCAGGTTGAAACCGGGGCGGAATACGTCGACCAGTGCGCCGTTTTCCTTGCGCTGGATTTCATCGGTGGCGACCGCACGCACACTCTCGGCACCCATCAGTTCAAGGCTGGCGCGCAACAGGCCGCTAGCGGTGAACTCATCACCGGCCTGAGCCAACATCAACCAGTCGCTTGGCGACTGCTGAGCGCTCTGGTTGAGTTTGTCGACGAGATTGCCGGGCGTGACACGGACAAAGTGCAGGGTGTTCTGCGCAGTGGTCGCTGCCGGCGCTTCACCAGTGGTGAACACGACAATCCTGAACGCTTTGCAGTGCCCCTCGACCAGGCTGTCGAGCGACACCTGCAACTTGTCGATGTCGTTGTCCAGATCAAGCAGGAAGATACCGAACTGCTGACCACCACCTTCGGCAGCCACGTGTTGGCTGATCGACTCGAGCTGCTCGATGGCAGGCGCACGTGCAGCCAGCCAATTCAACAAACGTCCCGATTGCATCTTGTCGAACGTGACCTGATGATCGTCGACCGTCAGCGCCTCGAGGCGGGCGACCCATTCATGCATGGCTTGTGCCGCCGTCTCGTCACCGAGCACTTGCAGCTGCGCAGCCAGACGCTTGGCAACCACCTGGTTGAACGCATTCAGATCATGCGCCTGCCACAACCGGTCGACCACGCTCTCCGGCGTATCGTTATTGCGCGCCTGGAGCAGATGCGCCTGACGCGTCCAAATGCCTTCCAGCCCTTCCAACTGGAGGCGACCCGCCGGCAGGGTGTGCATCATGAATTCAAACTGTTCCAGAAGGTCGAAAAACGTCTGGTTGTAGAACGGCATCTCAACGTACTGCAGTGGGCCGAAGCGCCGATCAGGCCGCCGCAATTGCTGATTCCAGGTCGACTCGAAAATCAACTCGGCAGTCAGCGCCCGGCGGACCGCCAGACTCTCGGCCATCGCCGCAAAGCTCTCCAGAACAAATGCCTTGGCCTGCCCTGCATCGAGGTTCTGGATACCGGTCGGCAGCGAGACGAGGAATTGGGCAAACGCCTCTCGTTCGGCGACCGACTTGCCATCAACATAGGTCAGCGAGTGATACACGTCGGTATTGTGTTCGGATACGCCGTAGTTGATCTCGCGTACCACATAGGGAATCGGCAGGATCCGTGCCTTGGCGCTCGCCAGCAGGAAATACACGTGCCCGATTTCCTGCCATTGGAAATTGGTCCCCGGCGGCAATGACGAGTGCCAGGTTTTCATCAGGTCGGTACGGGTCACCGCGTAGAACGGCGGGATGTACTGACTCATGTAGTCAATGACGCGATCCTGCGCCCGCTCGGACGAATAGTCTTCCTGAACCTTCTTATCCCGGCGGTAGTAGTTCACGCCATCGGCCTTCGCCAGGTACATCAGGCAATAGCCGTGGCACATGCCATAGTCACGATTGGCCTGAAGAAAGCCGACAGACTCGCAGAGCGAATCGAACACGATGAAATCGTCATCCGCCGCCAGCACCATGTATGGCGTGCTCAGTTGCTCGACGCCATAGGCCAGTTTGGCCTGCATCCCCCAGTAGGCGAATTGCGGTACATGATGATAATCGACGGCGGAAAAATCGCCTTCCGGACGTTCCGGCGTGGAATCCAGCACCATGATTCGGCAGGGCAAGCTGCTGTAATACTTCACCGCACGGCGCAGGAACGCCGGCCGGTTGTGAGTAATCAGCACCACCGTCAACAACTCGTTGAGCGGTAGCGTCAGTTCAGAACTGTACTTGCCTTGCATAACTTCTCTCCACAACCGGCGACTCGCCGAAACAACGCTGGGTAATGTTGCGAATTAACGAACGCGGCGCAGATAACCGTCCGGCGCCACGGTGATCAGCAGTTTGTTCTGCATCTGCCGATCGATCTCGAAATCCTTGTTCTCTTCGAGGTATTTCCACACGGCGGTTTTCGGGTTATCGCCATGACCCCACGGGCGATCCGGAAAAAAGTCCGCCGGCATGTCTTCAACCACGGTGTCCATCACCACGCAGTAGCTGTCCACCGAAACCAGCGGCGCGTACAAGCGCAGCTCCTCGAGTACGTGGTCGTGGGTATGGTTGGAATCGAGGACCAGAATCACTTTCTTGCCCTCGGCAATCGCGCGGACTTTCTGCGCGGTCGCCTCGTCGATACTCGAACCTTCGATCATCTGGATGCGCTTGGCCATCGGGTGGCTTTCGATGGCCTCACGGTTGTGCGGGCGAATGTCGAGGTCGATGCCCAGCACTTCGCCGTGGCCCTGCAGCTCCAACAGCGAGGCGTAATAGATGATCGAACCGCCATGGGCAATGCCGCATTCAATGACCAGGTCCGGTTTGACCTGCCAGATGATCTCCTGCATCGCCATCATGTCTTGCGGCAACTGGATGATCGGACGGCCCATCCACGAGAAGTGGTAGCTGTATTTATGGCGGGCCGATTCGTTGAAGAAATCCCGGGCCAGTGCTACCACTTTCTGGTCATCACCCTGGCGCGCGATCTCTTGTTGGCATTCGGCTTCGAAGGCTTTGTGGATGTTGTTTTCGGTCATCTTAATAATCTCAAGGGTCACTGAAACGAAGCGCTGTCGACGGCGTGATAGACGTAGCGTGCGCCAGTCATCCGCTTGATTTCTTCGAGGTAGTTGGAATTCATCACAAACAGATGGGCGCCTGCAGGCAGCGCATCCATGGCCTCTTGCGGCGAGGACACCCGCACGCCACTGAGCGGCAGGTAACGGCCCTGCTTGGCCGGGTTGATGTCGACGACGCGATCTACCGCCACGCCGGCGCGCTGCAAGGCCAATGAATAAATCACGCCCTTGGACGAAGCGCCCCAAATGGCCGAGCCCTGTGCGGGCGCGGATTGAATGATCTGCACGGCGCGATCGAGACTGGCGGTAAAGGTGTTCGACAGCTTCAGCAACGACGGCGTCTCGACCGGCGCCCGTTGCAGCGTCGAGAGATCGGCAACGATGTACAGGTATTGGCCACCGAACAGATGCCCGGCCTCGAGCACGGTGCCGAACATTGCGCGCAAGTCGGCGAGACGGAAGTAATTGACGTGCTCATAGAACACGTCGAACCAGGCATTGTGCTCGACGATCCAGTCAAAGCACGGCACTTCGATATAAATCTGCCCGCCCTGATTGGCTGCAGCCATTTGCGCGAGAAATGCCAACGGATCGCTGATGTGCTCCAACACATGGCGCAACACAATCGCATCCGCTTCCAACCCCAGCTCGCGGGTGAACGGTGCCTTGATCACGTCAGGATTGTCACCTTCATACGAAGGGTCGATCCCGGTAATGGCGTAATCTTTGCCCCGCAGCATCTCAAGGAAATAACCTTTGCCGCAGCCGACCTCAATCAGGGTCTGGCCCTTGAAGTGCCGGGCGAGGATCGCTTCGACGGCATTGAGGTGCGCCTGAAACTGCACCGAGTGCGCCTGTTCGTTCTGATAGTCGGCGTCATAGCTCAGCTTGTCGGCATCGAAGGCCTGGTTGAAGATCAACCCGCTTTGGCTGTCCTGTACCAGAACAATGTCTGCAGACCCAGAGGCCCGCGCCTCTTCGGCGCTGGCAAACGTGCGGTTCTGCAATACCGGCAGTCCGGTCGCGCGATAAAGCTCATGCAGCATGTTCTTGCCCCTTCAGTTGCGAGATTCGCTGAGCATCACCCCAGAACGCCATGGGCTCATGGGCGGAATAACCGTAATGGCCCAGGTTCAACTTGATCGTCGAGTGGCGTTCGCGGACACGCTGTTCAACCAGCGCGCGTACGGAAATCGGCTGGCCGCTGCAGCAGTTGGTGACGCCGTCGACATCAGGCCGGCCGATCAGCGAAGCCAATTGCGCGGCCGCCTCGGTAATCTGCAGATAATCACGCAGCTGGTCGCCCATCGACATATTGAACTGCGCCTCACCGCCATCGATGGCGCGGTCGAGGCTGGCCAGCAGGCTGTTGCTGTTCTGCCCTTCGCCATAAAGGTAAAACAACCGCGCCCATTGCAGGGTGAACGCCTGCTCGCGCTGCAATGCTTCAAGGAACAGGCGCAAGGTGTGCTTGGCCAGACCGTAAGGCGTGCAAGGCTGGGGCAAGACCGACTCGGCCAACGGGCCGCTTTGCAAGCCGTATTCAAAGCAAGTCCCGGTGACCAGCACCTGGCTCACCCCTGCCACGACCGCACGCTTGAGAAACGCGTAATCGGCCGGCAGGTTGCGTTCGAAATGAAACAGCGCCTGATAGTTAGGCAAGCCGCTCCAGGCCAGATGCGCGACGACATCCACGCCATCAACCAAGCGCTCGACATCAAAGTCTGGCGCATGCAGATCGGCGGCGACAAATTCCACCTGCGCGAACCACGGCAAACTGCGAGCCGAGTCGAGGGTGCGCGCAACCGCACGCACTTTGAAGCCTTTGGAAAGCAAAGCGCTGACCAAGTGGCGACCGACGAAGCCGGTGGCGCCAGTGACCAGCACAGTGGTGGTGGTCGCCGTCAAAGCTCGACTCCCTGAAACTGTTTGTCGAGCAGCGGATGACTGGAATCCTTGGCTGACAAATTCTTGACGGGCAGCGGCCATGAGATCGCGAGTGCCGGATCAAGGGCCGACAAACCCGCTTCATGCTCCGGTGCGTAATCGGCATCGGTGAGGTACAGCACTTCCGATTCATCGGTCAGTGACTGGAAGCCGTGGGCAAAACCGGCAGGAATCAAAAAACTGAGGCCATCAGCGGCGCGCAGTTCTTGCGCATGCCACTGCAAATACGTTGGCGATTGCGGCCGCAGGTCGACCGCCACATCCCAGACCGCGCCGCGCACACAAGTGATCAGCTTGGATTCGGCATAGCCGGCTTTCTGAAAATGCAGACCGCGTACGCTACCTTGGCCGACCGTGCGCGAATGATTGATCTGGCGGATCGCAAAAGGACGCCCCTGGACGGTCAGACGACTCTGGCAGAACAG
The DNA here is from genome assembly GCF_040310465.1 of Pseudomonas sp. H26/SER47-MNA-CIBAN-0231. Lineage (NCBI taxonomy): Bacteria > Pseudomonadati > Pseudomonadota > Gammaproteobacteria > Pseudomonadales > Pseudomonadaceae > Pseudomonas > Pseudomonas sp. H26/SER47-MNA-CIBAN-0231. The sequence goes on along the minus strand of NZ_JBEOPW010000018.1, from coordinate 25,752 downwards.
CCGGGCGAACCGCCCGCGCTCATCGCAGAAGACTTTCTGCTGGATGAGGTACAGGCCCTCCAATGGCGTTTTCTGCAGGGTGTAATCGCTCATGAACGCTCTCTGTACAGATTCAATTGGTTCAAGGTAACGGCGCGCATGTCATCGCCGTGTTGCCACGCCAGATGCCAGCCAAGCGTCTGCGTCAGGCATTGTTCCAGCGTCCAGCGCGGTTTCCATCCAAGCATCTGCCGCGCGCGGCTGCTGTCCAGACGCAGCAGACCGGCTTCGTGCAGCTCACTCGGTTCGATGCGCAGACCGCGGGCCTGCGGCCAACGGTTGGCGAGCAGTTCGACCACTTCACCGACGCTGCACATGTCGGCCTCACCGGGACCGAAGTTCCACGCACCGGCGTATTCCGGGCCGTACTCGTAGAGAGCAGCAGCCAGTTGCAGATATCCGGCCAGCGGCTCCAGCGCGTGCTGCCACGGGCGCACCGCTTGCGGGTAACGCAGGATCACTGGCTCGTCGGCGGTCCAGGCTTTCAGTACGTCGGGAATCAGTCGTTCTGGCGCAAAATCACCACCGCCCAGCACATTGCCGGCGCGTGCGGTAGCCAGGGCCAGACCGTGTTCGGCATGTTTGTCCACCGGGAAGAACGACGCGGCATAGGACTGCGCGAGCAATTCGCAGCAAGCTTTGCTGCTGCTGTAAGGATCGTGGCCACCGAGGGCTTCATCTTCGCGGTACGGCCACAGCCATTCCTTGTTGGCGTAGACCTTGTCGGTGGTGACCAGCACGCAGGCCCGCACGCCGCCGACCTGACGAATCGCTTCGAGCAGGTTCAGCGTGCCCATGACATTGCTTGAATAGGTGCCGAGCGGATCGCGATAGCCTTCGCGCACCAACGGCTGCGCCGCCAGATGCAGGACGATCTCCGGTTCGGTCTCGGCGATGATTTCCAGCAAGGCGCCGAGGTCACGCAAATCGCCGCGCTGGTCGTTGATGCCTTCGTGTACGCGCGCCAGTTCGAACAGGCTCGGTTCAGTCGACGGATCCAGGGAAAAACCGCTGACTTGCGCACCAAGGCTTTGCAGCCAAAGGGTCAGCCAACTGCCTTTGAATCCAGTGTGTCCGGTGACCAGCACGCGTTTGCCACGCCAGAACTCCGCACTCAAGCCCATTGCTTCCATGGGGCCTCCCCGCTCTGCCACAGCGCTTCGAGATGGTTCTTGTCACGCAGGGTGTCCATCGGCTGCCAAAAGCCGGAATGTTCGTAGGCATGCAGCTGTTCCAACTCAGCCAGTTGCATCAACGGCTCGGCTTCCCAACTGGTCGCATCGCCGGCGATGTAAGGCAGCACCTGCGGTGACAGGACGAAAAAACCGCCATTGATCCAGCCGCCGTCACCTCGCGGCTTCTCGGTGAAGCCCATGACTTGGTGGCCTGTGCGTTGCAACGCACCGTAACGGCCTGGAGGCTGCACGGCCGTAACGGTCGCGAGCTTGCCGTGCGCTTCATGAAAACGGATCAAAGCGCCGATATCGATATCCGAGACGCCGTCGCCGTAGGTAAAACAAAAGGCTTTCTCGTCCTTGAGATAAGGCGCAGTGCGCAAGAGCCGGCCACCGGTCATGGTTTCTTCGCCGGTGTCGACCAGCGTGACGCTCCACGGCTCGCTGTAATTCTGGTGCACCTCCATGCGGTTCTCGCGCATGTTGAAGGTGACGTCGGAGGTGTGCAGGAAGTAGTTGGCGAAGAAGTCCTTGATCGCATAGCCCTTGTAGCCCAGGCAGATGACGAAGTCGTGGATTCCATGGGCGGAATACTGCTTCATGATGTGCCAGAGAATTGGCTTGCCGCCGATCTCGATCATCGGCTTGGGCTTGAGGTGCGACTCTTCACTGATCCGCGTGCCGAGGCCACCCGCCAAAATTACTGCCTTCATCGTCTCCCCTCTTGTTCTTCACCGGGCTGCGCATGGCTTTGTTGAGCGTTGCGGGCCTTGCGGCGACACTTTTTGCCGTTCCGGGCGCAAGTGCAATGACCGCAAGCGCTCGTTTTATGGCGATTTGAGGGGGACTTGCAGGAAACGCGCCAGCTTCAAAATCATTGACAACGAGGAACAACAGGCCGGAGCAAAAAAAAAAGCCCCTCACCCTAGCCCTCTCCCGGAGGGAGAGGGGACTGACCGCAGTGGATGCGAGCGCTATGCCGACCTGAAATACCGAGTCGAACACAAATTCTGAAAAGCCCAAAGATCGGCTCCCTCTCCAGGGGGAGAGGGCTGGGGTGAGGGGCAAATCCACCGAAATCCCAAGCCATGCGACGCTTCTAACCACTCAACAATGAGCGCCAGCTCGAGTGCTCTTGATCTTGCGTCACCGGCTACATCGGAAGGCTGAGTGGAGGGATTGATCCGGGCGTGGGAGCGCAGCGACCGTCTGGCGCAGCCAGACACAGCGGACGTAGGTGCAGCGAAGCAAACCGTAGCCGCTGCGCCCGGATCGATCCCGCAGCGAAGGGACCCGAGCCTGCGAGGGCCGAACGCAGGAGCAAGCGTTTTGGGTTACCTTTTTGCTGGGCCGGCACTCCGGCGTTTGAAAAAGGTGACTCGCCGTAAGGGCGAAACCGCCAGCCGCCGCAGAGAAACATCCGAACATTCACACCAAACAACCCCAAGCCTGGTCGGCCCAAAGGCCGCCAAGGCTCCAAAAAAAGGCGACCCGATAGGTCGCCCATCTGAAAGATCAATCCGCCAGCCAGCCATACTCCCAATGGCGCAAGTTATCGCCGCGCAGAACATAGTCTCGCAGCACCACCTCACGCAGTTCATCGCCCATGCGATAACTGGCATCCGGGTCAGCCAGATGCATGCGGATCGCTTGCAGCCACTCATCGGTCGTGTTGGTCTTGACCCGGGTGCACGGCAAGTAGCCGCGATAGGCCTCGGTATCGGTGCAGACCACCGGAAAACCGCAGGCGCCATACTCGAGCAACCGCAGATTGCTCTTGCAGTCGTTGAAGATGTGGAACTCCAGCGGTGCCAGCGCCAGATCGAGGTTCAGGCTGGCCAGTTTTGCCGGATAGACATCCAGCGGGATCACTCCGTGAAACTCATGCATGTACGGCAGCAAATCATCCGGGCACATGCCGAAGAAAACCCAGTCGACTTCGTTGGCCAGTTCGCGCACCACGTCGGCGATCACTGCCAGATCGCCATGGTGACTGGTGCCGCCCCCCCAGCCGACACGGGGCTTTTTCGAGGTGCGACGCTGGCTGCGCAGGTGTCCCCACAAATCCTGAGCCAACATGTTCGGCACCACGCGTATGTCGTGGTGCATGTCCGACAGCGCGTTGGCCAGTGGCGCGGTTGAAACGACCACGCGATCGCACAGGCCGATCGCTCGGCGCACCATACGCTCCATGTCCGACTTGCCCGGCATGTTGCGGATATGTGCATTGCGATGGGGAACGTCGATGACATAGTCGTCGAGTTCGAAAATCCGTCGGGCATTGAAGAACTTCTTCAGCGGCGGAATTTCATCAATGGCATGCTCCGAATAGCGCCCTTGCAGGACGATCACATCGGGGGACTGACGCTCGATATCGATGATCGACGGTAAGCCGTAGCAGACCCGTCCCTCCACCCGGTTGGCCGCTTCCAGCTCGATCATTGGCTGACTCATGCGGTAGTGACCGATGGCAGAAGCATTGATCGGAACCGCGAGCACGTTCGGCAGTTGCGCCTTGGAGAACGCGCTCCAGCCAGTACGCAGGCCCGGTTCAAGGCTGAAGTTGCTGGCGCCAACGCCCTGCAACGTCAGGTTGACGTTATAGGCCGGGTCGCGCGCAACCAGTGGCAGCCAGCGTTGATAGAAGGTGTCCTTCTCCTCGGCGTGCTGCGCTTGCTCTTGCTCCGTCGCCGCGATAACTGGCTGCGTACCCACCGCCAGCACGGCGTGCGGGTTCATCACCACCAGATAACCGTCGCGACCAATGCGCAGGCACAGATCCACGACACTGAGCGTTTGCTTGAAATCCTGCTCATCAAGACCGCCGGCCGCTTCGAATACCGATTTGCGAATCATCATGCAGTCGCCACCGACCGCGCTCAGATCATGCACAGCTTGCAGTCGGTGCATATACCCGTCCGCCTGCATCGGCTGGCCGTAGAACGGCAGTCCCGCCGGCCCATTCAGCCCCAGGATGAGACCGGCGTGCAGCACCCCACCGTCCGGGTTGAACAGCTTGGCGCCCACCACCCCGACTTCAGGGCGTTGTGCATGATTGAGCAGCTCATCGAGCCAGTCGGCCTGGGTGATTACCGCAAAGGCGTTAAGCATCAGCACGTACTCACCGCGCGCCTGGCGCGCGGCGAAGTTGTGCACAGCGGCGGCATCGCCCTTTTGCGCATACCGCAGCACGCGAATCCGGTCGCTGCCCAGCTGCGCCATGCCGTCCAGCCACGCCCGCGCTTCAGCGCTTTCGCTGCCGTTATCAACCAGGAGCAATTCGTACTCGGTGTAGGCGGTTTTCTCCAGCAGCGTTTCGACACAGCGCTGCAAGGCGGCAGTCTGGTCCTGAGTGACGATGATCACCGACACCAGAGGGCGCTGCGCGTGACGGTAGTCGACACGATTGAGCAGCCCGTTCTGGCGGATTTCATGAGCAATGCCGAGGCGCTGCAGATGCGCCTCGAGAATTCGCCGACTTTGCTCCACCACGCCAGGCTCGGTGAGCCATTGCGACAGGTCGAATTTCGACTCCAGCAATACCTCGGCGATATGACCGACAACCTGCAGGCCATCGCTTTCGACCATCCGCCAGAGCATGTCGTGTGGCGCCAGTTCGGCGAACGTTGGCGCAAATCCACCGAGGGCGAGGAAGCGTTCGCGCTGGAATGCCAGCGCTCGGCCGACGTATGGATAACTGCGCATGAGGTCGAGGTTGAAGTCCGGTTTGAACGCCGGTTCCGCCGATTCGCCGGCGCGCACGCTGCCTTCATCACTGTACAGACACGTCAGCGACCGCGAATGCGCGATGCGATCGGCCATCACCAGCAATGCCGGTGCCACCGGGCGGTCTCCCGGTTGCAGCAGATAGAACCAGTCGGCGCCTTCGAGTTGTGGCAACAGCGTATTGATCTGCTCCAGACCGTCACCCTGCAACGGCATGTGGAACACGCGATCCTGCAACACTGCTTCGGTACAGGCTACGGACAGTACCAGCACCAGCTCCGGTGGATAGTCCTGTGCAGCGAGCGCTTGCAGGGTGCGCTCGAGACCGTCGCGGCTACCCTGCGCATCGATGACGATCGGCACGATCCTCGGCTGCTGCGGCCAGCCAGCAAGCGTTTCCGGCAACCATTGGCGCTGCGTCTCGGTCAGCACCCGACACGCCAGCCACTGCGCATAGAGCTCGCCGAAACTGAAGCTGTCGACACCCACACCCAGCTCCTGGCGGCTTTGCTTGGTGCCAAGGGTACGGCTCAGCGGCAGTTCTTCCCAAACGCGAGGCGACTCGTCGGCGCTCGTCAGTCGCACGTAGCGAACCCAGCCCTTTGCGGGCGCCGACTCGCCGCTGCGCACTTTGAGCATTTGCGAAAGCCACTCGCGCTCAACCTCGGCAGCATCCTTCATCGGTTGCTGCGCGCTCAGGCGCTCAGGGTAAAGTCGCTCGGCGCTCAGGACATTGTTCGACGTCACCATGTTGCCGCGCCGCAACAGACACACGTACAAGGCAAAATCCAAGGTCGCGACGAAGCATGCACCTGCTTCAGTCAGAGCGGGCAACAGTTCGGCGACATCGGCACGCCGGAACAACGCACTGCTGAAGCCGCCGAGTACGTTGACCGGAAATTTTTCGAAGATACTGAGGACATCGTCGCCTTTGAGCAAAGCGCTCACAGGTGATAGCGAGCTGTTTTCCAAACGGGCCGGCAGAATGATGTCGTTGGCGTCCCACAGCAGCCGCTGAGCGATCACCAGACTGACTTCTTCGCGCTGTAACTCATGGGCTTGCTGTTCGATACAGGCCGAATACAGCAGGTCATCGTCACACAGGAATTTGATGAACTCGCCGCGCGCCTGTTCGAGGCAGGCTTTCAGGTTGCCCACCAGCCCCAGCGTCTGTGGATTGCGAACGTAGCGCACTTGGGCCCCGGTCTGCTCCATGACCAGGCTGACGATGTCCTTGATCTCGTCACCACGACTGTCATCGCACACGACGATGTCGAGATTGCTGTAAGTCTGGCTGACGGCACTGTTCAGCGTGCGCTCGAAAAAGCGCGGATTGAACGCAGGGATGGCAATGCTGACGAGAGGAAGTGAATTCACGGCGGGCTCACAGGCGGTACGAGCCCGCTCGCAAAAACGAGCCCTTGATACCGCAAAAAATCATTAACAGAGGCACAACGTTGGCGGGCGCGCTCGCGCCCGCCAATCATCAGATCTTGTTGAACAGACCCAACTGACTGATCTTGCTGAACGCCAGTTGCGCGGCTTGCAGCATGGTCTGTTGCAGGGTCAGACGGGTCATGACTTCAGCCGGATCGGAATCACGGATCGAACCCTGGGTCGTGCTGTTCGCCGTGGTCAGGCTGTCGTTGGTGATGGCCTGCATGTCCAGCGCCTGGCCGCGCGCACCAATGGTGGTGACTGCGGTGCCGATCTGATTGGCGGCAGCGTCGATGTTGCCGAGGCCCGCCTCCATCGCGCCCTGCAATTTCTGCTTGGCAACCGGGTCGCCGTCAACCGGCGTATTCAGCGCGGTGATCATCTGGCCCAGGGTGTCGAGCACGTTCTGGGTCTGGTGATTGTTCGGCTGGATCGAGAACTGATCGCCAGCGGCCGGCGTGCTGCCCAGCGCGAAGGTCACACCGGCAGCGGTGGCGTTACCGCCGGCCACCGTGCCCGAGGAAACCGGCTTGCTGTCGGCGGTCACTGGCGCGGCATACAGATCGAAATCGGTGGCGCTGGTGAACTTGAGCACCGCGCCGCCCTGCGGGAAAGCTGCGGTGTAGGCTGCCTGATCGGTGATGGTCGAACCGGTGATCACGCTGGTCGACGGGTTACCCGGATTACGCGTGGTGGTGAACGAGTCCGGCGAGGCCGACAGCTGGAAGCTGTGCCCTGTGATAACGGCGTCCGGATTGGTATCGCCGGCCTTCAGGTTGACGTTCAGCTTGAGGTCGACGCCGCGGAAACTGACAGTCTGGTTGGCGCCGCTGCTGTTGCTGATCAGGCCATTTTGGCTGGCCTCGGCGGTCACGTCGTTGCCCAAAGCATCGGTGATCTTCAGCTGGGTGCTGCTGACGAAATCGATGGTATACGGCTGCCCGGCAGTGAACTTGGCGTCGTAGGTAGCGGCAGTGCCGACGGTGCCGTTGGACAGCACGACACGGCCGTCATCGACGGCTGGCGCGGTCATTTTGGTGTTGGTGCGGCCGGTGTTGATGGTCTGCTGGAACGCGTCCCAACCGGTGGTGTTGGTACCCACGGTCATGCCGTCGCCGATGCCCAGATCGATGGTGGTCTGGTCGCCGTTGTAGCTGAACGTGCCGTCAGAATTCTTCGAGTACGGTGCGGTATCGGTTTTCGAACCGGAGAACAGATAGTTGCCGTTGGCATCCTTGGCGTTCATCAGGCCCAGCACTTGTTGCTGGATCTCGCCCATCTCCGAGGCGTACGCCTGGCGGTCCTTGTCGGTGATCGTGCCGTTGTTCGCGGCCAGCGCAAGTTCCTTGGCCCGTGCCAACGCCGTGGTGATCGAATCCAGCGTGGACTCCTGCACGTTCAACGCACTTTTGGTGGTGTTGACGTTGGTCTTGTACTGATCGAGCATCGCTGCCTGCTGGCCCAATTGCAGCAAGCGCCCGGCACCGATCGGATCATCGGCGGCGGTGTTGATACGCTGCAGGCTGCTCGCCTCGCTCGCGGTGGCAACGGCCTTGTTGAAGTTACGCTGATAATCCGAAGCTTGCGTTCCGTAATACTGGGCGGTGGAAATGCGCATGAATTACGACTCCTTAAAGGCTGTTGATCAGCGTGGCGAAAGTTTCCTGCGCAGCTTTGATGATCTGCGAAGACGCTGTGTAGTACTGCTGGTACTTGACCAGGTTGCCGGTTTCTTCGTCCAGGTTGACCCCGGAAAGCGAATCGCGGGCACCCTTGGCGTTCTCCAGAATCGCCGTGGTCGCGGCGCTGTCGGACTTGCCTTGGGCGGTCTTGGTACCGACGTTGGTCACCAGGGTGTTGTAGGCGTCGGTCAGGCTGATGCCCTTGCTCGCCGAACCGGTGTCCACGGTCTGTTTGGTTTGCAATGCGACCAGTGCCTGGGCGTTGCGGTTGTCCGAAGACGCCGCGCCGGTCAGGTTCATGGTGAAGGTCTCGCCGGATTTCGGCGTGCCGCCCACGGTGGTTTGTACGGTGAAGGTCTTCTGCACGTTCGGCGTGACGGTAGTGTCCATCACCGGGTTGCCGCTGGCATCGACGATGCCGACTTTCAAATTCAGCGTGTTCGATTGGCCAGGCACGATGGTGCCGGTGCCGATGGTCGCGCCCTTGGCGTCGACCAGGTTGTACGACTGGCTGCCACCGCTGGCTGCGCCGAACACCAATTTGACCGGTGTCGAATTCTTCAGCGCCGCCTGCATGTCAGCCTGGGCGGTCGGGTTGTAGATGTCGATCTTGTCGCTGAGCGTCGGCTGGGTGTAAGTGCCCAGACCGTTGGCGCTGGCGACGCCGGTCAGCGGACCTGCCGCAGCGATTTTCTTCGGATCGGTCAGGACCGTCTGAATGCTCGCCGCCGCGTTGCGGGTCGGCGTGATCTTGAACGAGTCACCCGCGCTCAGCGCGCCGCCATTCAAGGCCAGGGTGAAACCGTCGATCACTGGCGGCGGATTGGTCGTGGTGCTGAATGCGCCCAGATCGGTGCCGTCGGAACGTTTGACGGTGTAATCGGTGGCACTGGTGAAGGTCACCTGATAATCGCTGGTGGTCAGCTTGCCGGTGTCCTTGATGGTCACATCGAGGTTGCCCGAACCGGCGCTGTTGCCGTCCTTCGCAATGCTGCGCTGACTGATCAGGGCGGCACTGTTGATGTTGTTGAAAATCGCCGCGCCGAAGTCACCGTTCTTGTCGATGCCCTGGGCTTGCTGGCTGTTGATCTGATCGGCAATCACCAGAGCGACGCGACCGAGCTCGTTGAGCGACGGGTCGAGGACTTCCTTGCGATAGGTCAGCAGACCGCCGATTTCACCACCGCTGATCACCGAAGTGATGTCGATGGTGCTCGAACCGCGATCCATCTGGATCGACATGCGCGACGGGTCGGTCTTGCTCGCAACCATGCTCAGGCTGTTGGTGGTGTTGCCGATGACCAGCGGCTGACCGCTGCCGACATAGATGTCGAAGCTGGTGCCGCGCTCGACGACCTGGGCACCGGTCAGTTCGGAGAGCTGACGCACGGCTTCGTTACGGCTGTCGAGCAGGTCGTTCGGCGCCCCGCCACTGGTGGAGATTTCACCGATCTTCTGGTTGAGATTGGCGATCGCCGTGGCGAGCTTGTTCACCTGGGCGGTCATGTCGCCGAGGCTGCCGTTGATGGTGGTGTTCTGATCGTTGAGCTGCTTGGCGAGGGTATTGAAACGGCTGGTCAGCGCCTGCGCGCCGGTCAGCACCGACTGACGCGAAGTGTCATCGGTGGCCGACGTCGATACGCCCTGCATCGATGTGAAGAATTTCTGCAGCACACCGGTCAGGCCGGTGTTGGTGTCCGACAGCATGGCGTCCAGCGGCGTCGCCTGCTTGAGAAACGCAGCCGATTCGCTGTCCAGCGAAGTCGCGGTGTGCAGCTGCGATTCCAGGTACGAGTTGTACACCCGGCGCACGTCAGCCAGGGTCGTGCCCGTGCCGATGAAAACGCTGCCGTACTGCTGCGAGGACTTGGTGCCCTGCACGGTTTGCTGACGTGAATAACCGGCGGTGTCGACGTTGGCAATGTTGTTGCCTGTCGTAGCCAGAGAGGACTGGCTGGCCGACAGTCCCGACATCCCGATATTGAGCAAACTCATGGTTCAGACCTTATTACCTGGTGCCTTATAAAGGCGTGGTGGAGACACCCGCCGCAGCGTAGTTTTCAAAACTGTTCATCTGCTTGGCAATTTGCGAAATCTTCGTCGCGTAGTTCGGGTCGGTGGCGTAACCGGCCTTCTGCAACTCGCGTACAAACTGTTCTGGGTTATCGGCCGACTTCAGCACTTCTTGATAGCGATTGTTGCTCTGCAGCAACGTCACCAGATCGTGGAAGCTGTCCTTGTACGAGGCGTAGGAACGGAACTCGGCCGTCTCCTTGACCATCGCGCCATTGCGGAACTCGCTGGTGATCGCGCGGGCCGAATCGCCCTTCCAGTTGCTGCTCGCCTTGATGCCGAACAGGTTGTGGCTGCTGCTGCCATCCTGGGCGCGCATGACCGATTTGCCCCAACCGGTTTCCAGCGCCGCTTGCGCCACCAGATAACGCGGATCGACGCCGATGCGGTCAGCGGCTTCCTTGGCCATCGGCAGCATGGTGTTGACGAATTCGTCGGCGGAACTGAAGGCCTTCTTCGCCGGTGCCAACGGAATCTGCGCCATGGCGCGGCCGTAAACCTGCATCTGCCCGCCAGCGGCTTTCTGCTCTTCGGCACGGGCCAGCCAGTCGCCGTTGTACAAAGCGCCGGAGCCTGTGACGGCGGTAGTCGCAGCACGTTGCGGCAAGGCGTTGGTCGCTGCTGCAGTGGTCGCAGTGGCCACGCTCGGCGCCGACGGCACCAGACCGGCGAGCAAGCGATCGGCCAGTTTCGGCGGCAATGCCAGACGCCGCTGGTTGATCAGCGCCATGTCGTTGCGATGGGCAATATCGGTGTTGTTCGGCGCATGCACCGAGCGCGATGCCCACAACGGACGCTCGCCGTTGACGCGGGACAGCGGACCGGTGGCGACGGTGCCGGCGGCAATCGGCGTCGGCACGGCGGCGGCCTTGGCCAGCGCTTCCTGCTGCTTGGCGGCGGACGCGGCCGCAGCCTCGCCCGGCGCCATCGGTTTGTTCTTCGACATCTGCCGGATCAGCACGTCGGCCAGGCCGATACCACCGCCCTCCCGCGACATGGAAACCGCCAGCTGCTGGTCGTACATTTCCTGATACTGCTTGGCCGCCGGCGTGTTCAGCGGGTTGTCCTGGCCGAGCGCTTCGGTGGCCGAACGCATCGACTTGAGCATTTCGCCGAGGAACAGCGACTCGAATTCCTGCGCCACCTTGCGCATGTTTTCGTCGCTGTTCTTGTCGCCGACCTTGAGCTGGTTCAGACGATTGAGGTCGGAGTAGGAACCCGAATCGCTGCTGCTGACCAGACCGCTTTTGCGCATATCCATGGTGGCCGGCCTCAGATCACGATCAGGTCGGCTTGCAATGCGCCGGCCTGCTTCAGAGCTTCGAGAATTGCCATCAGGTCACCCGGTGCCGCGCCGACCTGGTTCACCGCACGGACGATCTCGTCGAGGGTGGTGCCCGGGCCGAACTTGAACATCGGCTTGGCTTCCTGTTCGGCATTCACCCGCGAGCGCGGTACGACGGCGGTCTGGCCGTTGGACAGCGGGCCCGGCTGGCTGACGATCGGGTCTTCGGTGATGGTCACGGTCAGGCTGCCGTGGGTCACGGCGGCTGGCGACACTTTCACGTTCTGGCCGATGACGATGGTGCCGGTACGCGAGTTGATGATGACTTTTGCCACCGCCTGACCCGGATCGATTTCGAGGTTTTCCAGAATCGACAGGTAGTCGACGCGCTGGCTCGGATCCAGTGGCGCAGTGACCCGCACCGATCCGCCGTCGATGGCTTGGGCGACGCCAGGGCCGAGCATGTCGTTGACCTTGTCGACGATGCGCTTGGCGGTGGTGAAGTCGGAGCGGTTGAGGTTCAGCGTCAGGCTGTTGCCCTGGTTGAAACCGCTCGGCACCGCACGTTCCACCGACGCACCGCCAGGGATGCGACCGGCCGACGGAACGTTGACGGTGATCTTCGAACCATCGCGGCCTTCAGCGTCGAAACCGCCAACCACGAGATTGCCCTGAGCGATCGCATAGACGTTGCCGTCGATACCCTTGAGCGGCGTCAGCAGCAAGGTGCCGCCGCGCAGGCTCTTGGAGTTACCGATCGAAGACACGGTGATGTCGACCTGCTGACCTGGCTTGGCAAACGCTGGCAGATCGGCGCTCACCGATACCGCCGCGACGTTCTTCAACTGCACGTTGCCTGATCCCGGCGGCACCTTGATGCCGAACTGCGAGAGCATGTTGTTGAAGGTCTGCAGGGTGAACGGAGTCTGCGTCGTCTGGTCACCGGTGCCGTTAAGCCCGACCACCAGGCCGTAACCGATCAACTGGTTGGAGCGCACGCCGGAAATGCTGGCGATGTCTTTCAGCCGCTCGGCGTGTGCGGTGAACGCCGCAGACATCAACAACGCGGCCACCATAAGGCTTTTCAGATTCAACGTAGCCACCTAGAAAGGGAACAGCGGGCTGAGGAAGAAACGGTCGAACCAGCCTGGCTGACTCGTATCGGCAAACGCGCCGGTACCCGAGTAGGTGATGCGCGCATCGGCGACGCGGGTCGACGACACGGTGTTGTCGGTCGCGATGTCATCGGCGCGGACCATGCCGGCGATGCGCACCAGTTCGTCACCGGTGTTGAGCGTCAGCCACTTCTCGCCACGCACGGCGATGATGCCGTTGGGCAGCACGTCGGCCACGGTCACGGTGATCGAACCGGTCAGGCTGTTGCTCTGCCCGGACTTGGCGTCGCCCTTGGTCGAACGGTCGGCGCTATAGCCGGCGTTGAGACTCAGGTCGCCACCACCGATCGGGTTGTTGGTGGTCAGGCTGGAGCCGAACAACGAGGTCAGACCGATCGAGTTATCGCTGTTCTTGTCCATCTGCGAGTTGGCGTTCTTACTCGCCTGGGTGCGCTCGTTCAGGGTGATGGTGATGATGTCACCGACCCGGAACGCCTTGCGGTCGCTGTACAGGTTCTGCTCAAAGCCGGCCTGATAGATCGAGCCGTTATTGGCAGCCGCCGGCAACGGTGTGCGCGGCAACACCGGGGCGTAGTAAGGGTCATTGGGCTTGGGCGTCGGGGCGACGCAGCCCGCGAGCGAGACGACCCCACTCAATGCCAGAACAGATACAAAGCGCTTCATGACCCTACCTCACGGTGTTGCTGGCGACCTCAGGCCGCCCCAAAGACTGGATTACAGATTCTGCGTTACGAACGAGAGCATCTGGTCGGCGGTGGAGATCACCTTGGAGTTCATCTCGTAGGCGCGTTGAGTGGTGATCATGTTGACCATCTCTTCAACGGTGCTGACGTTCGAGGTTTCCAGGGTGTTCTGCAGCGTGGTACCGAAACCGTTGAGGCCCGGGGTGCCGATCTGCGGCGCGCCGGAAGCAGCGGTTTCCAGGAACAGGTTGTTGCCCACGGCTTGCAGGCCGGCCGGGTTGATGAAGTCGGCGGTCTGCAGGTTGCCGATCACTTGCGAGGCCGGGTTGCCGGCGATGGTGATCGACACGGTGCCGTCACGGCCGACAGTGAAGGTCTGCGCATCGTTCGGAATGATGATCGCCGGCTCCAGCGCGAAACCGCTGGCGTTGACGATCTGGCCATTGGAGTCGAGGTGGAAAGTACCGTCACGGGTGTAGGACGTGGTGCCGTCCGGCTGCAGGATCTGGAAGAAACCGCGACCGTCGATGGCCATGTCCAGCGGCTGCTCGGTGGTTTGCAGGCTGCCGGCGGTGAAGTTTTTCTGGGTGCCGACAATGCGCACACCGGTACCCACTTGCAGACCCGACGGCAGTTCGCTGTCCTGGGTCGACTGGGCGCCTGGCTGACGCTTGATCTGATAGAGCAAGTCCTGGAACTCGGCACGGTCACGTTTGAAACCCGTGGTCGAGACGTTCGCCAGGTTGTTGGAAATGGTGGTCAGGTTGGTGTCCTGGGCGGACAGACCGGTTTTGGCAACCCATAGAGCCGGAAGCATTCGATTCTCCTCGTGCGCCTGTTTTACGGCGCGACGTTCTGATAATTAGCTGATCTGCAAGACCCGAGCCATGGCCTGGTCGTCGTCTTTGGCGGTGTTCATCATCTTGACGTGCAACTCGAACTGCTTGGCCAGGGCCAGCACCGAAGTCATTTCTTCCACGGCATTGACGTTGCTCGACTCGAGGAAACCCGAGACCAGTTTGACGTTGGCGTCGGCTTGCGCCGGCTGGCCGTCCTTGGTGTAAATCGAACCGTCGAGGCCTTTGTTCATGTTCTTGATGTCCGGGTTGACCAGCTTGATCCGGTCGACTTCGGCCATGACGCGCGGACCTTCGCCCATTGCGCGAATGCTGATGGTGCCGTCTTCGCCGACTTCGACCTGCTGCTCGGGCGGCACGGCGATCGGGCCGCCATTACCGATCACCGGCATGCCGTTGCCGGCGCGCAACACGCCGAGGGCGTCGATGTTGAGGCTGCCGGTGCGCACGTAGCTTTCGCCACCGCTGGGGTTTTGCACGGCGATGAAACCGTTGCCGGATACCGCGACGTCGAGTTCACGTCCGGTCTGCACCAGCGAGCCCGGCGTGAAGTCGGTGGCGGGACGTTCGCTCATGGCAAACGCACGCGCCGGAAAGCTGTCACCGAACACCGGCATCGAACGCGCCTGCTCGAGGTCGCGCTGGAAGCCGTTGGTGGAGATGTTCGCCAGGTTGTTGGCATGCGCCCGCTGCGCCAGTGCGTTCTGGCTGGCGCCGGTCATTGCCACATAAAGGTACTTGTCCACTGTGTTTCCTCTGCATGCCGGACGTTTGCCGCCCACCGCTGTACTGCTCAGCCATAAGCAATTTGCAGACCAACTTTTTATTGGCGGGCGAAGGCCCGGCAAACAGGGGACTTGAGGGGATCGGAGGGGGAATCTGAAATGGGTCGAAGACGAAAAACCGGCGGTGTCATGCCGGTTAGTGGCAATCCTGAGTTCGGCGGGGATGGCGATCCTGTGGCGAGGGGATTTATCCCCGTTCGGCTGCGCAGCAGTCGCCAAGCCTGCAAATGAGGTCGCTGGGAAGGAAAAGCGGGGCGGCTTCGCCGCCCATCGGGGATAAATCCCCTCGCCACAAACGCTCTACTTAGCTTTCGGAGGTTTTGCCAACCTCATACTCACGCAACTTGTTGGCAATCGTCGTGTGCGAAACCCCCAGCCGTTTGCCCAACTGCCGACTGCTCGGGTGCTCGGAATACAAGCGCTCCAGCACCGCTTTCTCGAAACGCCCGACGATCTCGTCCAGACTTCCGTCGAGGGAGAAATCGCCAAGCGGCTGACGCACGCCGTAATCCGGCAGGCGAATATGTTCGGCCTTGACCGTGCCGCCGTCGCACAGGGAAACCGCCTGGAACAGCACGTTCTCCAGCTGCCGCACGTTGCCCGGCCAGTGGTAATGGCTGAGGCGATCCATCGCCGCCGGGGCCAGTTTCGGCAGCGGACAGCCGATCTGCCGACTGGCCTGGTCGAGAAAGTGCTCAACCAGCGGCGTCAGACCGTCGAGGCATTCGCGCAGCGGCGGGATGTGCAGCGACAGTACGTTCAAGCGGTGATAGAGATCCTGGCGAAACTCGCCGCGCGCGCACAATTCGGACAAGTCCACCTGGGTCGCGCAGATCACCCGCACATCGAGATACACCTCTTCATCACTGCCGACGCGACGGAAGCAACCGTCCTGAAGAAAGCGCAGCAATTTGACCTGCAAACGCGGGCTCATCTCGCCGACGCCATCGAGAAACAGCGTGCCGCCAGCGGTCAATTCGAGCAGGCCAAGCTTGCCTTCGGCCCGCGCACCTTCGAAGGCGCCGGGGCCGTAGCCGAACAACTCGGTCTCGGCCATCGACTCCGGCAACCCGGCGCAATTGAGCGCCATCAACGGTGACTGTCCACGCGGGCTGGCGAGGTGACAGGCGCGCGCCAGCAGTTCCTTGCCGGTGCCGGTTTCGCCTTCTATTAATAGCGGTGCATCCAGCGGCGCCATGCGTCGCGCTTCGCGGACCACAGCGGCCATGACTTTCGAGCTCTGGAAGATACTGTCGAAGCCGCGCAGCTCCTGTTTGCGCACGTTGTAGATGCGCTCGCCGACCCGATCGGCGCGGTGCAGAGTCAATACGGCGCCGGCCATGGCCTCGCTGTCGTCGTGTTCCGATTGCAGCGGCGCGATGTCAGCGAGAAAGATGTCGCCCTTGACCTTGACCCGCATGCCGTTGATCCGCGACTTGTTGGCGCGCACCAGTTCCGGCAGGTCGAAATCCTCGGCGTAGCGCGACAGCGGAATCCCCGGCACTTCATCGACACGCACGCCGAGCAACTGCGCCGCCGCGCGGTTGGCCGCAACGATCGAGCCGCCCATGTCGATCGACAACACCGGAAACTCCAGCGCGCCGAGCAACGCATTCAGTTCCATGTGCCGGCGTTCGCTGGGCATCAGCCCGACGCGCTTGACCCCAAACACCCCGCCGATCGCCTCGAACTTGGGGCGCAACGCCTGGAACTGGATGTTGATCAGGTTCGGGCAGTGCAGATAGATCGCATTGCCATGCTCACCGCCAACTTCACCGCGGGCAACGTTGATCCCGTACGCCACCAGCAGATTGAGAATGTCGCGCAGGATGCCGATGCGGTTCTGGCAGTGGACTTTGATGCGCATAGAAAAAGGCCCGACAAGATTGGGAAATTGACCAATGCCCGTGTGGGAGCGAGCTTGCTCGCGAAGGCGGCGGCACATCTTGCATTGATGTGTCAGGCCCACCGCTTTCGCGAGCAAGCTCGCTCCCACAGGGAAACGCGTTGCGCGCCGAACTGTTTTTCGTCGGGGCACGCAGATAGTTGTCAAGATTATGTGACAGCCCCTGCCCTTTTCAAACCCGCCAATCACCGTAAATGCGCATTATCCGACAAGGCGTAACGATAAGTTTACGAAACCAGCAGAATTTTCCTACGCATTCACCGCTCAACATGCTGCGCAGCTTCGCGCTCTGGGGTATTCCTTTAGCCATCGCTGGACATAACAAAAACGAATTTCCTAGCAGGAGAGCAGCATGAAGCAGACGCAATACGTGGCTCGCGAGCCCGATGCGCAAGGTTTTATCGACTACCCCGCCGAAGAACATGCAGTGTGGAACACGCTGATCACTCGCCAGTTGAAGGTGATTGAAGGTCGCGCGTGCCAGGAATACCTGGACGGTATCGAAAAACTCGGTCTGCCCCACGACCGCATCCCGCAACTGGCCGAGATCAATAAAGTCCTCGGCGAGACCACCGGCTGGCAAGTTGCCCGGGTGCCGGCGCTGATTCCTTTCCAGACGTTTTTCGAGTTGCTTGCCAGCAAGCAATTCCCCGTCGCCACCTTCATACGTACCCGCGAAGAACTCGACTACCTGCAAGAGCCGGACATCTTTCACGAGATCTTTGGTCATTGCCCGTTGCTGACCAACCCGTACTTCGCTGAATTCACCCACACCTACGGCAAGCTCGGCCTGCAAGCGACCAAGGAAGAGCGCGTGTATCTGGCGCGGCTGTACTGGATGACCATCGAATTCGGTCTGGTCGACACCCCGCAAGGCAAGCGCATCTACGGTGGCGGGATTCTGTCCTCGCCGAAAGAAACCGTTTACTGCCTGTCGGACGAGCCCGAGCATCAGGTTTTCGATCCCCTGGAAGCCATGCGCACGCCGTATCGCATCGACATCCTGCAGCCGCTGTACTTCGTCCTGCCCAATCTCAAGCGCCTGTTCGACGTGGCCCATGAAGACATCATGGCCATGGTTCGTCAGGGCATGCAGTTGGGCTTGCACGCGCCGAAATTTCCGCCGAAACCCAAAGCCGCCTGAACCGCGACTTTTGCTGACAATTGCGTCTGTCCGTCGCCGCCACTTTGCTTTAGCGTGACGGCATTGGCGGCACACGCGCTTTAATAAAAAACACACTCGTTTTCAGGAATACACCATGTCGACTTTGAACCAAGCCCACTGCGAAGCCTGCCGCGCCGATGCGCCACAAGTCAGCGATGAAGAACTGCCGATCCTGATCAAGCAGATCCCTGACTGGAACATCGAAGTACGCGACGGCATCATGCAGCTGGAAAAAGTTTTCCTGTTCAAGAACTTCAAACACGCGCTGGCGTTCACCAACGCCGTCGGCGAAATCTCCGAGGCCGAAGGTCACCACCCGGGCCTGCTGACCGAGTGGGGCAAAGTCACCGTGACCTGGTGGAGCCATTCGATCAAAGGCCTGCACCGCAACGACTTCATCATGGCTGCGCGCACTGACGAAGTGGCCAAGACCGCAGAAGGACGCAAGTAATGCACTTCGACGCCATCGGCCGGGTCCCCGGCGACCCGATTCTCGGTTTGATGGAGGCCTATGCGCAGGATGCCAATCCGCGCAAGTTCGACCTCGGCGTTGGCGTCTACAAGGATGCCCAGGGCCTGACGCCGATCCCGGAAGCGGTGAAAATCGCCGAAGCGCGACTGGTCGAAAGTCAGGACACCAAGACTTACATCGGTGGCCACGGCAACCCGCTGTTCGGCAAGGTCATCAATGAGCTTGTGCTCGGTAGCGACTCGGCATTGATCGCCGAACAACGCGCCGGCGCCACCCAGACCCCGGGAGGCACCGGTGCCCTGCGTCTGGCGGCCGACTTCATTGCGCAATGCCTGCCGGGCAAAGGCGTGTGGTTGAGCAACCCGACCTGGCCGATCCACGAAACCATTTTCGCCGCTGCCAAGGTCAAGGTCAGCCACTACCCGTACGTCGGCAGTGACAACCGCCTCGACGTCGAAGCGATGCTCGCCGTGCTCAGGGAAGTGCCGAAGGGCGACGTGGTGCTGCTGCATGCGTGCTGCCACAACCCGACCGGTTTCGACCTGAGCCATGACGACTGGAAGCGCGTGCTTGAAGTGGTGCGCAGCCGCGATCTGCTGCCGCTGATCGACTTCGCTTATCAGGGTTTTGGCGATGGTCTGGAGCAGGACGCCTGGTCGACCCGGTTGTTCGCGGCGCAGGTGCCGGAGCTGCTGATCACCAGTTCCTGCTCGAAGAACTTCGGCCTGTACCGCGACCGTACCGGTGCGCTGATCGTCTGCGCGACCAGCGCCGACAAGCTCATCGACATCCGCAGCCAGCTGGCCAATATCGCCCGCCACCTGTGGTCGACGCCGCCGGATCACGGCGCGGCAGTGGTCGCGACCATCCTCGCCGACCCAGAGCTGAAGGCGCGCTGGGCCGATGAAGTGGAAGCGATGCGCTTGCGGATCGCGCAGTTGCGCAGCGGTCTGGTCGAAGCGCTGGAACCGCATGGTTTGCGCGAGCGTTTCGCACACATCGGTGTGCAACGTGGGATGTTCTCCTACACCGGCCTGTCGCCGGAACAGGTGAAAACCCTGCGCGAGCGGCACAGCGTGTACATGGTCAGCTCGGGCCGGGCCAACGTTGCCGGGATCGACGCCACCCGCCTCGCATTGCTCGCGGACGCCATCGCCGACGCCTGCAAATAATCCCCCCGCCCGACTGATCGCTCCCACGCTCTGCGTGGGAATGCAGCCCGGGACGCTCCGCGTCCCAACAGCGGACGCAGAGCGTCCATTGAGGCATTCCCACGCAGAGCGTGGGAACGATCAGCAAACCCAGCTCTTGCCTCCCCTGCGGCCATCTGTCGCATTAATTTGAATTAAAAGTCTGATTGTCATTTTTCCTGCTGTATCCTGCGCAGGCTTTGTAAAGCGCGGAGCACCTGATCTATCAACAGACTTAGCGAGGAGCGCACCCATGCACGAGATTCCCAATCTCCCCTTCCCAAGCCTGCACGTACCTGAGCAGACGACCCCGCAACACGCCGGCGCCGAAAAGCCCGAGCCGCAAGAAGCCGCTGACAGCCGCAAAGCCGACAGCGAAGAGTAAGACCCGCCGTACAGACCGTGTGGAAAGCGCTAACATGCGCTTTCCACACTGCCTGAAATCCGAGCCCGCCATGACCGACGAATTCTCCGAAAGCCAAGCTGCCGTGCTGATCGGCGCCACCGAGAAGATGATCGAGATCTGGAATCGCCTCTCACCCGAGAAGCAAGCTGCCCTGCTCGAACGTTTCGGCAGCGAAGAAAACGCCCTCGCCGCCCTCGTCACCACGCAACTGGTCGCCCCGGCAAAATCCTGAAAACGCCGCCCGGCAAATAGTTTTACTTTTCCCCGCCCTTGAGCGGTTCACGCCGGTATCATGAGCAGCCTATCTAATCTGCTGCTCCCGTGGATCGTTACCCATGTCGTCTATACCCGAGCCCCAGCGTCCGCTGACGGTTACGCTGCAAGTAGTCTCCATCGTCCTTTTCACCTTCATCGGTTACCTGAACATCGGCATCCCGCTGGCCGTGCTGCCGGGCTATGTCCACAGTGACCTGGGTTTCGGCGCCGTGATCGCCGGGCTGGTGATCAGCGTGCAATACCTCGCCACCCTGCTCAGCCGTCCATATGCCGGCAAGATCATCGACAACCAGGGCAGTAAACGCGCAGTGATGATTGGCCTCGCTGGTTGCGGCTTGAGCGGTGTGTTCATGCTGGTTTCCGCGTGGACGCCGAACCTGCCGCTGGTCAGTCTGATCAGCCTTTTAATTGGCCGTCTGGTGCTGGGCAGCGCGGAAAGCCTGGTCGGTTCCGGTTCGATTGGCTGGGGCATCGGCCGGGTTGGCGCGGCGAATACGGCGAAAGTGATTTCCTGGAACGGCATCGCCAGTTACGGCGCCCTGGCGATCGGCGCGCCCTTCGGTGTGTGGCTGGTAAGCAGGTTGGGGCTGTGGAGCATGGGCGTGAGCATCATCCTCCTCGCTTTGCTCGGTCTGGCGCTGGCATGGCCAAAAACCGCTGCGCCAATCGTCGCCGGCGAACGTCTGCCGTTCATGCACGTGCTGGGCAAAGTCTTCCCCCACGGCTGCGGACTGGCGCTGGGCTCGATCGGTTTTGGCACCATCGCCACGTTCATTACCCTGTATTACGCGACCCAGCACTGGGACAACGCCGTGCTGTGCCTGAGCCTGTTCGGCGCCAGCTTCATCGGCGCGCGGCTGCTGTTCGGCAACCTGATCAACCGCCTCGGCGGCTTCCGCGTGGCGATTGCCTGCCTGTCGGTGGAAACGTTGGGTTTGTTGTTGCTGTGGATTGCGCCGGATGCGCATTGGGCACTGGCCGGTGCGGCGCTGAGCGGTTTCGGCTTCTCGCTGGTGTTCCCGGCGCTGGGCGTGGAAGCAGTGAATCTTGTGCCGGCCTCCAGCCGTGGCGCGGCGGTCGGTGCCTATTCGCTGTTCATTGATTTGTCGCTGGGGATCACCGGGCCGCTGGCCGGGGCGATTGCGGCGGGGTTCGGTTTTGCTTCGATCTTTCTGTTCGCAGCCTTCGCGGCGTTGAGCGGACTTGGCTTGAGTGTGTATCTGTACAGGCACACGGCAAAATACCGCGAGGCTTAAAAATCCACTTTGCCGCGCCCGGCCTTGATGCTGCCGCGCTTGGTTTTCGACTCCAGCCGACGCTTCTTCGAACTGAGGGTCGGCTTGGTCGGGCGGCGTTTCTTTTCCACTTTGGTGGCGCTGAGAATCAACTCGACCAGCCGCTCCAGCGCATCGGCGCGGTTGGCTTCCTGGGTGCGATATTGCTGCGCCTTGATGATCAGCACTCCGTCGCTGGTGATACGGCTGTCGCGCAGTGCCAGCAGGCGTTCCTTGTAGAACTCCGGCAACGACGAGTTGGGAATGTCGAAGCGCAAGTGCATGGCGCTGGAGACCTTGTTGACGTTCTGCCCTCCGGCGCCTTGCGCGCGGATGGCGGTCAGTTCGATCTCGGCATCCGGCAGATGCACATTGTTGGAAATCACCAGCATGGAAAAGCGTCCGTAATCAGAGCGTGCAGGATAACCTGATTCACTCAACCTCTGTGGGAGCGAGCCTGCTCGCGAAGGCGGTGTGTCAGTCGATGCAGATGTTTCTGATGGACCGCTTTCGCGAGCAGGCTCGCTCCCACAGGGTTCGGTGTGATGTCAGATTTTTCCATTTCAAAACAACAAACCCGGCACTCTGGCCGGGTTTGTCGTTTCTGCCTGCGAGGTTATTTCGCGGTCGCAGCCACCACCGGCTGCACACTGCGCTTGTTCTTGATCAGGTAGCAGACCCACATGAACACCACCCACACCGGAATCGCGTACACCGAGATCTGAATCCCCGGGATCAGCAGCATCACGCCGAGGATGAACACCACGAACGCCAGGCAGACGAAGTTGCCGTACGGGTACCACAGCGCTTTGAACAGTGGCGTCTGTTTGGTCTGGTTCATGTGCTGGCGGAACTTGAAGTGCGAGTAGCTGATCATCGCCCAGTTGATCACCAGCGTCGCAACCACCAGCGACATCAGCAGTTCCAGCGCGTGCTGCGGAATCAGGTAGTTGAGCAACACGGCAACCAGCGTCACTGCCGCCGACGCCAGAATCGAACGCACCGGCACACCGCGCTTGTCGATCTTCGCCAGACCTTTCGGCGCATCGCCCTGCTCGGCCATGCCCAGCAGCATGCGGCTGTTGCAGTAGGTGCCGCTGTTGTATACCGACAGCGCGGCGGTCAGCACAACGAAGTTGAGGATGTGCGCGGCGGTGTTGCTGCCGAGCATCGAGAACACTTGTACGAACGGGCTGCCGCTGTAGGAATCACCCGAGGCGTTGAGGGTTTCCAGCAGGCTGTCCCACGGGGTCAGCGACAGCAGGATCACCAGTGCGCCAATGTAGAAAATCAGGATGCGGTAGATCACCTGGTTGATCGCTTTCGGGATCACGGTTTTCGGCTTGTCGGCTTCAGCGGCGGTGAAACCGAGCATTTCCAGACCGCCGAAAGAGAACATGATGATCGCCATGGCCATCACCAGACCGCTTACCCCATTGGGGAAGAAACCGCCGTGGGACCACAGGTTGGAGACCGAGGCTTGCGGGCCGCCATGGCCGCTGACCAGCAGGTAGCTGCCCAGCGCGATCATGCCGACAATCGCCACAACCTTGATGATCGCAAACCAGAATTCGGCTTCACCGAAGACTTTGACGTTGGCCAGGTTGATCGCGTTGATCAGCACGAAGAATGCAGCAGCGGAGACCCAGGTCGGGATGTCCGGCGCCCAGTAATGGATGTACTTGCCGACCGCTGTCAGCTCGGACATGCCCACCAGAATGTACAGAATCCAGCAGTTCCAGCCCGACAGGAACCCGGCGAAACCGCCCCAGTATTTGTGGGCGAAGTGGCTGAAGGAACCGGCCACCGGCTCTTCGACGATCATTTCGCCGAGCTGGCGCATGATCATGAAGGCGATGAAGCCGCAAATGGCGTAGCCGAGGATCATCGACGGGCCGGCGGATTTCAGTACCCCGGCAGAACCGAGGAACAATCCGGTACCGATCGCGCCACCGAGGGCGATCAGTTGAATATGGCGATTTTTCAGGCCGCGTTTAAGCTCGCCTGATTGCGAGGGTTGTCCACTCATGAAAAAGGTCTCACGCAAGGTTTGATGATGTTCAGTAGACGTTGCTGCAAGGTTGCGATTTCAGGCAGCCCCGATCAAACCCCAGCGCAGGCACCAGGAGTTCAGCTCATTTACAACGGTCATGCGTCACCTGTTTGTTTTTATCTGTGACGAAATCGAACCCGGCACGCTTGTGGCGCGGCGGAGTGAACAAGGCGGATAGCCTCGAGATTTTTGCGATTACGCAGAGGGTCACAGTTAAAACGCGGCGCATTGTACACCGCTAACCCCCTGCTGCCAGACCCGCCTGATCAGCGTGTCGGTTGCCGGGATTGCGCGTGTCCGCCTCGACAGTGCCGAGCGGCTGCAAAATATGAGTCAGGCCTTTGCAGGCCATCGACGGGGACGAGGAGAAAACCGTCCCACGGAGAGAAGTGGAAATCAGTCGCGGCGTTCATTGCGCCTCCTTCTTGTTATTCGCCTGCACGACAGGCATGGGGCGCATCACACCCTGCCTGAAGGCTGGAAACAAGCGCGCCAGAGCCCTGCGTGGCGCACGCTCCGTCGGGTTACGGAAGCTTTTCCTTACAACGGATGGCGAGACGGGAAATCACCGCGTTGGCGGGCCAATATCGTCAGGTTTTCTTTACAAGCTGTAACGAATATTTTCCGAAGCAGAAATTTCTGTAGGACGTCTGCATATTGACGGTCGCTAGCTTGCTATCAATTTCGCCGACCTAGTTTTTTGTTTTCAAATAAGAAAATTCATCGCGAAAAACAGAACAAAAAGTCTATTTAAAAATTAAATGGATAAATTTTTGCATTCACAAAAACGCTCAACTAGGTTCTTCACGTCTCACCGGCCACCTCGACCGGTCAGTCATAAACCGTGAAATTCTCTAGGAGATCGACCATGCAAGCACTGGAAAAAGACTTGGATACCGAACTGCAACTGGACGAATGGTTTGAAGCGCCAACCCATGAGGCCGCTGTGGAAATGATGCAAGCCGACGCAGTGGTTCCGTTCGGCACGGCGATGTGGCCTTTGTAAGACATCCCGGGCAGGCACGGTCCGGCCGGTCGTGCCTGCCGCTTCATTTCCCGGTCAGTCAGGGAGGATTCATGGACAAGCCCCGCGCCATCTCGCATTTCCTTTACTACCTCGAACATCACCCAGCCCTCGCCGGCCTCGACTCGGCGAAGGTCATGCTCGGCCATACTGCCGACTACGAAGCCCTGACCGGCGCCATTGCCGAACAGGCCGGCGAGCATCCGCGCTTTCAGTTCAGCGCCCGGCGTCTGGACCTGGAAAGTACCGCAGCGCTGTCCGAGGCAATTGCCGACAGCGATCTGTACATTTTCTTCTACGACTCTTCCACCCTGCCCAACCCGCGTCCCGATGGCCCGGAGTTCGTCCGCGCACTGCAAGCGGTCATGGCGGAAAACTGGAAGAAGTCGCTGCTGTTCAAGGATTACGGCGACTATTTCTACGACACTTTCAGCATCACCCCGCAGCGCATCGCCGGGCTCAACAGTCACCTGATCCAGCGCATGTCCCAAGCGACCACGCTGAGTTTCAAGGATGACCACGGCTCATGGTTCGAAACGCCGATGAGCAGCATCAAGAAGTGGACCGACATCAATGGCGTCGGCAACTTCGACCTCGCCCCCGGCGAAATCGCCACCCACAGCGAAGCTATCAACGGCCATGTGAAGTTCAAGGGCACCTTCCTCAGCACCATCCCGTTCGCGCGCAAGTACGGCGTGCTGGAATCGCCGCTGGAATTGTGGATCGAGAACTCGACCATCAGCCGCATCGCCACCGACGTGCCGGGACTGGAGCATGATTTCAACAAGTACCTGGATGCCAACCCGTCGAACCGACGGATTGAGGAGTTGGGGATTGGCACCAATGAAGGCGTCAAGGATCTGTATGCCCGTAATGCCGGGTTTGAGGAGCGGCATTGTGGGCTGCATCTCGGACTGGGCGGTGGCGCCAAGGGCAGTCATCACCTGGATCTGATCTTTTCTGGCGGGGTGTTGGCGCTGGATGACAAGCCGGTGTTTGATGGGCGGTTTGTGTTTTAGGCGACTGACGCCTTCGCGAGCAGGCTCGCTTGTATGGTAGGACTTGAAGGGAGGAGGAGGGACAAGGCTCGATTCTGACTGTTAGCGCA
>NZ_JBEOPW010000017.1:0-126697 GCF_040310465.1 Pseudomonas sp. H26/SER47-MNA-CIBAN-0231 | reverse complement strand
TGCGTAACTCTTTGAATCTCAAGGAGTTTTCCGTTTCGACTGCGCCGGAAGTGGGGCGAATTATAGACCTCTGGAATTCGCCGTCAACCCCCAATTTCAACTTTATTCAGATTTCAGCGTAATACGTGCAAAAGCTTTCTTGCCGGCCTGGCAAACGTGAGTCGTGCCCAGTACATATATAAAGGAGCGATCAACCACCTCACCATCGACACGCACCCCGCCAGCCGCCAACAGATCTCGCGCCGCCGCTGAGTTCTTCACCAAGCCTGCCTTATTAAGGACGGCAGCGATTGGCATATCCTCAACCGAAGACAGCTCGATCTCAGGCAAGTCATCTGGAAGTTCGCCATCCTTCATGCGGTTGCCAGCGCCTCGGTGAGCGTTCGCCGCAGCCTCTTCACCATGGAAACGCGCAACGATCTCTTCAGCGAGTTTGATTTTGATGTCACGCGGATTCGCCCCAGCTTCGACGTCAGCCCGGAATGCGTTGATTTCATCCATCGAACGGAAGCTGAGCAACTCGAAGTAACGCCACATCAGCGCATCCGGGATGGAGACCAGCTTGCTGTACATGACGCCCGGCGCTTCCTGGATACCGACATAGTTGCCCAGCGACTTGGACATCTTCTTCACACCATCCAGACCTTCCAGCAATGGCATGGTCAGAATGCACTGGGCTTCCTGGCCATAACCACGCTGCAGCTCACGCCCCATCAGCAAGTTGAATTTCTGATCGGTACCGCCCAGCTCGACATCGGCGCGCAGCGCGACCGAGTCATAACCCTGAACCAGCGGATAGAGGAACTCGTGAATAGCGATCGGCTGGTTGGTGGTATAGCGCTTGTCGAAGTCATCGCGCTCGAGCATGCGAGCGACGGTGTATTGCGAAGTCAGGCGAATGAAATCCGCCGGCCTCATCTTGTCCATCCAGGTGGAGTTGAAGGCAACTTCGGTTTTCGCCGGATCAAGGATTTTGAAAACCTGAGTCTTGTAGGTCTCGGCATTTTCCAGAACCTGCTCACGCGTCAGTGGCGGACGCGTGGCGCTCTTGCCACTCGGATCACCGATCATCCCGGTGAAGTCACCTATAAGGAAGATCACCTGGTGCCCCAGCTCCTGGAACTGACGCAGCTTATTAATAAGCACGGTATGACCAAGATGCAGATCCGGAGCGGTAGGGTCGAAACCAGCCTTGATACGCAGCGGCTGGCCGCGCTTGAGCTTTTCGACCAGCTCGGACTCGACCAACAGTTCTTCCGCACCACGTTTAATCAGCGCTAGCTGCTCTTCAACCGACTTCATAACAGACCCGCAAGGCTCAGATTCAAAGGGAACCAACCATACAAGAACGCGCACCAATTACAAGTTTTGCCCGGCGCACGGACACCAATCCACAGACCCGAGGTCTGTAGACTTGCTTCAGCGATGATTTGGTTATATTTTATACAGTTATTTCATCTTCATCATGTCATTCATCTTTTCCAATTCATCTATTTCAAAGTCAAAAATTACCTATGACCACAGAACCGTCTAAAGCGCCCCCGCTTTACCCGAAGACCCACCTGCTCGCCGCAAGTGGAATCGCCGCCCTTCTCAGCCTGGCGCTGCTGGTATTTCCTTCCAGCGATGTTGAAGCCAAAAAGACGACTCTGAGTCTTGAACTGGAAAGTCCTGCTGAACAACTGACACAAGATCAAGACGCTGCTGATGCGGCTCAAGCCACAAACGAGCCCGCAGCTTCGCCGTTCGCACAAATCGAAAACAGCGACGAAAACACCGCGCAAACCGCTGAAACCGCGCCAGCACCTGTAGCGCCTGCTGAGAAACCAAAAGAGCCTGGGCACCGTGAGGTCGTGGTTTCCAAAGGCGATACGCTGTCTACCCTGTTTGAAAAAGTCGGCCTACCGGCAGCCTCCGTGCACGAAATACTGGCAAGCGACAAGCAAGCCAAGCAGTTCAGCCAACTCAAGCGCGGTCAGAAACTCGAATTCGAACTCAGCCCGGAAGGCCACCTGACCAGCCTGCACAGCAAGGTCAGCGACGTTGAAACCATCACCCTGACCAAGAATGACAGGGGTTATTCGTTCAACCGCGTGACTGCCAAGCCAACTGTTCGCACTGCCTACGTCCACGGTGTCATCAACAGCTCACTGTCACAGTCCGCAGCCCGCGCCGGCCTTTCTCACAGCATGACCATGGATATGGCCAGCGTCTTTGGCTACGACATCGATTTCGCGCAGGACATTCGTCAGGGTGATGAATTCGATGTGATCTACGAGCAGAAAGTCATCAACGGCAAGGCTGTCGGCACCGGCCCGATCCTGTCGGCGCGCTTCACCAACCGCGGGAAGACTTACACCGCTGTTCGCTACACCAACAAACAAGGCAACAGCAGCTATTACACTGCCGATGGCAACAGCATGCGCAAGGCCTTCATCCGTACGCCGGTTGACTTCGCCCGCATCAGCTCGAAGTTCTCCATGGGCCGCAAGCACCCGATCCTCAACAAGATCCGCGCGCACAAAGGTGTCGACTACGCAGCGCCGCGAGGCACGCCGATCAAGGCTGCCGGTGACGGCAAAGTCCTGCTGGCCGGCCGTCGCGGTGGCTACGGCAACACTGTGATCATTCAGCACGGCAACACTTACCGTACGCTCTACGGCCATATGCAGGGCTTTGCCAAAGGCGTGAAAACCGGTGGCAGCGTCAAGCAAGGTCAAGTCATTGGCTATATCGGTACAACTGGCCTTTCCACCGGCCCGCATTTGCACTATGAGTTCCAGGTCAACGGCGTTCACGTCGATCCGCTGGGCCAGAAGCTGCCAATGGCCGATCCGATCGCCAAGTCCGAACGCGCGCGCTTCCTCGCGCAGAGCCAGCCACTGATGGCGCGCATGGATCAAGAGAAGGCCACCATGCTGGCTTCGAGCAAGCGCTAAGCCATGACCCTGTATATCGGTGTGATGTCCGGAACCAGTCTCGACGGGCTGGACATCGCCCTGATCGAGCAGACCTCGGCGATCAAACTGATCGCCACCCACTACCTGCCAATGCCTGACTCCCTGCGCGCCGAGCTGCTTGGCTTGTGCGCCAGCGGCCCCGACGAGATCGCCCGCTCGGCGATTGCCCAGCAACACTGGGTCGAACTTGCCGCGTTGGGCATTCACAGCCTACTCGCGCAACAACAACTCAAGCCCGATGCCATCCGTGCCATCGGTAGCCACGGTCAGACCATTCGCCATGAGCCGGCGCGCGGGTTTACCGTGCAGATCGGTAATCCAGCCCTGCTGACTGAGTTGACCGGTATTACCGTCGTCAGCGATTTCCGCAGTCGCGATGTCGCAGCGGGTGGCCAAGGTGCGCCTCTGGTGCCAGCCTTTCACGAAGCGTTGTTTGAAGAGCGTACTGGTAACCAGGCAGTCTTGAATGTCGGCGGATTCAGCAATCTCAGCCTGATTGAGCCGAACAAACCTGTAGCCGGTTTCGACTGCGGCCCGGGAAATGTTCTGATGGACGCCTGGATTCACCGGCAACGTGGCGAAAGCTATGACCGGGACGGCAAATGGGCTGCGACCGGCAAGGTTGAACCAGCCCTGCTCACGGCACTGCTGAGCGACCCGTTCTTCGTCACCAAAGGCCCGAAAAGTACCGGCCGCGAAGTCTTCAATCTGCCATGGCTGGAACAGCATCTATCGCGTCTGCCGACTTTCGCAGCCGAAGACGTTCAGGCCACGCTGCTCGAACTGACGGCGCTGACCATCATCGAGTCGCTACAAAGCGCTCAATCGGACACTCAGGAACTGCTGGTTTGTGGCGGCGGCGCGCACAACGCCACGCTGATGAGACGTCTGGCGGATCTGCTGCCAAATACCCAAGTCGCCAGCACCGCAACTCACGGCGTTGACCCTGACTGGGTGGAAGCCATGGCCTTCGCCTGGCTTGCGCACTGCTGCCTCGAAGGCATCGCCGCCAATCGACCAAGCGTCACCGGCGCTCGCGGCCTGCGCGTACTCGGCGCCATCTACCCGGCCTAAACTTCAGATACAAAAACGCCGCAGAACCGAAAGGCTCTGCGGCGTTTTGTTGTGTGCGGTGAAGCGCGATCAGATCGAAAACGACGAACCGCAACCACAAGTCGTTGTAGCATTCGGGTTCTTGATCACGAAGCGCGAACCTTCCAGACCTTCCTGATAATCCACCTCGGCACCGGCCAGGTACTGGAAGCTCATCGGATCGACCACCAGGCTCACGCCTTCGCGCTCGACGATGGTGTCGTCATCGGCCACGTCCTCATCGAAGGTGAAACCGTATTGAAACCCTGAACAACCGCCGCCCGTAACAAATACGCGCAGCTTCAAGCGATCATTCCCCTCTTCATCGACCAGGCTCTTCACCTTGTGCGCAGCACCTTGAGTGAATTGCAAAGCCGTGGGGGTGAAGGATTCGACGCTCATGCTGACTATCTCCCGGCGTTACGCCGCCATAATGCGTGATGACGCGCATTATCCGCTTCTCCTAGAAAATTGGTCAACTATTAGAGGAGCAGCGGCAAGCTTCAAGCGGTGAGCTTCAAGCTTGCGGCTTATAGGTTGCGGCTAACGTTACGGCAGCATGCCGGCGTGTGACAGGCCGAAGCGCTCGTCCAGTCCGAACAGAATGTTCATGTTCTGCACCGCCTGGCCCGAGGCGCCCTTGACCAGATTGTCGATCACCGAGAGCACGACCACCAGATCGCCATCCTGTGGACGATGCACGGCGATGCGGCAGACGTTGGCGCCGCGCACGCTACGGGTTTCCGGGTGGCTGCCGGCTGGCATGACATCGACGAACGGTTCGTTGGCATAGCGCTTTTCGAACAGTGCCTGCAGATCAACCGAGCGATCCGCTACTGTCGCGTAGAGCGTGGAGTGAATACCGCGAATCATCGGCGTCAGGTGCGGGACGAAGGTCAGGTCGACATCCTTGCCCGCCGCGCGACGCAGGCCCTGGCGAATTTCCGGCAGATGACGATGACCTTTTACCGCATAGGCCTTCATGCTTTCCGACGTCTCGGAGTACAAAGAACCAACAGCCGCACCACGCCCGGCACCACTGACACCGGATTTGCAGTCGGCGATCAAACGCGATGCGTCGGCCAGACCTGCTTCCAGCAACGGCAGGAAACCCAATTGCGTAGCGGTCGGATAGCAACCCGGCACCGCGATCAGGCGCGCTTTCTTGATCTGCTCGCGATTGACTTCCGGCAGACCATAGACCGCTTCGTCCAGCAATTGCGGTGCGCCGTGTGGCTGGCCGTACCACTTGGCCCATTCATCAGCATCTTGCAGACGGAAGTCAGCGGACAGGTCGATGACCTTGGTGCCCGCCGCCAGCAGCTCGCCTGCCAAGGCGTGAGCCACGCCGTGTGGCGTGGCGAAGAAAACCACATCGCAGGCGCCAAGGGTTTTCACGTCCGGCACGCTGAACGCCAGCCCGTCATAGTGACCGCGCAGGTTCGGGTACATGTCAGCCACGGCCAGACCGGCCTCGGATCGGGAAGTGATGACGACCACTTCTGCCTGCGGATGCTGTGCCAACAGACGCAGCAGTTCGACACCGGTGTAACCCGTGCCGCCGACGATACCGACCTTGACCATAAACCTGCCCTCAACGAACCCACTGGAAAGCCGTCGATAATAGGGGCCGCGCGCGCCTGCGACAACCGCCAAGGTGACGCGCGGACGCTCAAGCCTCTACTATCTGGCTACCGTGAATGAGGGAATAACCAAAAATGCTCTATCTATGGCTCAAAGCGTTTCACATTGTCAGCGTCGTCTGCTGGTTTGCCGGGCTGTTTTACTTGCCGCGCCTGTTCGTTTACCACGCGCAAAGCACCGACACGATCAGCCAGGAACGCTTCAGCGTCATGGAGCGCAAGCTGTATCGCGGCATCATGGGCCCGGCGATGATCGCCACGCTGATCTTCGGTGGCTGGCTGATCTACCTTAATCCATCAATCTTCAGCCAAGGCGGCTGGATTCACGCAAAACTGACTCTGGTCGTATTGCTGATCGGCTACCACCACATGTGCGGCGCGCAGGTAAAACGCTTTGCCCGTGGCGAAAACACCCGCAGCCATGTCTTTTATCGCTGGTTCAATGAAGTGCCGGTTCTGATATTGCTGGCTATCGTAATTCTGGTCGTGGTCAAGCCGTTCTAACTTCAACCAATACAGATCCTCGGGGTGTTCTCAATGTCGCTGCCCGCTCTGCTCGAACAACGTCTGCGTCTGCCCGTCGTGGCGGCGCCGATGTTTCTGATCTCCAATCCGGAACTGGTGCTCGCCTGCTGCCGCAACGGCGTGGTCGGCAGCTTTCCGGCTCTGAACCAACGCGAAAGCAGTGGGTTCAAGGCCTGGCTGGAACAGATCGAAGCGGGCCTGGCGACGCTGGATAATCCGGCCCCTTATGCGGTGAACCTGATTGTTCACCACAGCAACCCGCGCCTTCAGGCGGATCTGGACATTTGCGTCGAGCATAAGGTGCCGATCGTTATCACCAGCCTCGGCGCGGTGAAGGAACTGGTCGACGCGGTGCACAGCTACGGCGGTCTGGTGTTTCACGACGTGACCACGCGGCGCCATGCCGAGAAAGCCGCTGAAGCCGGTGTCGACGGGCTGATTGCCGTCGCGGCCGGCGCCGGCGGGCACGCCGGCACCTGGAGTCCGTTTGCGCTGATTGCCGAGATCCGTGAGTTTTTCGACAAGACGCTGTTGCTTGCAGGATGTTTGAACCACGGCCATGAGATTCTCGCCGCACAGTTGCTCGGCGCGGATTTGGCCTACTTCGGTACGCGATTTATCGGCACCACCGAAAGTCACGCGCCTGACGCTTATAAAGAAATGCTGCTGACAGCCAAGGCTGCCGACATCATTCATACTCCAGCGGTGTCGGGAGTGCCGGCCAGTTTCATGCGCCAGAGCCTGGAGGCGGCCGGTTTCGACATGGCGGCACTGCAAGGCAAGGGCGAGGTCAATTTCGGCGACAAGCTAAAGCCGATCAACGATGAAGCCAAAGCCTGGAAGACCGTGTGGTCGGCGGGTCAGGGTGTTGGCCAGATTGGCGATCTGCCAAGCGTGGATCAGTTGATCGCGCGGCTCGACGCTGAATATCGTCAGGCCCAAGCGCGCGCTGCACAGTTGCCACAACGCTGGCCGCGCTGAAAAACATATCTGGCCAGTCCTGATCAGACTGGCTGCCAAATGAATCGCGACAAGGATGCCTCGGCCATGAGCGACACCCGTTACAAGATCGTCTTCGACGGCGCGCTACAGCCCGGCGTCGACCTCACCACCGCCAAACTGAATCTGGCGGATCTGTTCAAAAGCGATGTGGCCGCCATCGAGCGCCTGTTCAATGGCCGCACCGTCGCTCTCAAACGTGATTTGTCTCACAGCGATGCGCAGACGTATCTGCAGGCGTTGAACAAAACCGGGATCGATGCTCGGATCGAAGCGGAAACCGCCATCGAACTGAATCTCGCGGACGTCCACGACAACCCTGCAACAGTGGCCGAACCCGACTCGCCTTACGCCCCACCGCGCGCCAATGTCGGTGAAGCTCTGCCGCCATTCGCCACGCTCAAGCCATTCAGCGTCGAAGGCCGGATCGGTCGCCTGCGTTTTCTGGCCTGGACCATGGTCTTGAGCCTGGTGACCTTGCCCATCGTCGGTGTGTTTGCCTTGATTGCCTTAGGCCTGGTCAGCGGCGATTCAACCACCGGCCTGATCCTCGGCGGCATTCTGGCGGTCTTCCTGTTCATTGGCTTCATGATCGTCAGCATTCTGTTCAGCGTTCAGCGCCTGCACGATATCGGCTGGTCGGGCTGGCTGTGGCTGTTGAATCTGGTGCCGTTCGTGGGCAGTTTTTTCCCGCTGGTGATGATGGTTGTGCCCGGCAATACCGGCGCCAACCGCTATGGGCCGCCACCGCCACCGAACAGCACGGCGGTCAAAGTGCTGTGCTCGTTGTGGATCGTATTCTTCGCACTGATTTTTGCCGGAGGCCTTCTTGGCGGCTTCTCGGCTGTGCAGGAAGAATATGAAAGCAATCTGGAGAGCAGCTATGACAGCGGCTCGGTGACCACCGACGAAGTTGAGGTCGTCGAACCGCCAGTGATTTCCGCCGACGAGGCAGCCGAACCGGCGCAGGCCCCTGTAGACTCTGCGCAAGAATGAACAGCGCTCCCTGCCGCGACAACCGCGTCGCCGGCGCGGAGCTGTTGCGATGGAGAACTGCATGACCCGTTACGCTCTGATCACTGGCGCTTCCAGCGGCATCGGCCTGGCCATGGCCGAAGCGCTGGCCCGGCGCGGCCGCAGCCTGATTCTGGTGGCACGACAGCGTGATCAGCTGGAAAGTATCGCCATCGAGCTGACCCAGCGTTTCGATGTCGAAGTATTGTTTCGTGCCTGCGATCTCGGCGAACCGTTGCGCCTGTCGGGCTTTTTGCTGGAGCTGGAAGAAGGCGACCGGCAGATCGATCTGCTGGTCAATTGCGCAGGCATCGGCACCTGCGGGCCATTCCTCGCGCAAGACTGGATGACCGAGCAGGACCTCATCGAGGTCAATATCCTCGCCCTCACACGCCTCTGCCATGCGCTGGGTAACAGCATGGCACTGCTGGGTGGCGGGCAGATCCTCAATGTCGCCTCGGTGGCTGCGTACAGCCCCGGCCCATGGATGAGCACGTACTACGCCAGCAAAGCCTATGTGCTGCATTTTTCCGAAGCCTTGCGCGTGGAGCTCAAACAAAGCGGCGTGAAAGTTTCGGTGCTGTGCCCCGGCCCGACGCGGACACCGTTCTTCCGTACCGCACACATGAGTAGCGAAAAGATCGAAAGCAGCCACTCGCTGATGAGTCCGGAAGAAGTGGCACTGCATGCCGTACGCGCAATGGATAAAAACCGCGCCATCATCATTCCGGGACGGCGCAACCGCTGGCTGGCGTTCCTGCCGCGACTGGGTTCGCGCTGGCTCAATCGCACCATCGTCGGCATGATCAACAAAGCTTACTGCCCCCGCTAGGAAGACGACTTCGAAGCGGTACACTCGATTCAGCCCAACTCAACGGAGAAACAGCAGTGGATACTCTGTTCACCAAGATCATCAACCGGGAAATCCCGGCCAGGATCATTTACGAGGACGACCAGGTTCTGGCCTTCCACGACATCGCCCCACAGGCTCCGGTGCACTTTCTGGTGATCCCGAAAAAACCGGTGCGCACGCTCAACGACCTGACCGAAGACGACAAGGCGCTGGCCGGGCACATCCTGTTCACCGCGCAGCGTCTGGCGCTGGAACTGGGTTGCGAAGAGGGCTTCCGCGTGGTGATGAACTGCAATGAACTTGGCGGGCAGACTGTCTATCACATCCATATGCACGTGCTGGGGCAGCGCCAGATGAACTGGCCGCCGGGCTGATTGGCGACAACCAACTGTGGGAGCGAGCCTGCTCGCTCCCACAAAGAGCAAAATCAGCGGCCAATGACCCAGCGCAAACCCTCGACGGCCGATTCGGTTAAACTGGCCGCCGAGATTCTTCCCGGAGGTCAGCATGACTACCCAACGTCACTACTCGCCCATAGACCGTCTGCTGCTGCAAGCCGATGCCGCGATGCGCACCCTGTTGCCCTTCAGTGGCCAGCCGTACCGCCCGTCGCCAGCGATTCTGCAGCCGGATACGCAAATGAGCGATGAAGACACCCGCCATGTCGCCGGTCTGATGCGCATCAACCATACCGGCGAAGTCTGCGCCCAAGCGCTGTATCAGGGACAGGCGCTGACCGCCAAGTTGCCGCAGGTACGCGCAGCCATGGAGCACGCGGCTGAAGAAGAGATCGATCATCTGGTCTGGTGTGAACAGCGCATCCATCAGTTGGGCAGCCACACCAGCGTGCTGAATCCACTGTTTTACGGCATGTCGTTCGGTATCGGCGCGGTTGCCGGGCTGATCAGCGACAAGGTCAGCCTTGGTTTCGTAGCGGCGACCGAGCATCAGGTCTGCAAGCACTTGAGCGAACATCTGGAGCAATTGCCGGCCGAGGACGAAAAGTCCCGGGCAATTCTTGAGCAGATGCGCATCGATGAAGAACACCATGCGGAAAGTGCGTTGGATGCGGGCGGATTTCGTTTTCCGGCGCCGGTCAAGTTCGGGATGAGCTTGTTGGCCAAGGTGATGACCAAGAGTACGTATCGGATCTGAGATATGTATCGCCCGACATTGCCCTATCGCTGGCAAGCCAGCTCCCACAGGGGTTTTGTGTGAGGCATGAAAAAGGCGACCAGGAGGTCGCCTTTTTTGTGTCCGGGAATCTTAGGTCGGCATGTTGCGCGCGTAGAAGATTTCCAGCATTTCGTGTTTCACACGGTCGGTCACCTGAGCACGCTGCTCGGGCGAGAGGTTGCTGGTGGCGTCGCCGAACAGGTAGTTATCCAGTTCGAAGTTCTTCAGCAGCATTTTGGTGTGGAACAGGTTTTCCTGGTACACGTTCACGTCGGTCATCTGGTACGCGTCGCGAGTGTCTTCGGAAAGGTAGTTCTGGATCGAGTTGATCTCGTGGTCGATGAAGTGTTTGTTGCCTTCAACGTCACGGGTGAAGCCGCGCACACGGTAATCCACGGTCACGATGTCCGAATCGAACTGGTGAATGAGGAAGTTGAGCGCTTTGAGCGGTGAAATGACACCACAAGTCGACACGTCGATATCCACACGGAAGGTCGCAATACCGTCGTCCGGATGGATTTCCGGATAGGTGTGCACCGTGATGTGGCTCTTGTCGAGGTGGGCCAGAATGATTTCGGGCAACGGGCCCGGCGATTCTTCGATCTGGCTGTCAGTCGGGGTCACCGGCTCTTCCGAAATCAGAATCGTGACGCTGGCGCCCTGGGGTTCATAGTCCTGACTGGCGATGTTCAGGATGTTGGCACCAATGATCTCGACAACTTCTGTGAGAATCTGCGTCAGGCGTTTCGCGTTGTACTCTTGATTGATGTACTCAACGTAAGCCTGCTGGTCTTGCGGGGTCTCCGCGTAGCAGATGTCATAGATGTTGAAGCTCAAGGTCTTTGTCAGGTTATTGAACCCGTGGAGCTTGAGTTTGCTTTTCACCGTTAAAAACTCTCTATGTATGCGGCGCGGCCGCGTGATCAAGCATGCCCGTCAAGTGCGAACAACGCACCTGCGTAGGACGGTTAACACCTCTTCGCGATGGCGATTTTGGTTATCTGTTCAGGCGGATGACCTGTCGGCTGACCGATCACTGCCCTGAAAAAAGTGGCGCATTATGCAGACGTCAGCGGGGGATCGCCAGAGTCTGCACTGCTTTTATGATAGTTGAATGTCGGTTCAGCCGAGTTCAACGATTTCATAATCGTGGGTGATTGCCACGCCAGCCGCGCCGAGCATGATCGACGCCGAGCAATATTTCTCGGCCGACAGTTCGATGGCGCGCTTGACCTGAGCTTCTTTCAAGCCCCGGCCCTTGACCACGAAGTGCATGTGGATCTTGGTAAACACCTTCGGATCTTCAGTCGCACGCTCGGCGTCGAGAAAGGCTTCGCAGCTTTCAACGGCCTGGCGCGACTTCTTCAGGATGCTGACCACGTCGAAGTTGCTGCAACCGCCGACACCCAGCAAGAGCATTTCCATCGGGCGAACCCCGAGGTTACGGCCACCGGCATCTGGCGGGCCGTCCATCACCACGACATGACCGCTGCCGGATTCGCCGAGGAACATGGCTTCGCCAGCCCATTGGATGCGTGCCTTCATCGCCCAGACTCCACTGTAAAAAAAGGGTCGCCAGCTTAGCACAGCGCTTTGTCCCGACAGGAACGACGTCCTAGGACGGATGCTTTTTGACTGTAGGTAATTTCTCGAATTCTCGACGAAGTGTCTGGTAAGCTGGCGCCAATTCGCTGGCGC
The DNA here is from genome assembly GCF_040310465.1 of Pseudomonas sp. H26/SER47-MNA-CIBAN-0231. Taxonomy (NCBI): domain Bacteria; kingdom Pseudomonadati; phylum Pseudomonadota; class Gammaproteobacteria; order Pseudomonadales; family Pseudomonadaceae; genus Pseudomonas; species Pseudomonas sp. H26/SER47-MNA-CIBAN-0231. Next base: position 114,737 of record NZ_JBEOPW010000017.1, on the reverse strand, counting down.
CAATTCGTCAGCCCTGTAGCGACCGCCTTCAGCGCCTCATAAAAACTCAAACATCACCGTGCAGTCTTTTCGGGATACAACCATGGTTGCTATTACCCCCACACCCAAAATCAAGAACATCGACAAGCTGTTGATGCATTGCCAGCGCCGGCGTCATGCGGCCAAGAGCAATATAATCTGCGCCGGGGATCGCTCGGACACGCTGTACTTCATCATCAAGGGTTCGGTCACCATCCTCATCGAAGATGACGATGGCCGCGAGATGATCATCGCCTACCTCAACGCCGGGGATTTCTTCGGCGAACTGGGTCTGTTCGAGCAGGCAGGTCAGGAGCAGGAACGCAGCGCCTGGGTGCGGGCCAAGGTCGAATGCGAAACTGCGGAAATCAGTTACGCCAAGTTCCGCGAGTTATCGCAGCAGGATCCAGACATTCTTTACGCCCTCAGCGGACAAATCGCACAACGCCTGCGCAACACCACGCGCAAAGTCGGCGACCTGGCATTTTTTGACGTCACCGGCCGCGTCGCCCGCTGCCTGCTGGAGCTGTGCAAACAGCCGGACGCCATGACCCACCCGGACGGCATGCAGATCAAAGTCACCCGTCAGGAAATCGGTCGGATTGTCGGTTGTTCGCGAGAAATGGTCGGCCGCGTGCTCAAGGATCTGGAAGAACGCAATCTGGTCGACGTGAAGGGCAAGACCATGGTGGTCTTCGGCACGCGCTAGACGTAAATCTGCGCCAGCATCAAACGAAACAATTCATCGAGACGCGCCAACGCCTGTGGCGCGTTGAATTTCTCATGCAGGGCGATGTGGCTTTGCGCCCTCACCCGCTGCTCCAGGCCGCAGGCTTCATTGAAGCGATTGACCGCAGCAACCATCGCTTCGCGCTCGTCATCCATCAGCATCGCACCGTGCACCAAGCCCACCGGACGCTGGCCGCCCTGGCTCTGGCGCCAGCGCTGGGCGGTGCCGACCATCTTGCGACCGTCGAGATTGACGTTGAAACGTCCATCACAGAATGCGCCGTCGATTTCCCCGACCGACGAGGTGCCACCCAATTCATCCAGCAACTGACAGATCGGATCGCACAGGCGGCGGTAGCCGGTTTCGATGCGGTTCAGATCGCCTTCGCTGCGAGGCGGGGCATACACCAAGGCAATGTTGATGGTCGCAGCGGATTGCGGGACGGGCTCACCACCGGTTTCACGCAACAGCACCGGCCAGCCAGCGGCAGCGGAGACTTCGCAGGCGTGGTCGAATTGCGGGAGACGGTTGAGGCGGCGCGGCATGACTAGCGCGCGGTCGCTGGGTTGCCAGAACAGCAGGCCAAATTCGGCGTCGCCAGAGCAGACCGAGGCCAGCAAGTCCTGTTCGGCTTGCAGGCCGGATTCGATGGTCAGCGGGGTTGGCAGCGACATGGTGAGCTCCGGCAAGTTGAGTCTCTTTAGCGGATTCGAAGGCCCCTTCGCGAGCAGGCTCGCTCCCACAGGGGGAAATGCATTCCAAATGTGGGAGCGAGCCTGCTCGCGAATCAGGTCGACTCGGTCAGTCGAGGGTAGAACCGCTCACTACTGGACCACCACGCTCCGGAAAGAACAGGCGCTGCAATTCAATCCCCGGATTTTCCGCGCGCATGAACGCTTCGCCGACCAGGAACGAGTACACATCGCTGATTTCCATCAGCTCGACGTCGGCCCGATTGAGGATGCCGCTCTCGGTGATCACCAGGCGATCGCGCGGGATGCGCGGCAGCAGGTCGAGGGTGGTTTCCAGACTGACGTCGAATGTGTGCAGGTTGCGGTTGTTGACCCCGACCAGCGGCGTGTCGAGCGTCTTCAGCGCGCGCTCCAGCTCGTCACCGTCGTGCACTTCCACCAACACGTCGAGACCGACGCCTTTGGCCACGGCGGCCAGCTCGGCCATTTTAACGTCGTCCAGTGCGGAGACGATGAGCAGCACGCAATCGGCGCCCAGCGCGCGGGCTTCAACGATCTGGTACGGATCGATCATGAAGTCCTTGCGGATCACCGGCAGCTTGCAGGCGGCGCGCGCCTGTTGCAGATAGGCATCGGCGCCCTGGAAGTAGTCGATATCGGTCAGCACCGACAGACAGGTGGCCCCACCCTTTTCGTAGCTCTTGGCGATGTCGGCCGGCACGAAGTCTTCGCGGATCACGCCTTTGCTTGGTGAAGCCTTCTTGATTTCGGCAATCACGGCCGGTTGTTTCTTCTTCGCTTGCGCCAGCAACGCCTGGGCAAAACCACGGGGTGCATCGGCCGCCTTGGCCAGACTTTCCAGCTCGCTCAGGCTGACCCGGGCGCTGCGCTCGGCGACTTCCTCAACCTTGCGCGCCAGAATGTTTTCCAGAACCGTCGGTACACTCATCCTTCATTCTCCACTTTGAATACCGCGGTAAAGGCACCCAGCTCCTCGAGCTTTTCCCGAGCGAGGCCGGTGTGCAGCGCGTCGTGCGCCAGCTCCACACCTTGTTTCAGACTGCTTGCCAGGTCGGCGGCGTACAGCGCCGCACCGGCATTGAGCACAATCATCTCGGCAGCTTTCTGGCCGTTTTCGGTTTTGCGCTTGCCGAGGGCATCGCGGATCAGCGCCAGCGACGCTTCCGGGCCTTCAACCGAAAGACCGTGCAGGCTCTGGCTCTTCATGCCGAGGTCTTCCGGTTCGACCCAATACTCAGTGATTTCGTTGTTTTTCAATTCAGCGACAAAGGTCGGCGCGGCGAGGCTGAATTCATCCAGACCGTCCTTCGAATGCACGACCAGCACGTGTTTGCTGCCCAGTCGCTGCAAGACCTCGGCCAATGGCCGGCACAGCGCCTGAGTGAACACGCCGACCACCTGATGCTTCACACCGGCCGGATTCGTAAGCGGGCCGAGCATGTTGAACAGCGTGCGCAGGCCGAGTTCGCGGCGCGGGCCGGCGGCGTACTTCATCGCTTTGTGGTGAGTCTGGGCGAACATGAAACCGATGCCGACGTTGTCGATGCAGCGCGCGACCTGCACCGGGGTCAGGTTCAGATAAATGCCGGCAGCTTCCAGCAGATCGGCACTGCCGCTCTTGCCGGACACCGCGCGGTTGCCGTGCTTGGCGACGGTGCAACCGGCGGCTGCGACAACAAAGGAAGACGCGGTCGATACGTTGAAGATATTCGCACCGTCACCGCCGGTGCCTACCACATCGACGACGCCGTCGAGGGTTTTCAGCTCGACCTGATCGGCCAGCTCGCGCATCACCGACACCGCGCCGACGATTTCGTCGATGCTCTCGCTCTTCATGCGCATGGCCATCATGAACGCGCCGATCTGCGCTTCGGTGCACTGGCCGGTCATGATCTCGCGCATCACATCGCGCATTTCATCGGTGCTGAGGTCGAGGTGTTCGACGATACGGCTGAGGGCTGTCTTGATATTCATGGGAAGTCCTTAGCGCGTGCCGCCGGTTTGTTTGAGGAAATTGGCAAACAGTTCATGACCCTGCTCGGTGAGGATCGACTCGGGGTGGAACTGTACACCCTCGATGTTCAGGGTCTTGTGACGCAAGCCCATGATCTCGTCGACCGAGCCGTCGTCGTGCTGGGTCCATGCGGTCAGCTCGAGGCAATCGGGCAGGCTTTCGTGCTTGACGATCAGCGAGTGGTAACGGGTAACGGTGAGCGGATGATTGAGGCCGGCGAACACGCCCTTGTCCTCGTGGAATACCGGGCTAGTCTTACCGTGCATGACTTGGCGGGCACGCACCACATCACCGCCGAAGGCCTGGCCGATGGACTGGTGGCCGAGGCAGACGCCGAGGATCGGCAGTTTGCCGGCGAAGTGCTTGATCGCGTCGATGGAAACGCCCGCCTCGGTAGGCGTGCACGGCCCGGGGGAAACCACGATGCGCTCGGGATTCAGCGCTTCGATTTCGGCGATGGTCAGTTCGTCGTTGCGCACCACTTTGACCTCGGCACCCAGCTCGCCGAGGTATTGCACAACGTTGTAGGTAAAGGAGTCGTAGTTGTCGATCATCAGCAACATGGCGTTTCGAACCTCTTGAATTCTGACTTGATGACAGCCTTCAGATGACTTGCCCGCGGGTGGCTGCGCGATGTCGGACGCGCACAGGGCGCCAGCACAGCGGCATTTCAAACAGACAAGGAAGGCAAAGCGATACAGATCCGGCGGAGCCGGCAGAGAAGATTCAGGCGCGCCAACGCCAGCGGGCGTGTGCCTTGATGACTTGATCCAGAAGTTTGCTGGTGATCAACACGGGGAAGGTCTCGTTCATACGTTCCGGCACAGTAACTTAGCTGGGCGGAGCACGCAATATGGCGGGGCCTGCGGGTTATAAAACGGCAGAGGGATTCACGACCGATGGCAAAACGCCGAACGTTTTTGGTACTGTCGTTTCGTTCACCTACAACAATAAATAAACGGACTTGCTCATGATCAGACAGACGTTGTTTGTACCGCTGGCCAGCTGCTTGCTCGCACTCGCTTGCGCTCAGGCCAATGCAGCGCCCAATCCTTATTCCAGTTTCATTGTGTTCGGCGACAGCCTCAACGATGCCGGCACCTTCGCCGACACCGGCGGCCCGGCGGGCTCCACCGAGCGTTACACCAACCGCACCGGGCCGGTGTATCAGGATGGCAGCGGCGAAGTTTTTTCATTGAATTCCACCCAGTTGCTCGGCGGCCGCCTGGGCTTTTCGCCCGACCAGACAGCCTCTTCCAGCTCCGCAGTGCGCGCGGAAAACGGCCAGCCTGACGGCAACAACTGGGCGGTCGGTGGCTATCGCACCGACCAGATTCTCGACTCGATCACCACCCAATCGGCCACCGGTGAACGCACCCGCGCCGGATACCTGCCGTCGAACGGCTTCCGCGCCGACCCGAACGCACTGTATTACATTTCCGGTGGCGGCAACGACTTCCTCCAGGGCCGCATTCTCAGCCTGCCCCAGGCCAACGCCGCAGCCGATCGACTGGCCGACAGCGTGCAGACCCTGCAGACCGCTGGCGCCAAATACGTGATGGTCTGGCTGCTGCCCGACGTGGGCCTGACACCTGCTCTGAACGGCACGCCGCTGCAAGCGTTCAGCAGCACCCTCGCCAACCAGTTCAACAGTCAGTTGGTGACGCGCCTGCAAGGCATCGACGCCGAAGTGATTCCTTTGAACATTCCGGTGCTGCTCTCGGAAGTCTTCGCCGACCCGGGGCGCTTTGGCCTGGCTACCGACCAGAACCTCACCGCCACCTGCTTCAGTGGCAATAACTGCACGGAAAACGCCCGCTACGGGATCAACAGCGCCACGCCGGATCCGACCAAACTGATCTACAACGATGGCGTACACCCGACCGAATCCGGGCAAAAACTGATCGCCGATTACGCCTATTCGCTGTTGGCTGCACCGTGGGAATTGAGCCTGCTACCTGAAATGGCCCACGGCACCGTGCGTGCGCATCAGGATGAATTGCGCAACCAATGGCAGGCAGACTGGGAGAACTGGCAAGCGGTCGGCCAATGGCGCGCGATTGTCTCGACCGGCGGACAGCATCTGGATGTCGACAGCCAAAGCAGCGGCGCCAGTGCCGATGGCAGCGGTTACAACCTCAACGTCGGCGGCAGCTATCGCTTGAACGAGGCTTGGCGCGTGGGCGTGGCGGCCGGTTTGTACCGACAGAATCTCGAGGCTGGGCACAATGATTCCGACTACAAACTCAACAGCTACATGGCCACCGCGTTCGCCCAGTTCCAGCAGAACCGCTGGTGGGCCGACGCGGCGCTGACCGGCGGCAAACTCGACTACGACAACCTCAAGCGCAAGTTCGACCTCGGCGCCAGCGAGGGTGCGGAGAAAGGCGATACCGACGGCAGCCTGTGGGCGTTCAGCACGCGCCTGGGCTATGACATTGCGCAACCGGGCAGCCAATGGCATCTGTCGCCGTTTGTCAGCGCCGATTACGCCAGTGTCGATGTCGACGGTTACTCGGAAAAGAGCAACCGCGCCACCGCGCTGACCTTCGATGACCAGAGCCGCGATTCGAAACGCTTGGGCCTCGGCATCCAGGGCAAGTACAACTTCACCGCGCAAACCCAGGTGTATGGCGAATACGCTCACGAGCGTGAGTACGAAGATGACGTGCAGAAGGTCAACATCGCCCTCAATACCCTGCCGGCCAATGACTTCACCCTTGAAGGCTACACACCGGCAAGTCACCTGAACCGCTTGAGCCTGGGTGTCAGTCACAAGCTGACGGCGGATCTGGCGCTGCGTGGGGGGTATACGTTCCGCAAGGATGATGACTTCAAGCAGCAGGGCCTGAATGTCGGGGTTGTGCTGGATTTCTGAGTCGTAGATGCAAAAAAGCGGCGCCTGTCAGGGCGCCGCTTTTTTTTATGCCTCAACACAAAACCCAATGTGGGAGCGAGCCTGCTCGCGAAGGCGCTGGGTCAGTCAACATCAACGGTGACTGACACACCCTCTTCGCGAGCAGGCTCGCTCCCACATGGGAAATTGCGTGTCTCAGGCGTCCGGGGTCTGCTCGGCCAACGCCACGGCGCGGAACATCGCGCGGCGTTTGTTCAGGGTTTCTTCCCATTCCAGCGCCGGCACCGAGTCGGCGACGATGCCGCCGCCGGCCTGCACGTGCAGCTCGCCGTTCTTGATCACCGCCGTGCGAATGGCAATGGCGGTGTCCATGTTGCCGTTCCAGGCGAAGTAACCGACCGCACCGCCGTACACGCCACGCTTGACCGGCTCCAGCTCGTCGATGATTTCCATCGCGCGAATCTTCGGCGCGCCGGACAAAGTACCCGCCGGCAGAATTGCCCGCAGTGCGTCCATCGCGGTCAGGCCGGACTTCAACTGGCCGGTGACGTTGGAGACGATGTGCATAACATTGGAATAACGCTCGATGACCATTTTCTCGGTGAGCTTCACCGAGCCGATTTCCGAGACTCGCCCGGTATCGTTGCGGCCCAGATCGATCAGCATCAAGTGCTCGGCGATCTCCTTGTCATCCGAGAGCAGGTCCTGTTCCAGCGCCACATCGGCTTCTTCCGTGGCGCCGCGTGGGCGCGTGCCGGCGATCGGGCGCACGGTGATCAGGTTGTCTTCGACGCGCACCAGCACTTCCGGCGAGCTGCCGACGACGTGGAAATCGCCGAAGTTGAAGAAGTACATATACGGCGTCGGGTTGAAGCAACGCAGCGCGCGGTACAGATCGATCGGCGCAGCCTTGAAGTCGATCGACATGCGCTGCGACGGCACCACCTGCATGCAGTCGCCGGCGAGGATATATTCCTTGATGGTGTCGACGGCTTTTTCGTAATCGTCCTGGGTGAAACTGGAACGAAACACCGGATCGGCCGATTGCTGTTTGCTGAAATCCAGGCCACGACGCGGGGTGATCGGCTGACGCAGTTGCTCGAGCAGTTCCTGCAACCGCGCCTGGCCTTGCTCGAAAGCATCGGTCTGCGCAGGGTTGGCGAGGACGATCGCATGCATCTTGCCGGCCAGGTTGTCGAACACCACAACGGCGTCGGAAACCATCAGCAGAATGTCCGGCACGCCCAGCGGATCCGGGTTCGGGCATTTGCCCAGACGCTTCTCGACATAGCGCACACAGTCGTAACCGAAGTAACCGACCAGTCCACCGTTGAAGCGCGGCAGGCCGGCGATGGTCGGCACGTTGTAGCGCGCCTTGAAGGTTTCGACGAACGCCAGCGGGTCTTCAACCTCGTGGCTTTCGGTCTCGACGCCATCCACGGTGATGCTGACGTGATGGTCATGAACCCGCAGCACGGTGCGGCACGGCAGGCCGATGATCGAATAACGGCCCCATTTCTCGCCGCCCTGCACCGATTCGAGCAGGTAGGAGTTGGGCTGGTCGGCCAGTTTCAGGTAGATCGACAGCGGCGTGTCGAAGTCGGCCAGGGTTTCGCAGGCCAACGGGATGCGGTTATAGCCATCAGCGGCCAGACGCAGGAATTCTTCGCGATTCATAAGGTGCCTCGTGGTGTGAGGTGCAATCAGTCAGGTATGCAAACGCGCCGGCAGGGCCGGCCAGAATCAGTCAGGCGCGCCAACGCCAACGGGCCAGGGCCTTGATGACTTTCATCCAGAGTTTGCGGGTGACCACCACGATGGCGTTTCCAGAAGGGGGTTGAACAGCGTCGGGCAACGTTATCCCACCGGCCAGATCCAGGCAACCGGGAATTAGTTTGCGCAAATCGTCGATCACCAGAGCCGGCGATTCCTCGGCAATCGGCCGGCCATGGTTGTAGCCGTAACTCAGCGCCACACACTTGACCCCCGCTGCTTTCGCGGCCTGCACATCACTGCGCGAGTCGCCGACGAACAACGATTGCGAGGCCGGAATGTTGGCCATTTTCATTACGAAAAACAGCGCCGCCGGGTCAGGCTTCTTCTGGGGCAGGGTATCGCCGCCGATGATCCACTTGAAGTAGCGCCCGATCTTCATCTGATCGAGCAGAGGCGCGACGAAGCGCTCCGGCTTGTTGGTGATCAACGCCATGGCCACGCCTTGCTTGTGCAGCCACTTGAGCGTGTCGCGCACACCGGGATAGACCACAGTCAGTTCATGGCTGGCGCCGTACGCCTCCATGAAAATCTCCAGTGCGCGCTCGGCTTCAGCGTCGTCCACTGCCGCGTGATCGATGCCACCCGCCAAGGCCCGACGCACCAGCACCGGCGCGCCATTGCCGACCCATTCGCGCACCGCTTCGATACCCGCCGGCGGACGGCCGAGGGAGAGCAGCATGGTGTCCACCGCCGCTGCCAGGTCGGGAACCGAATCGATCAGCGTGCCATCCAGATCGAACATCACCAACCGTGGCAGTTGCCCCGGGAACAACTGCTCAAAACCGCTCATGGGCGTGCCAGTGCCAGTTCGGAACGCATCTTGTCGATGACTTCCTGATAGTTCGGCGCGTTGAAAATGGCCGAGCCGGCGACGAAGGTGTCAGCACCAGCAGCGGCAATTTCGCGGATGTTGTTGACGTTGACGCCGCCGTCGATTTCCAGGCGGATGTCGCGACCGGAAGCGTCGATGATCGCCCGCGCTTCACGCAATTTGTCGAGGGTGCCGGGAATGAACTTCTGCCCGCCGAAGCCCGGGTTGACGCTCATCAGCAGAACCATGTCGACCTTGTCGATCACGTACTTGAGCACGTCCAGCGGAGTCGCCGGATTGAACACCAGACCGGACTTGCAGCCGCCTTCTCGGATCAGCTGCAGCGAGCGATCGACGTGCAAAGTGGCTTCCGGGTGGAAGGTGATGTATGTCGCGCCGGCTTCAATGAAGTCGCCGACGATGCGGTCCACCGGGCTGACCATCAGGTGCGCGTCGATCGGCGCGGTGACGCCGTACTTGCGCAGCGCCGCGCAGACCATCGGACCGATCGTCAGGTTCGGTACGTAGTGGTTGTCCATGACATCGAAGTGGACGAAATCGGCGCCGGCGGCGAGAACGTTGTCCACTTCCTCGCCGAGGCGGGCGAAGTCGGCGGAGAGGATCGACGGAGCAATTACGAAGGGCTGCATGACGCACCTGTGCTGAGCTAAATCACGATGGCGCGCATTGTATACCTCAAGTTTCCACGCGCGCACCGGGACCGCGATGATTGGGTTGTGCCATGAGCCTTCAGCGATCGCGCCTCAGTAAGCCGCGCGGTAGATCTTCTCGATATCGCCGGCGCTGAGTTTGCGCGGGTTGTTGCGCATCAAGCGCTCGATGCCGGCGGCCTCCACCGCCATCGCCGGAATAGCTTCCTCAGGTACGCCGAAACTGCGCAGCCCGGCAGGGATTTCCACCGCCGCGCACAGGTCAGTCATGGCCTGCACGGCTTTGTCCGCAGCTTCGCTGGCGCTCAGATGAGCGGTCTTCACGCCCATGGCTTCGGCAATATCCTGCATGCGTTCGACGCAGGCCATTTTGTTCCAGGTCATCACATAGGGCAGCAGCAAGGCGTTGCTGACGCCGTGGGCAATGTTGAAGCGCCCGCCCAGCGGATACGCCAACGCATGCACCGCACCGACCCCGGCGTTACCGAACGCCATACCGGCCATGAGGCTGGCGGTGGCCATGTCTTCGCGCGCTTGCAGATTGGCGCCGTTGGCGTAGGCCTTGGGCAGAGCGCTGGCGATCAACTTGATTGCGCCTATGGCGAGGGAGTCGGTGATCGGCGAGGCATTCACCGACAGGTAGGATTCGATGGCGTGCACCAGTGCATCGACACCACTGGCGGCGGTGACGCTGCGCGGACAGGTCAGGGTCATTTGCGGACTGACCAGCGCCACGTCCGGCAGCAGATAGTCGCTGACGATGCCTTTCTTCAACTGCGCGACCTTGTCCGAGAGGATTGCCACGTTGGTGACTTCAGAACCAGTGCCGGCGGTGGTCGGAATGGCGATCAGCGGCGGGCCCTTGCGCGGCACCTGATCGACGCCGAACAGATCTTCCAGTGCGCCGTGATATCCGGCGTAGGCGGCGACACTTTTGGCAATATCGATGGCGCTGCCGCCCCCGAGGCCGATCAAACCGTCATGCCCGCCTTCGCGATAGGCGCGCATGCAGTCTTCGACGATGGCGATTTCCGGATCGGGCAGCACACGGTCGAAAATCTCGTACTCGCGCCCGCCGAGTTGCACCAGCGCCAGCTCGACGGTGCCGGATTTGACCAGCGCGGCGTCGGTGACGATCAACGGGTTGTCGATGTCGAGGCGGGTGAGTTCGGCGGCCAGTTGTTCGATGGCTGCGGCGCCGGTGATCAGTTTGTGAGCGATTTTGAACTGGGACAGACTCATGGTGCGCAGCCTCTTATAGATGTGGGAGCTGGGCACAAGATTAGCTGGGGATTTGGGGTTGTCTGCTATTCAGGGTGTGAATGGTTGATCGGATAGGAAGATCAAGAGCCCCTCACCCTAACCCTCTCCCGGAGGGAGAGGGGACTGACCGGGTTGTACTCTCGAAATACATCGACCTGAATTACCGAGTCGAACTTCGGCCGCGAAAGCCACGAAGATCTGCTCCCTTCCCCCTCGCCCCCTCGGGGAGAGGGCTGGGGTGAGGGGGTAAGCTTTTGATCTTGATTTTAGATCTGGGCAGTACGCAGCTTCTCGCTGCGCCCCCGCAACCATTCCAGCGTCAGCAGCAGGATGACGGAGAAGGCAATCAGCAACGTCGCCGCAGCCGCAATCGTCGGACTGAGGTTTTCGCGAATGCCGCTGAACATCTGCCGAGGCAATGTAGCCTGCTCAGGCCCGGCAAGGAACAGCGTCACCACCACTTCATCGAAAGAAGTGGCAAAGGCAAACAGCGCCCCGGAAATCACTCCCGGCGCAATCAGCGGCAAGGTGACCCGGCGGAATGCAGTCAGCGGCGATGCACCGAGACTCGCAGCAGCACGCACCAGGTTGTGATTAAAACCCTGCAATGTCGCCGACACGGTGATGATCACAAACGGCACACCCAATACCGCATGCACGACGATCAGCGAGAAGAAGCTGTTGCCCAGCCCCAGCGGCGCGAAGAACAGATAACTCGCCACGCCGATGATCACCACCGGCACCACCATCGGCGAAATCACCAGCGCCATCACCAGTGACTTGCCAGGGAAGTCGCCACGGGTCAGTCCGATCGCCGCCAGCGTGCCGAAGATCATCGCCAGCACCGTTGCCGCCGGGGCGACGATGATGCTGTTCTTCAGCGCGCGCATCCATTCCGCCGAGGCGAAGAAGTCGTGGTACCACTGCAGCGAGAAACCCTGCAGTGGATAGACCAGGAAACTCCCCGAGTTGAACGACAGCGGAATGATCACCAGTACCGGCAGGATCAGGAACAACAGGATCAAGCCGCAGAGGATCCGCAGGCTGTAGAACCACACCCGTTCGATGGGCGACATGTAAGGACTCAGCATCGCAATTCCCCTTAGCTCAGGCGCAGGCGACTGGCGCCGACCAGCCAGCTGTAGATCAGATAAAGCACCACGGTCGCCAGCAACAGCAGCCCGCCGAGCGCGGTGGCCATGCCCCAGTTGATGCTGGTGTTGGTGTAGAAGGCGACGAAGTAGCTGACCATTTGGTCGTTCGGGCTGCCGAGCAGCGCCGGGGTGATGTAGTAGCCGATGGCGAGGATGAACACCAACAGGCAGCCGGCGCCGACACCCGCGTAGGTCTGCGGGAAGTACACCCGCCAAAAGCTGGCGAACGGATGGCAACCGAGGGAAATTGCGGCACGCATGTAGGTTGGCGAGATGCCTTTCATCACGCTGTAGATCGGCAGAATCATGAACGGCAGCAGGATGTGCACCATCGAGATGTACACGCCGGTGCGGTTGAACACCAGTTCCAGCGGTTTATCGATGATGCCCATGGCCAACAGCGCACTGTTGATCAGACCGCCGGATTGCAGCAGCACGATCCAGGCGGCGACCCGCACCAGAATCGAGGTCCAGAACGGTAGCAACACCAGAATCATCAGCAGGTTGCTCTGCCGCGATGGCAGATTGGCCAGCAGGTAGGCCAGTGGATAGGCGAGCAGCAAGCAGATCACGGTGATGACCAGGCCCATCCAGAACGTGCGAGCGAAGATGTCGAGGTAGATCGCCTGATCCGGGGTGGCTGGAGCCAGTTCGCCGAGGTCATCGATGCGGTGATCGACCGCCGCCAGCAGGTAATACGGAGTGATGCTGCTGGTGTTGCGTTTCACCGCTTGCCAATAAGCCGGATCGCCCCAGCGTTCGTCGAGCGCTTCCAGCGCTTCTTTATAAGAGGCCGGTTCGCTGGCGAACGGCAGCGCGCGGGCGGTTTTGGTCAGCAGGCTGCGGTAGCCGGCCAACTCCATGTTCAAGCGCTTGGACAGATCGCCCAGCGTCTGGTTTTTGCGGGCTTCGGCGAGGTCTTCACTGGCAGCCTTGTACACCGGCTCGGCCGGCAGACCACGACCGTCCCAACTGGCGATGGCGGTGACAGTGCGCGGCATGCCGCCAACCACTTCCGGGTTGCCGACGCTTTTATAGAGAAGCGCCACGATCGGCACCAGAAACACCAGCAGCAGAAACAGCACCAGCGGCGCAATCAGTGCCTGGGCCTTCCAGCGGTTGACCCGCTCGGCGTGCTTGAGCTTCTGCTTCAAGGTGGGGCTGGCGCCCTCGTTCAGGGGAACGGCGATGGCCATGACGTACTCCGCAAATCTTTGATCGTTACAGAGGTGGCGAACCACCTCGAACTTTTGCCAGTGATCGTTCCCACGCTCTGCGTGGGAATGAATTCCAGTGACGCTCTGCGTCACACAGGGACGCGGAGCGTCCCGGGCGGCATTCCCACGCAGAGCGTGGGAACGATCATCCGGAAAGCCATCGGTCCGCATGCTTGGCTTATTTGGCAGCCCAAGAGTTGAAACGCTGTTCCAGTTGCTCGCCGTTGTCAGCCCAGAAGCTGACGTCGATCTGCACCTGGTTGGCGATGTTTTCCGGGGTGGTCGGCATGTCTTTCAGGACATCCTTGGCCAGCAGCGGTACGGCTTGGGTGTTGGCCGGGCCATAGGCGATGTTTTCCGAGTAGGTCTTCTGCTGCTGCGGCTGCACCGAGAAGGCAATGAACTTCTTCGCCGCTTCGGCGCGCTTGGCGTCCAGACCTTTCGGGATGGCCCAGGCGTCGAAGTCGTAGATGCCGCCGTTCCACACCACTTTCAGGTTGGATTCTTTTTGCACGGCAGCGATGCGACCGTTGTAGGCCGAACTCATCACCACGTCGCCGGAAGCGAGGTATTGCGGCGGTTGTGCGCCGGCTTCCCACCACTGAATGCTTGGCTTGAGCTCATCGAGCTTCTTGAAGGCGCGATCCTGGCCGCCCTTGCTCGCCAGCTCTTTGTAGACGTCTTTCGGCGCCACACCATCGGCCATCAGCGCGAATTCGAGGGTGTACTTGGCGCCTTTGCGCAGGCCGCGCTTGCCCGGGAATTTCTTCGTGTCCCAGAAATCCGCCCAACTGGTCGGTGCGGTTTTCAGCTTGTCGGCGTTGTAGGCCAGCACGGTAGACCACACAAAGAAACCTACGCCGCACGGCTGAATGGCGCCTTTGACGTAGTCTTCGGTCTTGCCGAACAGTGCCGGGTCGAGTTGTTCAAACATGTCTTCGTCGCAACCACGGGACAGCTCTGGCGATTCAACTTCGACCAGATCCCACGACACGCTCTTGGTATCGACCATGGCTTTGACCTTGGCCATCTCGCCGTTGTATTCGCCGGCAACGATCTTGCCGTTACCCGCCGCTTCCCACGGTGCATAGAAGGCTTTGACTTGCGCCGCCTTGTTCGCCCCGCCAAACGACACCACGGTCAAGTCCGGGCCGGCGGCCATTGCGCCGGTCGCACCCATCAGGCCCAGAGTCAGGGCGGTGAACTTCAGGGATCTCAACATTTATTGTTCTCTCCACGTGCAGGGTTGGTGTTGGTATTGCCGGGGCGCTTAGTGCGCCTCTAAAAGCGGATCGAGCGCACGAACGTGCTCGACCTGCCAGCCAAGCGGTACCACGTCGCCGACGCTGAGCGCAGGATCGAGCTCGGCAATCGGTTGTTTCACGAAGAAGTCGGTCTTGCCGCAGACTTCCAGGCGCACCCGGACGTGGTCGCCCAGATAGATGAATTCCGCCACCCTCCCTGAGAAGCGGTTGACGCATTGATCGCTCGAACCGTTGAGGCTGACGCGCTCCGGACGGATCGACAGGGTCACCGGTTCGCCGGTCTGGCCAACGTTGACGGCCAGCGCCTCGACCTTCTCTCCACGCCCCAATTCGACCACGCAGCGCTCGCCGCTCTGGCTGAGCAGGCGACCGTTGAGGCGGTTGTTCTCGCCAATGAAGTTGGCGACAAAGGTGTTTTTCGGCTCTTCGTAAAGCGTGCGCGGCGGGGCGATCTGCTGGATTTCGCCCTGATGGAACACCGCGACGCGGTCGGACATGGTCAGTGCTTCGCCCTGGTCGTGGGTCACGTAGACCACGGTCACGCCGAGGCGCTGGTGCAGGTGTTTGATCTCCATCTGCATGTGTTCACGGAGTTGCTTGTCGAGGGCGCCCAACGGTTCGTCCATCAGCACCAGTTGCGGCTCGAACACCAGCGCGCGGGCCAGTGCCACACGTTGCTGCTGACCACCGGACAACTGCGCCGGATAGCGCGAAGCGAAGGCATCGAGCTGAACCATGCTGAGGACTTTCTTCACCCGCTCGCTGACATCGCTTTTATTCAAGCCGCGTACGGTCAACGGGAAAGCAAGGTTCTCCGCGACAGTCATGTGCGGGAACAGCGCGTAGTTCTGGAACACCATGCCGATATCGCGCTTGTGCGGCGGCACGTTGTTGATCGAACGCCCGGACAGGAGGATTTCACCGGCGGTCGGCGTTTCGAACCCGGCGAGCATCATCAGGCTGGTGGTCTTGCCGGAACCGGACGGCCCGAGCAGGGTGAGGAATTCGCCCTTGCGAATGTCCAGGTTGAGGTCTTTGACGATCAGGTTCTCGCCGTCGTAGCTCTTCTGCACACCACGAAAGCTGACCAGCACATCACTGGCCCCTGCGCTTGTATCGACCTGGCTCATACCCACACCTTTGTTGTTGATGACTGCTTGTTCATCAAGCCTAGTGGCTGGCGGCGGCCACGCAAATCGGGGCGCAGGAGAGAATCGCTTAAGCGCAATGGAAGGTTGGGGGTAGGGATTGCCCTACAAGGATGGCGCGTTTGGGCAAGCGCAGCGGCAAGGGGCAAGCTGCAAGCCGCTAGCAAAGGCAAAAGCGTCTGTCGCTAATGGATATGCCAACTCCGAACCTGTGGGAGCGAGCCTGCTCGCGAATGCGGTGGGTCATCAAACTGAATGGCTGCCTGTTACGCCGCTTTCGCGAGCAGGCTCACTTCCACAGTTGATCGCGGTGATGGTCAGAGGAGTTTGTGCTCCATCGCGTATTTCACCAGCTCCGCCAGGGAGGTGATGTTGAGCTTCTGCATCAGCCGCGCCTTGTGCGTGCTGATGGTCTTGCTGCTCAGGGCCAGTTGCTGGGCGATGTCGTTGACGTTGGCGCCTTGGGCCAGGCGTTCGAACACCGAGAATTCGCGTTCTGACAACAGCGAATGCAGCGGCCGGGTATCGGTCAGGCCGACTTCGAAAACCATGCGGTCGGCCAGTTCCGGGTCGATGTAACGCCCGCCCGCCGCGACTTTGCGAATCGCCGTGAGCAGCAGCGCCGGATCGCTGTCCTTGGTCGCATACCCGGCCGCGCCGACCTTCAATGCGCGCGCGGCCATTTGCGCTTCGTCGTGCATCGACAGCACCAGAATCGCCGGCGGATTGTTCAGTGCACGGATGCGCGGGATTGCTTCCAGGCCATTGACCCCGGGCATGGAGATGTCCAGCAGCACCACCTCGCAAGGTACGCTGCGCAGGGTTTCGAGCAGTTGCTCGCCATTGCTCGCCTCCCCCACCACTTGCAGATCTTTGGCCAGGCCAATCAGTTGCTTGATGCCTTCACGGACGATGGTGTGGTCTTCGGCTACCAGTACACGGATCACGTTCTTCTCCAGATTTCAGGTACACACCAATCCCTGTGGGAGCGAGCCTGCTCGCGAAGGCGTCAGCACTCACGACACAAATCCTCAGACTTCGCTCACCGGCACTCGCACCACCAGACTGGTGCCCTCCCCCGGCTCACTCAGCAGCTCCAGCCGCCCGCCCATGATCAGCACCCGCTCACGCATGCCGACCAGGCCAAACGACGTCGGCCTACCCTCGGCCGCGACAAATCCTACGCCATCATCGCTGACGGTCAGACACAATTCATCGCCCGCAAGCTCCAGCGTCAGCTCCACCGTGTGCGCCTGAGCATGGCGCATCACATTGGTCAGCGCCTCCTGCAAAATCCGGAACAGCCCCACCGCTTTGGCATCGCTGAGTGCCGGCAGGTTGTCCGGCACCTGCACCAGACACGGTATCTGTGTGCGCGCCTCGAAACGCCGAGCCTGCCACTCGATGGCCGAGGCAATCCCGGCATCAAGGATCGGCGGACGCAACGCCGTCGCCACATCGCGTACCAGCTGAAACAACTGCGCGATCAGGCGTTTCATGCTGTTGAGCCGCTCGTTGAGTCCCGGATCGAGTTGCGCGTAGGCCAATTCGCACATCGATGTCTCCAGTTTCAGCACGGTGAGCATCTGTCCCAACTCATCATGGACTTCCCGGGCGATGCGCGCCTTCTCTTCTTCGCGCACGCTCTCCAGGTGCGCCGACAGTTCACGCAGTTGCTCGCGCGAGGCCGCCAGTTCCAGCTCGATGCGTTTGCTTTCGCTGATGTCCCAGACGATGCCGTCCCACACATAGGCGCCGTCCTCCAGCTGGCGGGTGATCGCCTTGATCTCGGCCCAGCGCTGCTCACCCTGGCGCGTGACGATGCGGCCCTGCCACGACCAGTCGCTGTCGGTATCCAGCGCCTGATCCTGGGTGCGGTGATAACTGGCCTTGTCGTCGGGGTGCACCAGACTGCGCAGGCCCATGTCGCGATGAGCGATGGCTGCCGGCGCATAACCGACCAGACTTTCGCTGCCCTCACTGATGTAGGCAAAGTCGATCTGCCCGGTAACCGGTGCCCGCTCCAGCCTGAACACCAGACCCGGGACGTTGGCCGCGATGCCTTGCAGGCGCGCCTCGCTTTCCTGCAAAGCGGCGAGCGCGCGGCGGCGGTCGGTGACGTCGGTGAGGTAGACCACCAGATATTCACTGTCGCGAAAACGCAGGAAACTCAAAGACACGTCGGCCGGCAACACGCTGCCATCGGCGCGCAGGCAGCTGGTTTCGAAGCTCAGCGGCCCTTCTTCGCTGGCCCGCGCACGCTTCCACAGATTGAGCCAGCGATCCATGTGCAGGCCGGGCTCGAAGTCGATCAGCGGCCGTTCGATCAGCCCGCCCGAGGGATAACCAAGCATGTTTTCCGCCGCGCGGTTGGCGTAACGCACATGGCTGTCCCAATTGACCCAGAGAATGCCGACGGTGCTTTGGTCGATGGAAAACTGTGTCAGCCGCAGCGCCTCTTCACTGGCCGCGCGCAGTGCAATGTCTTCGCGGGCGCTGAGCAAGCGTTGTTCGAGGCTGTGTTGTTGGCGCCGCTGCCAGACCACGATGGCCGCGCAACTGAGCAGCATCACCGCGAACAACAGGCTGAGGTTCTGCCAAAACCCCGGCGACTCGGTCAGCCGTGGGTATTTCGGCTGCAGCCATTGGTTGTGCAGTTGTTCCAGATCCTTGGCCGGGATCGCGCGCAAGGCGCTCTGGACGATGCCGGCCAGTTCCGGCCAATCGCGCCGCGAGGCCACACGCAGCAGTTGCGGCAGGCCGATATCGCCAACCACCACCAGTTCGGCAAACTCCGGCTCCACCGACAGCCGGCCCAACTGTGCTTCGTCGACCACCGCGTAGGAGGCTTGCTGACTCAACAGCAGTTGCAACGCTTGCCGTTCCAGCGGCACGCCTTGCAGATTCAAATGCGGATAGTTGCTGCGCAGGTAATCGGCGGTGCTGCTCGGCATGCGCACGGCGACGCGGGTCTGGCTGTCGAGCTTTTCCAGATCGACCGCGCCGCTGCTTTTCTGGTCGCTGACCACCAGTTGCGGCACGCGCATGTACGGGTCGGAAAACTGCCAGAGGCGCAGCGCGCTCGGGGTCTGGCTGAGGCCCGGAGCGATGTCGATCTCGCCCTCGCGCAAAGCGTTTTCCAATGCCCCCAGATCCTGAAAGTTGCGCCAGCTCAGTTCCACGCCGAGGGTGTTGGCCAGCAGTTTCATCAACTCGACATTGGCCCCGGACAATCGCTGCAGGCGCCGATCGTAGGTCGCGTAGGGCGCCTGCAACACCAGGCCGACGCGCAATTCGTTGTGCTGCGCCAGCCATTGCTGCTGCTCTGGCGACAATTGCGCGGCATGAGCCGGCGGCGCAGGCGCCGCCCAGCCCATCAAGGGAAACCACAAACAGCCGATAACCCACAGGCAGCAAGATCGCTTCATTGAAGTCTCATACACTGACAAATTCTGACCAACCCATTAGGCTGCCGGGATACTTTTCTGGCCTGGAATAACCGATGCCCTCTGTCTACCGCCTGGCACTGCCAGCATTGTGCCTGTCGCTGATCCTGCCTTGTGCGTTTTCCGTCGAAGCCGCCGACCCTGCGCCTGCCGCCACGGATAAACCCGCCGAAGAAAAACCGGCCGAGCGCCAGCCACTGCTTGAGCGTAGTCAGGAAGAGGCCGCCGCACTGCAACGTAAACTGCCAGCGCAAGAGCAGCAACAACTGCAGGCTGGCAGCGACACTTTCCTCGCCCTGTGGAAACCGGCCAACAGCGCCGAGCCCAAAGGCGCGGTGATCATCGTTCCCGGTGCCGGCGAAACCGCCGACTGGCCGCAGGCAATCGGCCCGTTGCGACGCAAATTGCCGGACGTCGAGTGGAGCAGCCTGAGTATCACCCTGCCGGATCTGCAAGGCGACGCCATTGCTCCGCGCGTGATCGAGCCGGGCGCGGCGCCGAAAGCCCCGGAAACCACAAGCAAGGATGCCACCACCGCGCAACCGATCGAGCAAGCCGCTGGTGGGGAAGCGGAAGTTGCCGAACAGGTGGTCGCCGAGACCAGCGAAGAACAAGCCAAGGCCGATGCCGATCGCATCTTCGGACGCATCGACGCGGCGATTGCCTACGCCGAACAGCAGAGCGCGCGCAGCATTGTCGTGCTCGGCCACGGCACCGGCGCTTATTGGGCGGCGCGTTTTCTCAGCGAGCGGCAGACGCCGCAGGTGGAAAAACTGGTGATGGTCGATGCGCAAGTCCCGACCAAAGCCCTGCCGCCACTCGCCGAACTGACGCCGACGCTGAAGCTGCCGACGGTGGATATTTTCTACATGGACAAAGCGCTGGATCGCAACGCGGCGCTGGAGCGCATGCAGGCGAGCAAGCGTCTGAAGACCTCGGCGTTCAGCCAGGTGGCGCTGAAGGTATTGCCGGACAAGAAGGCTGAGCAGGAACAACTGTTTCGGCGGGTGCGGGGCTGGTTGAATCCACAAAATACGGACTGATAAAAGCAAAAGATCGCAGCCTTCGGCAGCTCCTACAGGAAAAATGCATTCCAAAGGTAGGAGCTGCCGAAGGCTGCGATCTTTTGATCTTCAAGGGTCAGCGAAAATCCCGTCGCTCGCGAATCAACGTATAGGCGTTATGCAATTCCCGCGTCCGCTCGGTCGCCTCACGCACCTGTGCCGGGGTCGCGCCACTGCCGGCGATCTTGTCCGGGTGATGGCGACTGAGCAACCGTCGGTAAGCGCGCTTGATCTGTGCCGGCTCGCTGCTCGCCGACACCCCAAGCAATTTCATCGCCTCCTGATAGCTCACTGCGGCACTGACGATCGGCCGCTTGCCCGGCTCGTAATCGCTGGCCAATGCCTGCACCTGCTGCGCCGTCCAGCCGAGCCATTTGCCCCACTGCGCCAGCAACTCGCGTTCGCTGACCCCGGCGCGACCATCAGCCCAGACCATTCGCCAACAGGCACGCAACACGCCCTCAGCCGCATGCGGTTGCGAACTCAAACGACGCAGATAACCGCGCAGATTGTCGCTGCCGGACTTGCCGCGATTGAATGCAGCAATGGCCCGCCGTGTCGCCGGCTCGCTCATTTCCAGCGCGCGCATTTCATTGCGCGCCTGCTGGATATGCCCGTCAGTGACGCGCCCGTCGCTCTTGGCCAAACGCCCGAGCAACACGAACAGCAATTCATCGTTGCGCAGCATCGGCCGGCCGCCGAGCTTTTCGCGCAAGTGTCCCCAGCTCTGCAAGTGCAGGCGCCGATCCAGCGCCTGCCCCAACAACGCCCCAAGCATGGCCCCCGGAATGCTGGCAATCGCGTACCCCACTCCGGCTCCAATCAGAGTCCCTGGCCACAGCATCTCAGCGACTCGCTTCTATCAAGGCTTCGGCTTCGGCCAGACGCTCGTAGGTACCAACATCTACCCAATGCCCTTTCAACCGCTCGCCCGTAACTTCACCTTTGGCCATGGCGTTGCGTAGCAGCGGCGCGAGCTTGAACGCGCCATCGCTGCAACCATCGAACAACTGCGGATGCAGCACGGCGATGCCGCTGTAGGTCAGCGTCTGCGCATCAGGCTCGCCGTCCTGCACTTTGCCGTCGATGAGAGTGAAGTCGCCTTTCGGGTGATGCGGCGGATTGTCCGCCAGCACCAGATGCGCCAGGCCATTGATCGGCTGGTGCAGCACGCTGAAGTCGTAATCGGTCCAGATGTCGCCGTTGACCACCAGAAACGCATCGTCACCCAGTAACGGCAGCGCGCGGAAAATCCCGCCACCGGTCTCCAGCGGCTCGCCTTCCGGCGAGTACTGGATGCTCAGGCCGAAACGCGAACCGTCGCCGAGATGATCCTCGATCTGCTGACCGAGCCAGGCGTGGTTGATGACAATTTCGTTGAAGCCTGCGGCCGCGAGGGCGCGCAGGTGATACTCGATCAGCGGCACGCCAGCGGCACGCACCAGCGGTTTCGGCGTGGTCAGGGTCAGCGGGCGCATGCGCTCGCCTTTGCCTGCGGCCAGAATCATTGCCTTCATGCCGTCGCTCCAGCACGCAAGCTGCTGAACAGCGCTTGCAGCTCCGCCAGTTCAGGACGGCGCGCGATTACTGCTTCTATATAAGAGAAGAAGCGCGGCACATCGGCCAGATAGCGTGGCTTGCCATCGCGATGGCAGATACGCGCGAAGATGCCGATGACTTTCAGGTGACGCTGCACGCCCATCAGGTCGCTGGCGCGCAGGAAGTCTTCAAAATCAGCTTGCACCGGAATGTCCAGTGCCGAGGCCTGCTGCCAGTAACTTTCCAGCCAGCCGCGCACGCGTTCTTCCGGCCAGCTGAGGAAAGCATCCTTGAACAGGCAGGTCACGTCGTAGGTCACCGGGCCGTACACCGCGTCCTGGAAATCCAGCACGCCGGGGTTGGGCTCGCTGAGCATCAGGTTGCGCGGCATGTAGTCGCGGTGCACCAGCACTTTCGGCTGCGCCAGCGCGCTGTCGATCAGCAACTCGCTGATGTGCTGCCATTGTTGCTGCTGGGCCGCATCGAACTCGACGCCCAGCTCATGCTTGACGTACCACTCGGGGAACAACTCAAGCTCACGACGCAATAGGGCGACGTCGTAACTGGGCAACGGCGCAACCATCGGCAACTGTTGAAAAGCCAACAGCGCTTGCAGGGCATCGTGGAATAACGCGTCGGCATTTTCGCCATCGATGACGTCGAGATAGGTCTTGTTGCCCAGGTCATTGAGCAAAAGAAAACCGCGCTCGAGGTCTTCGGCGTAAATTTTCGGCACATTAATCCCGGATTTCGCCAGCAAAAAAGCGATATCCACGAACGGTTTGCAGTTTTCCTGGGGCGGCGGCGCGTCCATCACGACGAAGCTGCGACCATCGCCCTCCCAGCGGAAGTAGCGGCGGAAACTCGCGTCGCTGCTGGCCGCAGTCAACGTGGCCGGGGGCACGGTGCCCCAGCCCTGCTCGGCAAACAACTTTGCCAACTGCTCATCGAGCCAAACTTTCAGGTGTTGCAAGCGTACATCTTGGTCAGGCATTGCAAGGGTCTCCGACGGCGCTAGCCGTCAAGCGGGTCATGCTTTATTATCCAGCATCTTTTTCAGACCATCGAGAGGCGTGCGGCCCACACCGCGGGCAGATGGCACGCAGGAAGCCCGGACTAATAAGATGGCATTGAAATCCCCCGCGTTTCGTAAAAAATTTCCGTTGTTGGTAACCGGCAGTCTGCTGGCTATGCAACCTCTGGCCAGTCAATTCGTTGTTGCCGCCGAGCAGTATGACTGCTCCGTCTCGGCTACGGGTGGCTGGGACTGTGCGCCCAAGTCGCCCGCCGCGGCATTGCCGCCGCGCCCGGTGCATGACGGCAGTGCCGTCAGCTCTGCTGGCGAGGCCCCGGCCGACAACGGTTCCGACGCAGAGACCGGTGCAAAAACCGCACTGGTCACCGAGTCCAAGGGCCGCGGCCTGAAATCCCGTAGCGAAGACTACAGTCACCTCGACTGGGTTCCGCGCGAGAAGCTCACCGCCGCCCAATTGGCCGAGACTGGTCCTTACTGCTCTGGTTCCTATATCGAACCGATTCGTCCTGGCATGAATGACAAGACGAATAAAAGTGACGCGCCGACCTTCATCGGTGCCAAAGCGTCGCGTTATGAGCAGGACACACAAGTCGCCAGCCTCGCCGGTGACGTGGTCATGCGTCAGGGCAGCATGCAGGTCGAAGCCGACGAGGCCAACCTGTATCAGGCCGAGAGCCGTGGCGAACTGGCCGGCAACGTGCGCATCCGTGACAACGGCGCGCTGATCGTCGGCGACCACGCCGATGTGCAGCTCGACACCGGTGAAGCCAAGGTCGACAACGCCGAATACGTGATGCACAAATCGCGAATCCGCGGTAATGCGCTTTATGCCAAGCGCGCCGAAAATGCGATTATCCGCTTGAAGGACGGCACGTACACCACGTGCGAACCGAACAGCAACGCCTGGCAGCTCAAGGGCAACAACATCACCCTGAACCCGGCCACCGGTTTCGGTACCGCGACCAACGTGACGTTGCGCGTCAAAGACATCCCGATTCTGTACACCCCGTACATCTACTTCCCGATCGACGACCGCCGCCAGTCAGGTTTCCTGCCGCCGACCATCGGTTCGGGCAGCGACACCGGCTTCATGCTGGTCACTCCTTACTACTTCAACCTGGCGCCGAACTACGACGCCACGTTGTACCCGCGCTACATGAGCAAGCGCGGCATGTTGGTGGAAGGTGAATTCCGTTACCTGACCAAGTCGAGTGAAGGTCAGTTCGGTGCGGCGTATCTCAACGATGAGAACGACGATCGCAAGCTTCAGTCCGACTACAAAGACACCCGCTATATGTACAACTGGCAGCACAAGGGCGGTCTCGACTCCCGCGTGCTCACAGAAGTTGATTACACCAAGATCAGCGATCCGTATTACTTCCAGGATCTGCAGACCGATCAAATTGGTGTGAAGAGCGATGATTTCGTCAATCAGCAGGGTGCGGTCAGCTATCGTGGCGACAACTACACAGCACGCCTGAATGCTCAGCAATATCAGTTGGCTACCGTTTCCAACATCACACCGTATGGTCGTCTGCCGCAGATCACCTTCAATGGTCAGCTGCCGTACCATCCGGAAGGTCTGAATTTCGATTACGAGACCGAGCTGGTTCGTTTCGATCGCGATTTACGTGATGGCGACTTCATCAATGAAGATGGCTTTGCCGAACGTCGTCTGGACACAAACATCACCGGTCTGGCCCGCGCCAACGGTGATCGCCTGAATCTGAAGCCGGGCGTCAGCCTGCCGATGAACTGGACGTATGGCTTCCTCAAGCCATCGCTGAAGTACCAGTACACGCAGTATCAGCTTGATCTGGACAACACCGGCAAATCGCAGATCGATGCGATGACCGCAGAACAGAGAAAGCTCAACGGCGAGTTCGACAGCAACCAGAACCGTGGCGTACCGATCGCCAGCATCGATGGTGGCCTGTACTTCGACCGCAACACCTCGTATTTCGGCAAGAACTATCGTCAGACCCTGGAGCCGCGCCTGTTCTACCTCTATGTACCTGAGGTTGATCAGGAAGACATTCCGGTTTTCGACACCAGCGAATACACCTTCAACTACGCCTCGCTGTTCCGCGACAACCGCTTCTCCGGCGCCGACCGTGTCGGTGACGAGAACAAGCTGTCGCTGGGCGTGACCAGTCGCTGGATTGAAGACAACGGCTTCGAGCGTCAGCGCATCAGCGTCGGCCAGGCTCTGTACTTCAAGGATCGCAAGGTTCAACTGCCGGGTATCGCTTTCAACGATCGTGACGACGCGAAATCCGACGTTTCGCCATACGCGCTGGAATACGAATACCGCTGGAACCGTGACTGGCGCACCACTGCCGACTACAACTGGGACCCGGACAGCCGCAGCCCACGCTCCGGCAGTGCGATGTTCCACTATCAGCCGGAAGACAATCCGAACAAAGTCATCAACGTTGGTTATCGCTACCGTAATGACCAGGTCCGTTTTGACCAGAACACCGGTAAATGGTCTGTGGGCGGCGGTGACTACGGCACCCCGGGTCAACCTGGCTACGTGAAGGACTACTACAAGATCCAGCAGCATGACTTCTCGGTCATCTGGCCGATCGTTCCGCAGTGGAACGCCATCAGCCGCTGGCAGTACGACTACAACCGCAATCGCACGCTGGAAGCCTTCGGTGGTTTCGAATACGACAACTGCTGCTGGAAACTGCGCCTGATCAATCGTTACTGGGTCGCCTATGACGAAAACAGTCAGAACGCCCCGGAAAACGAAAAAGGCGACCATGGCATCTTCCTCCAAATTGTTCTGAAGGGACTCGGCGGCCTGACTGGCGCCAAGGTAGAGAGCTTCCTCGACAAAGGCATTCAAGGTTATCGTGAACGTGAAGACCAAGCTTTCTGATTGTCTGCGCCCGGTGCTGCTGGGCGCGCTGTTCCTGGGTACGGCGGCCAACGCCGCCGTACAGTCCATCGACAAAGTGGTGGCGATCGTCGACAACGACGTGGTCATGCAGAGCCAATTGGACCAGCGCGTTCACGAAGTTCAGCAGACCATCGCCAAGCGCGGTGGCGGCCTGCCGCCTCCCGGCGTGCTCGATCAGCAAGTGCTTGAGCGCCTGATCGTCGAAAACCTGCAACTGCAGATCGGCGAACGCTCGGGCATCCGCATTACTGACGAAGAGCTGAACCAGGCTGTCGGCACCATCGCCCAACGCAACAACATGACTGTTGATCAGTTCCGTGCTGCGCTGGCTCGCGATGGCCTGAACTATGACGACGCCCGTGATCAGATCAAGCGCGAGATGATCATCAGCCGGGTGCGTCAGCGTCGCGTGGCAGAACGCATTCAGGTGTCCGAGCAGGAAGTGAAGAACTTCCTCGCCTCTGACCTCGGCAAGATGCAGCTGTCCGAAGAACTGCACCTGGCCAACATCCTGATTCCGACCCCGGAAAGCGCCAACTCTGAAGCCATTCAGAGCGCTTATCGTCAGGCCATGGATGTATACCAGCAGCTCAAGCAAGGCGCCGACTTCGGTCAGATGGCCGTGGCCAAATCCGGTAGCGACAACGCGCTGGAAGGCGGCGAGATGGGCTGGCGTAAAGCCGCGCAACTGCCACCGCCGTTCGATCGTGAATTGAGCAGCATGGCCGTTGGCGACATTACTCAGCCTGCGCGTACACCGGGCGGCTTCATCATTCTGAAGCTGCTGGGCAAACGTGGCGGCGAAGCGCAGATGCGCGACGAAGTGCATGTGCGTCACATCCTGGTCAAGCCGAGCCCGATCCGCGACGAAGCCAAGACCAAGGCACTGGTGCAATCGTTGTATGACCGCATCACCGCCGGCGAAGACTTTGCCGAGCTGGCGAAAAACTACTCGGAAGACCCGGGTTCCGCCCTCAACGGCGGCGACCTGAACTGGATCGACCCGAACGTGCTGGTACCGGAATTCCGCGAAGTGATGGCTTCGACCCCACAAGGTCAGCTGTCCAAGCCATTCCAGACCCAATACGGCTGGCACGTGCTGGAAGTCCTTGGCCGTCGCGCCACTGACGGCACCGAACAGGCCCGTGAGCAGCAAGCGATGTCCGTACTGCGTAACCGCAAATACGATGAAGAGCTGCAAACCTGGCTGCGTCAGATCCGTGACGAAGCGTACGTAGAGATCAAACTTCCTGGTGCAGACCAGGCAGCGCAGTGAAACCCAAGCGTTTCGCGCTGACACCCGGCGAACCGGCCGGCATCGGTCCCGACCTGTGCCTGCTGCTCGCCGCGCAAGCCCAGCCACACCCCCTGATTGCCATCACCAGCCGCGACCTGCTCCTTGAGCGGGCCGCGCAGCTGGGGCTGGCCGTCAATCTGCTGGATGTCGCGCCGGGGCAGTGGCCAGATGTTTCAGCGCCGGCCAACAGCCTGTACGTCTGGGACACGCCGCTCAGCGCACCGGTAATCGCCGGGCAACTGGACAAGGCCAACGCTGCATTCGTCCTCGAAACCCTGACCCGCGCCGGCAACGGCTGCCTGAACGGCGATTTCGCAGGGATGATCACCGCGCCGGTGCACAAAGGTGTGATCAACGAGTCGGGCATCGCGTTCTCTGGACACACTGAATTTCTCGCCGAGCTGACGCACACCGCGCAAGTAGTGATGATGCTGGCCACTCGCGGTTTGCGCGTGGCGCTGGTCACCACGCATCTGCCTCTGCGCGAGATTGCCGACGCGATCACCCCGGAACGGCTGGAAAGAGTCACGCGAATCCTGCACGCCGACCTGCAAGACAAATTCGGCATCGCCCAGCCACGCATCCTGGTCTGCGGTCTCAACCCGCATGCCGGTGAAGGCGGCCACCTGGGCCATGAAGAAATCGACATCATCGAACCGACATTAGAGCGCCTGCGCGGCGAGGGCATGGACCTTCGTGGCCCGCTGCCTGCCGACACTCTGTTTACCCCCAAATATCTGGAGCACTGCGACGCAGTGCTGGCGATGTACCACGACCAGGGCTTGCCCGTGCTCAAGTACAAAGGCTTCGGCGCTGCCGTCAACGTGACGCTGGGCCTGCCGATCATCCGCACCTCGGTCGACCATGGCACCGCCCTGGATCTGGCTGGCAGCGGCAGGATCGACACCGGCAGCCTGCAAGTCGCCCTGGAAACCGCCTACCAGATGGCCGAGACCCGTTTATGAACGAGCAATACCAACACAAGGCGCGCAAACGCTTTGGTCAGAACTTCCTCCACGATGCCGGCGTTATCGACCGCATTCTGCGCTCCATTCACGCCAAGCCTGACGACCGCCTGCTGGAAATCGGCCCCGGTCAGGGTGCGCTGACCCAAGGTTTGCTGGGCTCCGGCGCGCAACTCGACGTAGTGGAGCTGGACAAGGATCTGATCCCGATCCTCAACCAGCAGTTTGCCGGCATGAGCAATTTCAACCTGCATCAGGGCGATGCGCTGAAGTTCGACTTCAATACGCTGAACGCCGCGCCAAACAGCCTGCGGGTGGTCGGCAACCTGCCGTACAACATCTCCACGCCATTGATTTTTCACCTGCTGAACAACGCAGGCATCATTCGCGACATGCACTTCATGTTGCAGAAAGAAGTGGTCGAGCGTCTGGCCGCAGGCCCGGGTGGCGGTGACTGGGGTCGCTTGTCGATCATGGTTCAGTACCATTGCCGCGTGGAACATCTGTTCAACGTCGGCCCGGGCGCATTCAATCCGCCGCCGAAAGTCGATTCGGCGATCGTTCGTCTCGTGCCCCACGCGGTACTGCCGCACCCGGCGAAGGATCACAAGTTGCTGGAGCGCGTGGTACGCGAAGCCTTCAATCAGCGCCGCAAAACCTTGCGCAATACCCTCAAGCAATTGCTCAGCAACGCCGAGATCGAAGCCGCTGGCGTTGATGGCAGCCTGCGTCCCGAGCAACTGGATCTGGCCGCATTCGTGCGTCTGGCCGACCAGCTCGCGATACAGGTCCCGGCAGCTCCCGCCGCCGACTGACCCGCGATGAACGCTATCGGGCAGCACACCACTCTGGTTTACTGCCCGATACTTGCCTAGACTGATTCCCCATCAGCTACGCCCCGCGTTCCGCTTCGTTAAGGCCCTCTTGCATGTCCGATTCCCGTTATCAGGTCGATGTCAGCGTCGTCACCCACTATCTGGCAGACCAATCGCAACCCGAACACGACCGTTTCGCCTTCGCCTACACCATCACTGTGGAGAACAATGGCGATCTTCCGGCCAAGCTTCTGTCCCGGCACTGGGTGATTACCGATGGTGACGGCCATGTTGAACAAGTGCGCGGTGAAGGCGTCGTCGGCCAGCAACCGTTGATCGATGCGGGCAAGAGCCACACGTATACCAGCGGCACGGTGATGACCACCAAGGTCGGCACCATGCAGGGCACTTATCAAATGCTCGCCGATGACGGCAAACATTTCGATGCCGTCATCAAACCGTTTCGCCTCGCCGTACCCGGAGCCCTGCACTGATGACGACTTACGCCGTCGGTGACCTGCAAGGCTGCCTCGAACCGCTCAAGTGCCTGCTCAAGCAAGTTGCCTTCGACCCGGTGCTGGATCGGCTATGGCTGGTCGGCGATCTGGTCAACCGCGGCCCGCAGTCGCTGGAAACCCTGCGCTTTCTCTACGAGATGCGCGAGTCGCTGGTCTGTGTGCTCGGCAATCACGACCTGCACCTGCTGGCCGCCGCGAAGAAGATCGAGCGCTTGAAGAAAAGCGACACACTGCGCGAAATCATCGAGGCCCCCGATGGCCCGCAATTGATGGAATGGCTGCGCCAGCAGAAGCTGATGCATTACGACGAAACACGCGATGTTGCGATGGTCCATGCCGGCATCCCGCCGCAATGGTCGCTGCGCCGCGCGTTGAAGTGCGCCGCCGAAGTCGAGACCGCCCTGTGTGACGACAACGTGTTCCCCGCCTACCTTGACGGCATGTACGGCAACGAACCGGCAAAATGGGACAACGATCTCAAAGGCATTGATCGCCTGCGGGTGATCACCAATTACTTCACGCGCATGCGCTTTTGCACCGCTGAGGGCAAGCTCGACCTCAAGAGCAAGGAAGGCCTCGACAGCGCCCCGCCCGGCTACAAGCCGTGGTTTCAGCACAAGGAGCGCAAGACCAAAGGCCTGCGCATCATCTTCGGTCACTGGGCTGCGCTCGAGGGCAATATCCACGAGCCGGGCATTTCCGCGCTGGACACCGGATGCGTCTGGGGCGGCAGCCTGACGCTGATGAACGTCGACAGCGGCGAACGCCTGTCATGCAAATGCGACGAGCACGGCGGACTTGCGCCATCAGTCGCCCCACTCACCCCCAACGATTCGCCCGTCAACGCCTCGCGTTAGACTGCGCCTTCAGTTGAGCAACAGGAACATTGTCATGACCGAATTCAAACGAATCCCGCCGGAACAGGCGCAGGCCTTGCGTGAACAGGGCGCAGTCGTAGTCGACGTACGCGATCCAGCGACCTTCGCCGCGCTGCACATCAGCGGTTCGAAGCATCTCGACAACCATTCGCTGCACGCTTTCATTCAAGGCGCCGATCTTGATGCACCGACCGTCGTGGTCTGCTATCACGGCAATTCCAGTCAGGGCGCAGCCGCCTATCTGGTCGGCCAGGGCTTCTCCGACGTCTACAGCATGGATGGCGGTTTCGAGCTATGGCGTACGACCTATCCTTCGGAAACCGCGCAAGGCACCGACGAATAATTTTTTTGCGCGGCGCAGGCCCCGGCTGCCGTGGGCCTGCGCGCGGCAGACGAACGGTCTGCCACAACTAATTACGTATCTCGCCTTTACCTCTCGAATTCCCAACTATCCTTAAGCGCAGGCCATCCAAAACAGGGGAGAGCCGGTACACCGGCGCGCGGGTCATCGGGAGTAGCTTTCGCGGTTTGTCGACCGTGGGAGAATTCTGGGGGGTAAACAGCAGCTGCCACAGCGACTGCTGCCAGCATCGACTGAGTGATCCGGCGTCGGCTCCACGTATCGAGCGAGGTGACGTCATGAGTATCTTTAGCCACTTCCAACAACGCTTCGAATCCACACGCCAGGAAGAACTCTCTCTGCAGGAGTACCTGGAGCTGTGCAAAAACGATCGCAGCGCCTACGTTTCCGCCGCCGAACGTCTGTTGATGGCGATCGGCGAACCGGAACTGCTCGACACTTCGACCAATTCGAGGCTGTCGCGCATCTTCTCCAACAAGGTGATCCGCCGCTATCCGGCCTTTGAAGACTTCCACGGGATGGAAGAATGCATCGACCAGATCGTCTCGTATTTCCGCCACGCCGCCCAAGGCCTGGAAGAGAAGAAACAGATTCTTTATCTGCTCGGCCCCGTTGGCGGCGGTAAATCGTCCCTGGCCGAGAAGCTGAAACAGCTGATGGAAAAAGTGCCTTTCTACGCCATCAAGGGCTCGCCGGTCTTCGAATCACCTCTGGGTCTGTTCAACGCCACTGAAGATGGCGCGATCCTTGAGGAAGACTTCGGTATCCCAAGGCGCTATCTGAACACCATCATGTCGCCCTGGGCGACCAAACGCCTGGCCGAATTCGGCGGCGACATCAGCCAGTTCCGCGTGGTCAAGCTGTACCCGTCGATCCTCAATCAGATTGCGGTGGCCAAGACCGAACCCGGTGACGAGAACAACCAGGACATCTCGGCGCTGGTCGGCAAGGTCGATATCCGCAAACTCGAAGAATTCCCACAGAACGACGCTGATGCCTATAGCTACTCCGGTGCGCTGTGCCGGGCCAACCAGGGCTTGATGGAATTCGTCGAAATGTTCAAGGCGCCGATCAAGGTGCTGCACCCATTGCTGACTGCTACCCAGGAGGGCAACTACAACAGTACCGAAGGCCTCGGCGCGATTCCGTTCACCGGGATCTTGCTGGCTCACTCCAACGAGTCGGAGTGGCACACCTTCCGCAACAACAAGAACAACGAGGCGTTCATCGACCGGATCTATATCGTCAAGGTGCCGTACTGCCTGCGCGTGAGCGATGAAGTGAAGATCTACGACAAACTCCTGTTCAACAGTTCCTTGTCCAAGGCGCACTGCGCACCGGACACCTTGAAAATGCTTGCGCAATTCACCGTGCTGTCACGCCTCAAGGAGCCGGAAAACTCCAACATCTACTCGAAGATGCGCGTCTACGACGGTGAAAACCTCAAGGACACCGATCCGAAGGCCAAGTCGATTCAGGAGTATCGCGATTCGGCCGGTGTCGACGAAGGCATGAACGGTCTGTCGACCCG
Organism: Pseudomonas sp. H26/SER47-MNA-CIBAN-0231; assembly: GCF_040310465.1. Lineage (NCBI taxonomy): Bacteria > Pseudomonadati > Pseudomonadota > Gammaproteobacteria > Pseudomonadales > Pseudomonadaceae > Pseudomonas > Pseudomonas sp. H26/SER47-MNA-CIBAN-0231. The sequence continues at coordinate 82,742 of NZ_JBEOPW010000017.1, read as the reverse complement.
CTTCGCCTTCAAGATCCTCTCCAAGGTGTTCAACTTCGATCCGCATGAAATCGCCGCCAACCCGGTGCACCTGCTCTATGTGCTGGAGCAGCAGATCGAACAGGAACAGTTCCAGGCCGAAACCCGCGAACGCTACCTGCGCTATCTGAAGGAATACCTGGCGCCGCGCTACATCGAATTCATCGGCAAGGAAATCCAGACCGCTTATCTGGAGTCCTACAGCGAATACGGTCAGAACATCTTCGACCGCTACGTGCTGTATGCGGATTTCTGGATTCAGGATCAGGAGTATCGCGACCCGGAAACCGGCGAGATTCTCAACCGCGTGGCGCTGAACGAAGAACTGGAGAAAATCGAAAAACCGGCCGGGATCAGCAATCCGAAGGATTTCCGCAACGAAATCGTCAACTTCGTCCTGCGCGCCCGGGCCAACAACAACGGCAAGAACCCGACGTGGCTCAGCTACGAAAAACTGCGGGTGGTCATCGAGAAGAAAATGTTCTCCAACACCGAAGACCTGCTGCCCGTCATCAGTTTCAACGCCAAGGCCAGCAAGGAGGATCAGCAGAAACACAACGACTTCGTTACGCGAATGGTTGAACGTGGCTACACCGATAAACAGGTACGCCTGCTGTCCGAATGGTACCTGCGGGTCCGCAAGTCGCAGTGAGGCAGCTGCAAGCTATAGGCCACAAGCTGCAAGAACTAAGCGCGTGAACCCGAAAACACGGACATTCGCTTCTACTTGCAGCTTGCAGCTCAAAACTTGAAGCTCCCCGGAGGGGCCTTATGAGCTATGTGATCGACCGACGCCTCAATGGCAAGAACAAGAGCACGGTGAACCGCCAGCGTTTTCTGCGGCGCTACCGTGACCACATCAAGAAGGCTGTCGAAGAGGCAGTCAGTCGCCGCTCCATCACGGATATGGAGCATGGCGAGCAGATCAGCATTCCCGGCCGCGATATCGACGAGCCGGTGCTTCATCATGGACGCGGCGGCAAGCAGACCGTGGTGCATCCCGGTAACAAAGAGTTCACGGCCGGTGAACATATCGCTCGTCCACCGGGAGGCGGCGGTGGACGCGGTCCGGGCAAGGCGGGGAATTCCGGCGAAGGCATGGACGAGTTCGTCTTCCAGATCACGCAGGAAGAGTTTCTCGAATTCATGTTCGAAGACCTGGAACTGCCGAACCTGGTCAAACGCAACCTGACCGGCACCGACACATTCAAAACCGTACGCGCCGGGATCAGCAACGAGGGCAATCCGTCGCGGATCAACATCATCCGCACCCTGCGCTCAGCGCATGCGCGTCGTATCGCCCTGTCTGGCAGCAGCCGCGCGAAATTGCGCGAAGCCAAGGAAGAGCTGGCACGGCTCAAGCGCGAAGAACCGGACAACTTCGGCGATATCCAGGAACTCGAGGCTGAAATCGAGAAACTCAGCGCACGCATTCACCGCGTGCCGTTCCTAGATACCTTCGACTTGAAATACAACCTGCTGGTCAAGCAACCCAACCCCAGTTCCAAAGCAGTGATGTTCTGCCTGATGGACGTTTCCGGTTCGATGACGCAGGCGACCAAGGACATCGCCAAGCGCTTTTTCATCTTGCTGTACCTGTTTCTCAAGCGTAACTACGACAAGATTGACGTGGTGTTCATCCGTCACCACACCAGCGCCCGAGAGGTGGATGAGGAGGAGTTTTTCTATTCTCGCGAGACCGGCGGCACCATCGTTTCCAGCGCCCTGAAGCTGATGCAGGAAATCATGGCCGAGCGCTATCCGAGCAACGAGTGGAACATCTACGCCGCTCAGGCCTCCGACGGCGACAACTGGAACGACGATTCGCCGATCTGCCGTGACATCCTGATCAACCAGATCATGCCGTTTGTGCAGTACTACACTTATGTGGAGATCACCCCGCGCGAACATCAGGCCCTGTGGTACGAATACGAACGCATCGCCGAAGCCTTCTCTGACACGTTTGCCCAGCAGCAACTGGTCTCGGCCGGAGATATCTATCCGGTCTTCCGTGAACTCTTCCAGCGCAGGTTAGTGACATGACCGCCAAAGAGCAGAAACGCCAACCCATTTCCACCGGCTCCGAATGGACATTCGAGCTGATCCAGACCTACGACCGCGAAATCGCCCGGATCGCGGCCCGCTATGCTCTGGACACCTATCCCAACCAGATCGAAGTGATCACCGCCGAGCAGATGATGGACGCCTATGCCTCGGTGGGCATGCCGCTGGGCTATCACCACTGGTCCTACGGCAAACACTTCCTCAGCACAGAGAAATCCTACAGTCGCGGACAGATGGGCCTGGCTTACGAGATCGTGATCAACTCGGATCCGTGCATCGCCTATCTGATGGAAGAAAACACCATCTGCATGCAGGCGCTGGTGGTGGCCCATGCCTGCTATGGCCACAACAGCTTCTTCAAGGGCAACTACCTGTTCCGCACCTGGACCGATGCCAGTTCGATCATTGATTACCTGGTGTTCGCCAAGCAGTACATCATGCAGTGCGAGGAACGCCACGGCATCGACGCCGTGGAAGATCTGCTCGATTCCTGCCATGCCTTGATGAATTACGGCGTCGACCGCTACAAGCGTCCGTATCCGATCTCCGCCGAAGAAGAGCGCCGGCGGCAAAAGGATCGTGAAGAGCACCTGCAAAAGCAGATCAATGATCTGTGGCGCACCATTCCCAAAGGCGCGGACAAATACAGCGACAAGGACAACGCCCGCTTCCCGGCCGAGCCGCAGGAAAACATCCTTTATTTCATTGAGAAACACGCACCGCTGCTGGAGCCGTGGCAGCGCGAGATCGTGCGCATCGTGCGCAAGATCGCCCAGTATTTCTATCCGCAGCGCCAGACCCAGGTCATGAACGAAGGCTGGGCAACGTTCTGGCATTACACGCTGATGAATGATTTGTACGACGAAGGCCTGGTCACCGACGGCTTCATGATGGAATTCCTCACCTCGCACACCAGCGTGGTATTCCAACCGGGTTTCGACAGTCCGTACTACAGCGGCATCAACCCGTATGCGTTGGGTTTCGCCATGTACCGCGACATTCGGCGCATGTGCGAAGAGCCTACCGAAGAGGATCGCCGCTGGTTCCCGGACATCGCCGGTTCCGACTGGCTGTCGACCATCAAGTTCGCCATGAGCAGTTTCAAGGACGAGAGCTTCATCCTGCAGTACCTGTCGCCGAAGGTGATCCGCGATCTGAAGCTGTTCAGCATTCTCGATGATGACCAGAAAGACGATCTGCTGGTGCCGGCCATTCATGATGAGGGCGGCTACCGCATCATCCGGGAAACCCTGGCAGCGCAGTACAACCTCGGCAATCGTGAGCCGAACGTGCAGATCTACAGCATCGACCGGCGCGGTGATCGCTCGCTGACCCTGCGCCATCAGCAGCACGACCGCAAACCATTGGGCGACTCCACCGAAGAAGTGCTCAAGCACCTGCACCGGCTCTGGGGCTTCGACATTCATCTGGAAACCCTGCAAGGCGACCAGATCATGAAAACCCATCACGTGCCGCCACGCAGTGAACACAGCGAGGGCGATTACGGCCGGCTCGATCTGGCCGTGATTCATCTTTGATCCGGTTCTGGCCTCCGAAAGTCTGACGCAAGGGTTATCCTGTCGGACTGACGGAGGTTTTTTATGCAGGTTTACAAGGTTGGCGGCGCGGTACGTGATCGCCTGTTAGGGTTGCCGGTCACTGATGTCGACCGGGTCGTGGTCGGTGCGACCACTGAAGAAATGCTCGCCCAGGGATTCCGCCCGGTCGGCGCGGATTTCCCGGTGTTTCTGCACCCGAAAACCGGTGAGGAATACGCCCTCGCCCGCACCGAGCGCAAAAGCGGTCGCGGTTACGGCGGTTTCACTTTCTACGCAAGTCCCGAAGTCACGCTCGAAGAAGACCTGATTCGACGCGACCTGACGATCAATGCCATGGCCGAGGACGATCAGCTCAACCTGACCGATCCATACCATGGCCAGCGCGATCTTGAAGCGCGAATCCTGCGCCACGTTTCGCCGGCATTCGCCGAAGATCCCTTGCGAGTACTGCGCGTTGCCCGCTTTGCTGCACGCTACGCAGGATTGGGCTTTACGGTCGCCGATGAGACCATGGACTTGATGCGCCAGCTCAGTGAGTCCGGCGAACTACAAGCGCTGACTGCCGAACGTAGCTGGAAGGAGATTTCTCGAGCATTGATGGAAGACCACCCGCAGGTGTTCATCCAGGTCTTGCGCGACTGTGGCGCACTCAAAGAGCTAATGCCGGAAGTCGACGCCTTGTTCGGCGTGCCGCAGCCAGAGACCCATCACCCGGAAATCGACACCGGCCTGCACACTCTGAGCGTGCTGGAGCAATCATCCCTGCACAAACAACCACTGACAGTGCGCTGGGCCTGCCTGCTGCACGACTTGGGCAAAGGCCTGACGCCGGAAGAAGAATGGCCCAGGCATATCGCCCATGAGCACACCGGGCTGAAGCTGATCAAAGCGGTCAACGAGCGCTTCAAAGTCCCCAAAGACTGTCAGGAACTGGCGCTGCTGGTCGGGCAATACCACACCCATGGGCACCGGGCGCTGGAGCTGAAAGCCTCGACGCTGCTGGAGTTGCTGCAGAGTTTCGATATCTATCGCCGGCCGCAACGATTCGAAGAGTTTATCGCCGCGTGCGAGATGGATGCCCGTGGCCGCAAGGGCCTGGAGCAGCGCAGTTATCCACAGGCAGATTATTTGCGCGGAGCGGCGAAAGCTGCACGAGAAGTGGCCGTGCAGCCGTTGCTGGAGCAGGGATTCAAGGGGCCTGAACTGGGCGAAGCGCTGAAGCGAGAACGACTGAAGGCGTTGAAAGCCTACAAAGAGGCGGCGACAGCCTGATAAAAAACTTTGCGAGCAGGCTCGCTCCCACCGGAGACCTCGATCCAATGTGGGAGCGAGCCTGCTCGCGAAAGCGAATTTGATATCACCGCAAATCCGAAGGCGTGAGCTGCTCCCCCCGCCATTCGAACGCAACCGGCGCCAACACCTGATCAATCTGCGCCTCAGCCCACAACATCGCAAAGCTCTTGCCCACCCCCGGATGCACCCGCTCCGGCGCAATCAACGACAACGGCCACAGCACAAAGGCATTTTTCAGAATTTCCGCACGCGGCAGTACCAATCCGTCGAAGTTACCGACCAGATCGCCATACAGCAGCACGTCGATATCCAGCGGCAAGCCCTTGCGATCCGGTGCATAGCGACCGTTGTCTGCCTCGATGAATTTCAAGCGGCGATCAAGCTCCATTAACGGCAGATCGGTGTAGGCCGAGACCACGAAATTGAAGAACGGCCCGCTCTTGATGCCCACCGGCTGGCTCTCGAACACCGCCGAACAACGGATATCCACCAGGAACGTGGCCAGCGCATCGAGACCTGCGCGCAAATGGGTTTCGCGCTCGATATTGCTACCGAGCCCGAGATAGACCTGAGTCAGCGACATCCGCGCTCGATCTCCACACCCACACCACCCTTGGCCGCCGGCACCGCGCCCGGCTTGGTCAGTTTCAGTCGCACCCAAGTGATCTTGAATTCGGCCATCAGCACTTCAACCAGACGCTCGGCAAAGGTTTCGACCAGTTGGAACTGCGCCTGCTCGGCAAAGGCCTGAATGCGCGTGGAAACACTGGCGTAATCGAGCGCCAGGGTCAGGTCGTCACCGGCGGCGGCCGGGCGATTGTCCCAGGCGAAGCTCAGATCAAGACGCAGGCACTGACGGATGCCCCGCTCCCAGTCGTAGGCACCGATCACGGTGTCAACTTCCAGGCCCTCGATAAACACTCTGTCCAAGCACTTCTCTCCGCTGCACGACAAGGGCGCGATGCGCCGTTAGAATCAGGGCGTCCTCGCCCGGAATAGTTAGCATGTTTTGGTTACTGGCGATTCTCGCCTACCTGCTCGGCTCGCTGTCCTTCGCCATTTTGCTCAGCCGCCTGACCGGAAATCCGGATCCGCGAATGAGTGGCTCGGGTAATGCCGGCGCCACCAACATGCTGCGCCTGGCCGGTCGCAAACTGGCGATCCTGACCCTGCTCGGTGATCTGTGCAAAGGCCTGCTGCCGGTGCTGATCGCCTCGAGCGCGGGTCTTTCACTGCAGGATCAGGCCTGGATTGGCGTGTGCGCCGTGATCGGTCACCTGTTCCCTTTGTACTTTCGCTTCCGCGGCGGCAAAGGCGTTGCCACTGCCGCCGGCATGCTGCTCGGCCTGTATCCACCCGCCGCACTGCTGGCCGTATGTGCCTGGCTACTGACGTTCTACCTGACCCGCACCAGCTCGCTGGCGGCGCTGATTGCCACGCCACTGACCCTGCCGTTGCTGGCCTGGCAAGAGCCGGAAGCCTTGCTGCCAATGAGCGCGCTGACCTTGCTGATTGTCTGGCGCCATCGCGGCAATCTACGCGACCTGTTTGCCGGGCGCGAACGGCATTTCTGACTGCCGTTCATGAGCGCCGCTCATTACAGCGCCGACAACTGCTCCATTGGCCAGCGTGCCTGCACGGTGATTGCCAGACTTTCCTGCTGACCAGCCTTCAGGCGCTGACAACCGGCAAACGCGATCATCGCGCCATTGTCGGTGCAGAACTCCGGGCGCGCATAGAACACATCGCCCTTCATATCGCCGAGCATCTTTTCCAGCGAAACCCGCAACGCCTTGTTGGCGCTGACGCCGCCGGCAATCACCAGCCGCTTCATGCCTGCCTGTTTCAGGGCGCGCTTGCACTTGATGGTCAAAGTCTCCACCACGGCCTGCTGGAATGCCAGCGCGATGTCGCAACGGGCTTGCTCGCCGTCGTCCCCGGCGCTGACGCATTGCTGCCACGTGTTGAGGGCGAAGGTTTTCAAGCCGCTGAAGCTGAAGTCCAGACCTGGGCGATCACACATCGGACGCGGAAAAGTGAAACGTCCTGCGACGCCCTTCTCGGCCAGTTTGGCGATTTCCGGCCCACCGGGGTAATTGAGGCCCATCATCTTTGCGGTTTTGTCGAAGGCTTCACCGGCCGCATCGTCGAGCGTCTCGCCGAGCAGGCTGTATTGGCCAATGCCGTCGACCTGAACCAACTGCGTATGGCCACCGGAAACCAACAAAGCGACGAACGGGAATTGCGGCGGTTTCGGCTCCAGCATCGGTGCCAGCAAGTGGCCTTCCATGTGGTGCACGCCAAGCGCCGGAATGCCCCAGGCAAACGCCAGCGCCTGCGCGCAGGAGGCACCGACCAGCAGCGCGCCGACCAGGCCAGGACCTGCGGTGTAGGCGATTGCGTCGATCTCGGTCGGCACACAGTCGGCCTCGGCCAACACCTGACGGATCAAGGGCAGCATGCGTTTGACGTGGTCACGCGAGGCCAGCTCCGGCACTACACCGCCATAGACTCGGTGCAGGTCGATCTGACTGAACAGCGCGTCGGCCAGCAGACCGCGTTCACTGTCATACAATGCGACGCCGGTTTCGTCGCAGGAGGTTTCTAATCCCAGTACTAGCATGGGTTTGCGCCTTGTTTAGGCTGAATTCGAAGGCGCGCATAATAGTCGCCACGTGATGCCCCGACCAGCGGTTTTCGATCAGAGGCTTTGCATTCCGAGCGATGAGGGGTTAACATCCGCAACCCTTAAAAACCGACGTCTTCAAGTGCTCTTTTGCCGCGAGGATGTTGACCCCGGTAATGAATGAAGGTAGCTCTGGATGCCAGCCGTCAAAGTAAAAGAGAACGAACCCTTCGACGTAGCTCTGCGTCGTTTCAAGCGCTCCTGCGAAAAAGCCGGTGTACTGGCTGAAGTTCGTAGCCGCGAATTTTACGAGAAGCCAACTTCTGAGCGTAAGCGCAAAGCAGCAGCCGCTGTTAAGCGTCACGCCAAGAAAGTTCAGCGCGAACAGCGCCGCGCCGTTCGTCTGTACTAATCCACAGACGTTCGTAGCAAGCTTCTTGCCTAAGCCCGGCCCTCAGCCGGGCTAATGGCATTTGCGTAAAACGCTTGATGCTTCACCGTCGACGCCGCCGATGCGACCGAGACAAATCTGCTTCACCGCGTCAGGCCTGGCTCTTTTGCCAGCGGTGCACGTCTTTTCTGACGAGCCTTTCAAGGCTACTGACGAGCACACCCACTGATTCCTCTTACGACGATCAGCCCAAGGCACCTGCATGCGTGCCCGCTTTATTGAGCTATCCGAGGCCGACAACCGGCCGTCAGCGGATTCAGCGCAACACTTTCAAATAGTCGAAGACTGATAGGTACTAACGTCAGTGGATTTTCGGCAGATACACTTCCCGACAGCGATCACGCAGACGACACCGGTCGAGCCGCACTTTTTGTGCGTTTCCAGCAATGGCCCGCGTCCGACAGCCTGTCGCAACGGATTTATTGCAGCGCAGACAACGAGAACGCCATGGCCGGGCTGATTCCCCAGAGCTTCATTGACGACCTGCTGAACCGCACCGACATCGTCGACGTGGTCAGCTCGCGCGTGCAATTGAAGAAGGCCGGCAAGAACTACACCGCCTGCTGCCCGTTCCACAAAGAGAAAACCCCGTCGTTCAGCGTCAGCCCCGACAAGCAGTTCTATTACTGCTTCGGTTGCGGCGCCGGCGGCAACGCCCTCGGCTTTCTCATGGATCACGACAACCTGGACTTCCCCCAGGCCGTCGAAGATCTGGCCAAAGCCGCCGGCATGGAAATCCCCCGCGAAGAAAGCGGCCGCGAGCGTAAGCCGCGTCAGCCGACCGATTCGCCGCTGTACCCGCTGCTCACCGCCGCCGCTGATTTTTACCGGCAGGCACTCAAGAGTCATCCGTCGCGCAAGGCTGCGGTGGATTACCTCAAGGGCCGCGGCCTGACCGGCGAGATCGCTCGGGATTTCGGCCTCGGCTTTGCGCCGCCAGGCTGGGACAACCTGCTCAAGCATCTGAGCAGCGACACGCTGCAACAGAAGGCCATGATCGAAGCCGGCCTGCTGATCGAGAACGCCGAAACCGGCAAGCGCTATGATCGCTTCCGCGATCGCGTGATGTTCCCGATCCGCGACACCCGTGGACGGATCATCGCCTTCGGCGGTCGCGTACTGGGCGACGACAAGCCCAAGTACCTGAACTCACCGGAAACCCCGGTATTCCATAAAGGCCAGGAACTCTACGGCCTTTATGAAGCACGCAAGAACAATCGCAACCTCGACGAAATCATCGTCGTCGAGGGTTATATGGACGTCATCGCCCTCGCCCAGCAAGGCTTGCGCAATGCCGTCGCCACACTGGGTACCGCGACCAGCGAAGAACATTTGAAACGCCTGTTCCGCGTCGTGCCGAACGTATTGTTCTGCTTCGACGGCGACCAGGCCGGCCGCAACGCAGCCTGGCGTGCACTGGAAGCGACCCTGCCGTGCCTGCAGGACGGTCGTCGCGCGCGGTTCCTGTTTTTGCCCGAAGGCGAAGACCCGGACACCCTGGTTCGCGCCGAAGGCACCGACGCATTCAAGGCGCGCATCAATCAGCATGCGCAGCCGCTGGCCGATTATTTTTTCCAGCAACTGACCGAAGAATCCGACCCGCGCTCACTTGAGGGCAAGGCGCACATGGCCACCCTCGCCGCACCATTGATCGACAAGGTGCCGGGAGCGAACCTGCGCATCCTCATGCGTCAGCGCCTGACCGAGATTACCGGCCTGAGCAGCGAAACCGTCAGCCAATTGGTTCAGAGTGCGCCGCAGGAAGCACCGCCCGCCTACGATCCGGGCTTCGATTACGACGCCATGCCGGACTACAGCGACTACCATCAGCCGCAGGCACAGGCACAGGACATGTACGCGCCGCAGCAGGAATGGACGCCGAAGAAACCCGGCGCCGGCGGCAAGAAGTGGGACAAGAAACCGTGGGACAAGAACGGCAAGCGTGGTGGCGATCGCGAACAGCAGCGCCCGCGCACGCCGATTGGCGTTGAATCGCCAACCCTGACGGCATTGAGAACATTGCTCCATCATCCGCAACTGGCCAAGCGCGTCGAGGACGCCGGGCATATTGCCGATGAAAATCAGACCAACGCCCAGTTGCTTGTGGCGCTGCTCGAAGCCGTACAGAAGAATCCCAAGCTAAACTCATTTCAGTTGATCGCGCGATGGCACGGCACTGAACAGGGTCGCTTGCTCAAGGCACTGGCAGAAAAGGAATGGTTGATTGACGGAGATAACCTTGAACAACAGTTTTTCGACACCATTACTAGCTTGTCCGCCCGCCAACGCGAGCGAAATCTCGAACAGTTACTCAGGAAAGCGCGGCAAAGCGAACTGAGCGTCGAAGAGAAAAATCAACTGCGCGACCTTTTAAGTCGCAATGTTTCCGCATCAAACCCGACCTCAACTGGCGCGTGAGGTCATAGCTCAGGTATAATCCTCGGCTTGTTTTTTGCCCGCCAAGACCTTCAGTGGATAGGGTGTTATGTCCGGAAAAGCGCAACAGCAGTCTCGTATTATTGAGTTGATCAAACTGGGTCGTGAGCAGAAGTATCTGACTTACGCCGAGGTCAACGACCACCTGCCCGAGGATATTTCAGATCCGGAGCAGGTGGAAGACATCATCCGCATGATTAACGACATGGGGATCCCCGTACACGAGAGTGCTCCGGATGCGGACGCCCTTATGTTGGCCGACGCCGATACCGACGAGGCCGCTGCGGAAGAAGCAGCCGCTGCGTTGGCGGCGGTGGAGACCGATATCGGTCGCACCACTGACCCGGTGCGCATGTACATGCGTGAAATGGGTACGGTCGAGCTTCTGACCCGTGAAGGCGAAATCGAAATCGCCAAGCGGATCGAAGAAGGCATTCGTGAAGTGATGAGCGCAATTGCGCACTTCCCTGGCACGGTTGACCACATTCTCTCCGAGTACACCCGCGTCACCACCGAAGGTGGTCGCCTGTCCGACGTCCTGAGCGGTTATATCGACCCGGACGACGGCATTGCGCCGCCTGCGGCAGAAGTGCCGCCGCCGGTTGACCCGAAAGCCGTCAAGGCCGACGACGATACCGATGACGATGATGCCGAATCTTCCGATGACGAAGAAGAAGCCGAAAGCGGTCCGGATCCGGTCATCGCTGCGCAGCGCTTCGGCGCCGTCGCCGACCAGATGGAAATCACCCGCAAGGCCCTGAAAAAGCACGGTCGTCACAATAAGGCAGCGGTTGCCGAGTTGCTGGCCCTGGCCGAGCTGTTCATGCCGATCAAACTGGTGCCGAAGCAATTCGAAGCCCTGGTCGAGCGTGTACGTAGTGCTTTGGATCGTCTGCGTCAGCAAGAGCGCGCGATCATGCAGCTGTGCGTACGTGATGCACGTATGCCACGCGCCGATTTCCTGCGTCAGTTCCCGGGCAACGAAGTCGACGAAAGCTGGTCCGACGCCCTGGCCAAAGGCAAGAGCAAGTACGCCGAAGCCATCGGTCGCGTGCAGCCGGACATCATCCGTTGCCAGCAGAAGCTGATTGCGCTGGAAACCGAGACCGGCCTGACCATCGCAGAAATCAAGGACATCAACCGTCGCATGTCGATCGGGGAGGCCAAGGCCCGCCGCGCGAAGAAAGAGATGGTTGAAGCCAACCTGCGTCTGGTGATCTCGATCGCCAAGAAGTACACCAACCGCGGCCTGCAATTCCTCGATCTGATCCAGGAAGGCAACATCGGTCTGATGAAGGCGGTGGACAAGTTCGAATACCGTCGTGGTTACAAGTTCTCGACTTATGCCACCTGGTGGATCCGTCAGGCGATCACTCGCTCGATCGCCGACCAGGCCCGCACCATCCGTATTCCGGTGCACATGATCGAGACGATCAACAAGCTCAACCGTATTTCCCGGCAGATGCTGCAGGAAATGGGTCGCGAACCGACTCCGGAAGAGCTGGGCGAACGCATGGAAATGCCTGAGGACAAGATCCGCAAGGTACTGAAGATCGCCAAAGAGCCGATCTCCATGGAAACCCCGATCGGTGATGACGAAGACTCCCATCTGGGCGACTTCATCGAAGACTCGACCATGCAGTCGCCAATCGATGTCGCCACGGTGGAAAGCCTGAAGGAAGCGACTCGCGAAGTGCTGTCCGGCCTCACTGCCCGTGAAGCCAAGGTACTGCGCATGCGTTTCGGTATCGACATGAACACCGACCATACGCTCGAAGAAGTGGGCAAGCAGTTTGACGTAACGCGTGAGCGGATCCGTCAGATCGAAGCCAAGGCGCTGCGCAAGCTGCGCCACCCGACGCGAAGCGAGCATCTGCGCTCCTTCCTCGACGAGTGATACCAGAACCCCCGGCCCAGGCCGGGGGTTTTGTTTTATGGCAGATTAAATTCCCCGCTCCGCCCTCCCCGCCGCGTACCCCGTCTACACTCGAAACAATCACTCCAAGCCCTGACGAGAGCGTTATGCCCAGACTGGCGCCCGTGCTGTTTCTGCTGTCATTGATGATCTGCACCGCCACGGCTGACGCGCTGACTCTCACCGATGAGGAACGCAGCTGGCTGGCGGCTCACCCTGACTTGCGCCTGGGTGTCGACGCGTCGTGGCCGCCCTTCGAATTTCGTGACGATCAGAACCGCTATCAGGGTCTCGCCGCTGACTATATCGACGTGATTCGCCAGCGCCTGGCGATCAAGCTGACGCCCATCGAACCAGCAAGCTGGACGGTGGTGCTGGAGCAGGTGAAAAAAGGCAAGATCGATTTGCTGCCGGGAATCATGTCCACGCCGGAGCGCCAGAATTACCTGGCATTTACCCGGCCGTACCTGGACTTCCCGATCGTCATCCTTGCCCATGTCGGCGGTGCCCAGCCGCGCAAACTCGACGACCTCTACGGTCTGAAAATCGCCGTGGTGGAAAACTACGCCCCCCACGAACTGCTGCGCACTCACCACCCCGATCTGAATCTGGTCGCCATGCCCAATGTCAGCTCGGCGCTGCAAGCTCTGGCGACCGATGAAGTGGACGCGGTAGTTGGCGATCTCGCTTCCAGCGTGTGGAGCCTGCGCCAGCTCAAGCTCGACGGACTTTACGTCAGTGGCGAGACACCGTATCGCTATCAACTGGCGATGGCCGTGCCCCGCGACAACAAGATGTTGGTGGGCATTCTCGATAAAGTTCTTGCCGACATGACGCCGGCGGAAATCAGCAGCATCCAGGAACATTGGGTCGGTAATGTGCTCGACCACCGCACGTTCTGGTCGGACCTGCTGATGTACGGTCTGCCCGGTCTGGTGCTGCTGATGACGATCCTCGCCGTGGTGATTCGCATCAACCGCCGCCTGAGCTCGGAAATCAGCCGGCGCATCGACCTTGAGCAGGAATTGCGCAGCAGCGAATATCACTACCGCGGCCTGGTGGAGAGCTTGTCAGCCATCGCCTGGGAAGCGCGGATGAGCGACTTCACCTACAGCTATGTTTCGCCCCATGCTGAAGACTTGCTCGGGTATCCACAGTCTCACTGGCTGATTCCGGGTTTCTGGCACAACATCATTCACCCGGCCGACCTGACCCGCACGCAGAACTATTGCAGGGAAGCGCTGCGCCAGGGCCGCGATCACATCGTCGACTATCGCGTAATCACCGCCGACGGCCGCTGCCTGTGGGTACGCGACATTGTCAGCCTGATCGAGCATGGCCACGAACCGGTGATGCGCGGGTTGATGATCGATATCAGCGAAATCAAACGCACCGAAGAAGCGCTACGGCTGTCCGAGCAGAAGTTCGCTTCGGTGTTCGAGCAATGCCCGGACATTCTGGTGATTGCACGCCTGTCCGACGGCTGCCTGCTGGAGGTCAACGAGGCCTTCGAGGAGCAGATCGGCCTCAGGGCCGAGGACGTGATCGGCCAGACCGCCACCAACCTCAATATCTGGGGCATCCCCGGCGTCGGGCCGGGCCTCTTGCAGCGTTTGCAGGCCGGCAGTATCCGTAATCTGGAAATGCCCTTTCGCCGCAACAACGGCCAGTTGTTCACCGGGCTGATTTCCGCCGAGCCTTTCGACCTCGATACCACGCCGGCGCTGGTAGTCGTGGTGCGCGACATCAGCCAGCTCAAGGAAACCCAACAGCAACTGCAAACTTCTGAAGAAAAATTCGCCAAGGCTTTCCATGCGTCGCCCGACGGCCTGCTGCTGTCACGCCAGAGCGACGGCCTGCTGCTGGAGGTCAACGAAGGTTTCAGCCGCATCACCGGTTTCAACAGCGCCATGTCGGTGGATCGTTCGACGCTGGATCTGGGTATATGGGTCAACCTCAACGAACGCAAACAGATGCTCGACCTGCTGCAACGCGACGGTTTCGTCCGCGACTTCACTTGCCACATCCGTCGCAGCGACGGGCAGATTCGCCTGTGCGAAGTGTCCAGTCGACCGCTGCCGATTGGCGACGAGGATTGCATGCTGACCATCGCCCGCGACATCACCGAACGCCATCTCATGCAGGAAAAACTGCAGCAGGCCGCCACCGTTTTCGAGAGCACCGCCGAGGGCGTATTGATCACCGATACTCAACAACACATCAGCGCCGTCAATCGTGCTTTCACCGAAATCACCGGTTACAGCGAAAGTGAAGCGCTGGGCCACACGCCACGCTTGCTGGCGTCAGGGCTGCATGACAGCGCTTTCTACGCAGCGATGTGGCATCAATTGACCGATGAGGGCCACTGGCAAGGCGAGATTTCCAACCGGCGCAAGAACGGCGAGCTGTACCCGAGCTGGCTGACGATCAGCGCGGTGCGCAATCGCGACAAGTTCATCACTCACTTCGTCGCGGTGTTCGCCGATATTTCCAGCCTCAAGCACGCCCAGGCCAAACTCGATTATCAGGCCCACCACGACCCGCTCACCGGTTTGCCAAACCGCACCTTGTTCGAGAGCCGCCTGCAGATGGCCCTGACCAGCCAGCAGGAAAATGGCGGCCAGGGCGCGGTGCTGTTTCTCGATCTCGACCGCTTCAAACATATCAACGACAGCCTCGGCCACCCGGTCGGCGACCTGTTGCTCAAGGGCATCGCCGTGCGCTTGAAAGAGCAACTGCGCGATATCGACACGGTCGCACGGTTGGGCGGCGACGAGTTCATCATCCTGTTGCCGGGCTTGCAGCAAGCCAGCGACGCCGACAACATCGCGACGAAACTGCTCAACTGCTTCGGCGCGCCGTTCCAGGCCGGCGAACACGAGTTCTTTATCAGCGCCAGCATCGGCACCAGCCTCTATCCCCGCGACGGTTGCGACGTGGCCACGCTGGTGAAAAACGCCGACGCGGCGATGTACCGCTCCAAAGCCAAAGGACGCAACCGCGTCGAAAGCTACACCCGCGACCTCACCGCCCAGGCCAGCGAGCGCATAGCGCTGGAACACGAACTGCGCCGCGCCATCGAGCGCGATGAGCTGTTTCTCTATTACCAACCGAAAATCAGCCTGGTCGATCACAGTCTGGTCGGCGCAGAGGCGCTGATTCGCTGGCGCCACCCGACCTTCGGCGACGTTCCGCCCGAGCATTTCATTCCGTTGGCGGAAGAAAACGGCATGATCCTGCAGATCGGTGACTGGGTGCTGGAGACTGCTTGCCGGCAGATGTTCGAGTGGAACGAGATCTACCAACCGTTGGGGCCGCTTTCGGTAAACCTCGCCGGTGCGCAATTGCGTCAGCCCAACCTGTTGGTGCGCATCGAACAACTGCTCAAGGACAACCGCCTCAGGCCGGATTTACTGCAACTGGAAATTACCGAGAATTTCATCATGAGTCAGGCCGAAGAGGCGCTGGCGGTGCTGCACCAACTCAAACACCTCGGCGTGCAACTGGCGATCGACGACTTCGGCACCGGCTACTCCTCGCTCAGCTACCTCAAACGCCTGCCGCTGGACATCCTCAAGATTGATCAATCCTTCGTCCGCGGACTGCCTGACGACCCCCACGACGCAGCGATCGTACGCGCCATCATCGCGCTCGGTCGCAGCATGCAATTCACCGTGATTGCCGAAGGCGTGGAAACACAGGCGCAACAACAATTCCTCGCCGCAGAAGGTTGTGAACAGATCCAGGGCTACATCGTCAGCCTGCCGCTGCCCCCGGAGGAATTCGCCGCGACGTTTCTGCATGTAACCGTATCGGATTTTTCGGATAGCACAGCCGCGAAACCGTCGCTATAATCCGCGGCCTACTGAGGGCCTATAGCTCAGTTGGTTAGAGCAGAGGACTCATAATCCTTTGGTCCACGGTTCGAGTCCGTGTGGGCCCACCAAATTGAAAAGCCGCGCTGAATGCGCGGCTTTTTTGTGGGCGAGTGGCTGGGTTTCGTCTCGACGGGCGCAATGTTCGGAAGACCTAACCAGAGCTGTAGGAAAGATCCTAAGCTGCGGTTTTGAGCGGTTAGACATCTGTTGATGATGTCTTCGCAGGGATACTCTCGAGACGTCGCTGCTTATCAGCGACCGGGCTTGGAAATCCCTAGAAATCAATACGTCCGGCGACAGTAACAATGGAATGGAAAGACCTGATTATTGGCGGACGCAGATATTGCATGGCGCATCTACAGCCTTTTGAACAGACATTTGAAGTGGCGGAGCAGCAGCTTGTCGTCAGGTTTGAATTCGGGTTCCACTGTTTTACCGATGACAAAGGTCACGGCCTGCCACTAAGACACAGAGGAGAAGTCCGGTATTTTTGTGCAGACCGCCACTACTACAGCAGCCAGATCACGGACTACCTGCAAAAACGCTTTTTTAAAGGCTTGGCTGTGCCCTTCTACGTCGAAAACAGTCAGCGCTATTACTGCCTTGATTTGCATGACTACGCGGTCTTTTTTTCGATCAGCAAGCCGCAAAATACAACGAACTTTCTCAAACTCCGGATTATTTCCGCCTACGAGGTCGCTGAATGGGGACGCTCGAAGCTGCCGAAAGGAAAACCACATAACGTCCGCTACATTCTGGAAATGCGTAACGCGGGGAAATCCGTGTGAGAGAAAGCAAAAAGCCCCGATGCTTGCGCAACGGGGCTTTCTGTAAATCTGAAATATCGGCCTGTCCTTTTACGGTTTCCCGCTTATCCCGCTCACTGGCTAGGAGTGGCTTGCGCCACCGAAATCAACACCCTTTGCTTGCAAAGTTCCGGTCTGTGCTGACGTACCGATCATAGCCCTTGAACCTGACAAGAGCAACCGTCACAGCCGTTATCCCTCCCTTCGAGCGATAGGTTCCAAATATGCCCCAATGCGCTTGACCCTGTACCATCGGCAATCTCATCGCCCATGCCACCGGAGTCCCCCTTGCCAGACACCCGCCAACCCATCCTCGACGAAATCGACCGCCAGCTAATCGCCGCGCTGCAAATCAACGCCCGCGAAAGCGTGGCCATGCTCGCCCGTCAACTGGGCATTGCTCGCACGACGGTGACGTCGCGTCTGGCACGCCTGGAAAAGGCCAAGGTAATCACCGGTTATGGTGTGCGCTTGGGTCAGCGTGTGGTCGATGGTGGCTTGCAAGCCTACGTCGGGATCAAGGTGCAGCCGCGTTCCGGCAAGGACGTGCTGCGGCGCTTGAGTGCGATGGCGCAGGTGCAGCAGCTGTGTGCGGTGAGTGGCGAGTTTGATTATGTGGCGTGGTTGCGCACCGATTCGCCGGAGCAGTTGGATCAGTTGCTGGATCAGATTGGCAGCGTCGATGGGGTGGAGAAAACTACGACTTCGATCATTCTGAGCAGCAAGATTGATCGCGGGCAGCCGGTCTGAGCATTGGCCGGGCATTCTGGCTGAGCCGCTTCACGAGCGGGCTCGCTCCCACTTTTTTGGTCGGTATGCAGCCCGCAATCGTCAGTCTGCACAACAATCAGGCAAAACGACGACACATTGCTTCTTATTAACGCGCTCCACGCTCCCTAGAATGGCTGGCATCTTTTCCTATACTCAGACGCGAATCCTGCGTCGGGTCGCCAATAAGGTCAGCCATGAACAAGAACAATCGCCATCCTGCAGACGGAAAAAAACCAGTCACCATTTTCGGTCCGGACTTTCCGTTCGCGTTTGACGACTGGATCGAGCATCCCGCCGGCCTGGGGAGCATTCCCGAGCAGCACCATGGCGCTGAGGTGGCGATTGTCGGCGCGGGTATTGCCGGTCTGGTGGCTGCGTATGAACTGATGAAACTCGGTTTGAAGCCGGTGGTGTACGAGGCGTCGAAACTCGGTGGTCGTCTGCGCTCGCAGGCCTTCAACGGCACCGATGCCATCGTCGCCGAGCTCGGTGGCATGCGCTTTCCGGTGTCCTCCACAGCGTTCTACCACTACGTCGACAAGCTCGGCCTCGAAACCAAGCCTTTTCCCAACCCGTTGACCGGCGCTTCTGGCAGCACCGTGATCGATCTGGAAGGCGAAACCTATTACGCCGAAAGCCTGAAGGATCTTCCTGCATTGTTTCAGGAAGTGGCTGACGCCTGGGCAGATGCGCTGGAAGCCGGTTCGCAGTTCTCCGACATCCAGCAAGCCATCCGTGATCGCGATGTGCCGCGCCTGAAAGAGCTGTGGAACAAATTGGTGCCGCTGTGGGACGACCGGACTTTTTACGACTTCGTCGCCACCTCGAAAGCCTTCGCCAAATTGTCGTTCCAGCACCGTGAAGTATTCGGCCAGGTCGGTTTCGGCACCGGCGGCTGGGATTCGGACTTTCCCAATTCAATGCTGGAAATCTTCCGCGTGGTAATGACCAATTGCGACGATCACCAGCACCTGGTGGTCGGTGGCGTCGAGCAGGTGCCGCAGGGCATCTGGCGCCATGTGCCGGAGCGCTGCGTGCACTGGCCGGCCGGCACCAGCCTGAAATCCCTGCACCGTGGCGCGCCGCGTTCCGGTGTGAAGAAAATTGCTCATGCACCGGAGGGCCGTTTCGCCGTTACCGACAACAACGGTGACACCCGCGAATACGCCGCCGTCCTGACAACCTGCCAGAGCTGGCTGCTGACCACTCAGATCGAATGCGATGAAACCTTGTTCTCGCAGAAGATGTGGATGGCCCTCGACCGCACGCGCTACATGCAGTCGTCGAAAACCTTCGTGATGGTCGACCGGCCATTCTGGAAAGACAAGGATCCGGAGACCGGCCGCGACGTGATGAGCATGACCCTCACCGATCGCCTGACCCGTGGCACCTATCTGTTCGACAACGGCGACGACAAGCCGGGGGTGATCTGCCTGTCTTACTCGTGGATGAGCGACGCGTTGAAAATGCTCCCGCATCCGGTGGAAAAACGCGTTGAGCTGGCGTTGAACGCGCTGAAAAAGATCTACCCGAAAGTAGACATCGCCGCGCGGATCATCGGCGACCCGATCACCGTGTCGTGGGAAGCCGATCCGTATTTCCTCGGTGCCTTCAAAGGCGCCCTGCCCGGCCATTACCGCTACAACCAGCGCATGTACGCGCACTTCATGCAGGACGACATGCCGGCCGAGCAGCGCGGGATTTTCATCGCCGGCGACGACGTGTCGTGGACACCGGCGTGGGTCGAAGGCGCAGTGCAGACTTCGCTCAACGCGGTGTGGGGCATCATGAAACATTTCGGCGGCTCCACACATAAAGAGAACCCGGGACCGGGTGATGTGTTCAAAGACATCGGCCCTATCGCCCTGCCCGAGTAAGAGGATTCCCCGATGCGCGTAGCCGTTTACCAATGTCCACCGCTGCCACTGAACCCCGCCGCCAACCTGCATCGCCTGCATCAAGTAGCGATGGAGGCCAAGGGCGCCGACCTGCTGGTGCTGCCGGAGATGTTCATGACCGGTTACAACATCGGCGCCGAAGCGGTGAGCACGCTGGCCGAGGTCTACAACGGTGAATGGGCGCAGCAGATCGGCCGGATTGCCAAGGCTGCGGGTCTGGCGATCGTTTACGGTTATCCGGAGCGCACCGCCGACGGTCAGATCTACAACGCCGTGCAACTGATCGACGCCCACGGCGAGCGCCTGTGCAATTACCGCAAGTCACATCTGTTCGGCGACCTCGACCGATCGATGTTCAGCCCCGGTGACTCCGACTTGCCGGTGGTTGAATTGAACGGCTGGAAGCTCGGCTTCCTGATCTGCTACGACCTGGAGTTTCCGGAAAACGCGCGGCGCCTGGCCTTGGCCGGCGCCGAGCTGATCGTGGTGCCTACGGCCAACATGATTCCGTTCGACTTCGTCGCCGATGTCACCGTGCGTGCCCGCGCCTTCGAAAACCAGTGCTACGTGGCTTATGCCAATTACTGCGGCCATGAAGGCGATATTCAGTACTGTGGGCAAAGCAGCATTGCCGCGCCGGACGGCAGCCGCATCGCCCTGGCAGGTCTGGACGAAGCGTTGATCGTCGGTGAACTGGACCGCCAATTGATGAACGACTCACGTCAGGCCAATCGCTATCTCAGCGATCGCCGCCCGGAGCTTTACGGCGCGCTCAACCGCCGCTAATCCGCTAGCATGGGCACTTCACTGTTCTGGAAGTGCCCATGCCTGCGCCGACTCATCCCCGCCCCCACTCTGAAACCCTGGCCAACGGCCTGCGCGTGACCCTGCGCCACGTGCCCGGTCTCAAGCGCAGCGCTGCCGCGTTGCGCGTGGCGGCCGGCAGCCATGACGTGCCGTTGGCATGGCCGGGGCTGGCGCATTTTCTCGAGCACTTGCTGTTTCTCGGCACCGAGCGTTTTCCCACAGACGAAGGGCTGATGGCCTACGTGCAACGTCACGGCG
Source organism: Pseudomonas sp. H26/SER47-MNA-CIBAN-0231 (assembly GCF_040310465.1). Taxonomy (NCBI): domain Bacteria; kingdom Pseudomonadati; phylum Pseudomonadota; class Gammaproteobacteria; order Pseudomonadales; family Pseudomonadaceae; genus Pseudomonas; species Pseudomonas sp. H26/SER47-MNA-CIBAN-0231. The sequence goes on along the minus strand of NZ_JBEOPW010000017.1, from coordinate 61,962 downwards.
GCCAAGTGAATGCCAGCACCCGTGAGCGCACCACGGACTTTTTCTTCGAGCTGCCCGTGCCGTCCTTCAGCGCGGGGCTCGAGCGTCTGTCAGACATGCTCGCCCGGCCACGTATGAATCTGGACGATCAACTGCGCGAACGGGAAGTGCTGCAGGCCGAATTCGTCGCCTGGTCGCAGGATCCGACAGCGCAGCAGCATTTTGCCTTGTATGAAGGTTTGCCAGCGGAGCATCCGTTGCGCGGTTTTCATGCGGGCAATCGGGACAGCTTGCAGGTCGAATCGCCTGGGTTTCAGTCGGCGCTGCAAGACTTCTATCAGCGCTTTTATCGAACCGGGCAAATGACCCTCAGTCTGGTCGGGCCGCAAAGTATCGATGAGCTTCGGGAGCTGGCGCAGCAATTCGCAGCGGTGTTGCCGGTTGGGGATAAAGTTGCCCAGGCCGCACCGCCACCGTTGGCAGTGAAAAGTTATCAACAGGTCGGCGCTCACACGAACCTGTTATTTGCTTTCGACGCGTTGCCCGAGTCATCCGCCGAGGCGATGGCTTTTCTCTGTCATTGGTTGAAAAGCGCAAAACCTGGTGGATTGCTCGCATACCTGCATCAACAGAATCTGGCTGACAGCCTGAAAGCCACGCCGCTTTACCAGTTCGCCGGCCAAGCGCTGCTGCATCTTCAATTCAATGCTGGCGGCGACCGCCTGGATACCATTCGCGAACACCTGCTGGATTGGCTGAGCTTCTTCGCCCGTCAGGACTGGAAGCCGTTGCGCGAGGAATACGCCGCCCTGCTTCAGCGCCAGCAGCAAGTCAGCGGCGCTTTGCAACTGGCACGGCTCGATCTCGAGCAGCAAGCATTCGGCCTGTCCGAATCCGGCGCTACCGCACTTGAGCACATCCTTTGCGAGATCGGCGTTGTGGATAACTTCAGCGATCATTGGCATCTGCCCGCCGCCAACCCTTTCTTGCGCGCCAGTGAACCGCTGGCCAACGCCGGGCTGATTCGCGGCCAGACCAGCGCCCACCGTGGCCTGCGCACCTTCGCCCAGGATCGCTCGCGCAGTCGTCGCGAGCGATCGCCGATGCAGTTCAGCCTGGCCCTGCCGGACAACAGCGATGAGGGCGCGATTTACCTGCGCTGGCAGGTCGAGACGGCGGCCAGCGCCGATCTGCGCGCAAGATTGCAGCGAAGTCTGCGCCAGACCCGACAGGATGCGTCCGAAGCCGGAGTGGACTTGTCTTTCAGCGCCGCAGGTAACCAATGCCTGCTGAAAATGACCGGACTACAGGAACCGATGCCCAGCATCCTCGAGCATGCGCTGAAATGTCTGACGATGATCGACGCCGATTCGCCGCGCGACGCGGTGCAGATACCGTCGATGCCGATCCGCCAACTACTCGAAGCGTTGCCAGAGAAATGCCTGCCCACGATTGAAACCAGCGATGACGCCAATCAGCTGTGGAAAACTTCGCGCTGGGACGGCCTCGCTCTAGGCCTTAACCAACAAACGCAATCAGCCTTGGGCCTGGCGCTGAGCCGCATTCCCGGCACACCGGACACTCAGCTACCGGTCATGCCAACCACACAAGGCCAGTATCAATGGAGCCAGATCAACACAGCCTCCAGCGAACACGCCTTGCTGCTGGTCTGCCCGACTGCCAGCCGCGACATCGCTGATGAAGCTGCATGGCGCCTTCTGGCTCAGGTGTGCCAGACGCCTTTTTACCAGCGCCTGCGTGTCGAATTGCAATTGGGGTACGCCGTGTTCAGCGCGCTGCGTCAATTGCACGGCAGGACCGCGATTGTCTTTGGCGTGCAATCGCCGACGACTTCGGCCGCCGAGTTGCTCGAATACATTCAAGAGTTCCTCAAAAACATCCCCGCGTTGATCGAAACGCTCGATGACGCAAGCCTCAAGCAACAGCGCCAAAGCCTCGCCGATCAGTTCGACGACGCCACGCTGTCCACGAAGGATGCTGCCGAGCTGCTGTGGCAGGGCAAACTCGCTGGCCATTCGTCGGATTATCGTGAGCAGTTGGTCGCGGCGATCCAGCAGCTGAATCGCGAGGCTTTACTCGATGCTGCACAGCGTCTGATCAACGCCGAGGGCGGCTGGCATTGCCTGGCCAATGAATCGATGCCGGACGCGCCGTGGCAAGCGACAAACTGATCATTACCGAGGCTGCAAGGAGCTTTCTCAAAGATTCACGGGTCACGCCGTTGAAATTTTGAGTAACATAGCCGCCTAACTAATTGGAACATCACCGCGCTGCCGTGGACTATACCTATGGATAGCGCTATCCCAACCCTCAGAAGGAGACATCTCATGGCCTGGACCAAACCTGCTTACACCGACCTGCGTATCGGCTTCGAAGTCACCATGTACTTCGCCAGCCGCTGAGTTCTGCTTACGCAGAATCGCAGTGCAACGCCTCGGCTCGCCGAGGCGTTTTATTTTCCGCGTTGAAATGATGGAGCGTTCATGTTCGTCCAGATTCTGGGTTCGGCCGCCGGTGGCGGTTTTCCGCAGTGGAACTGCAACTGCGTCAACTGCGCAGGCTTTCGCGACGGCAGCCTGAACGCCAAGGCCCGCACCCAATCGTCCATCGCCATTTCCGATGACGGCGTGAACTGGGTGCTGTGCAATGCCTCGCCGGACATCCGCGCGCAACTGCAAAGCTTCGCCCCGATGCAACCAGGCCGCGCCCTGCGCGACACCGGCATCAGCGCGATCATCCTGATGGACAGCCAGATCGACCACACCACCGGCCTGCTCAGCCTGCGCGAAGGCTGCCCGCATCAGGTCTGGTGCACGGACATGGTTCACGAAGACCTGAGCACCGGTTTTCCCCTGTTCAAGATGCTCACCCACTGGAACGGCGGGCTGGACTGGAACCGTATCGAGCTCGACCAGAGCTTCACCGTAGCGGCCTGCCCTAACCTGCGTTTCACACCGTTGCCGTTGCGCAGCGCCGCGCCGCCGTATTCGCCGCACCGTTTCGATCCGCATCCGGGCGACAACATCGGTTTGATCGTTGAAGACCTCAACACGGGCGGCAAGCTGTTCTACGCGCCAGGGCTGGGCAAGGTCGATGCGCCGCTGCTGGAAATCATGGCGGGCAGTGATTGCCTGCTGGTCGACGGCACGCTGTGGGATGACGATGAAATGCAGCGCCGTGGCGTCGGCACCCGCACCGGTCGCGAGATGGGCCACCTGGCGCAGAACGGCCCCGGCGGCATGCTGGAAGTGCTGGAGCAGTTGCCCGAGCAGCGCAAGGTACTTATCCACATCAACAACACCAACCCGATCCTCGACGAGGATTCCCCGGAGCGTGCGGAGCTGGTGCGGCGTAATGTTGAAGTGGCGTTTGATGGCATGAGTATCGTGCTTTAAGCAATCGAGACCGCTGCGCGGTCTATCGCGAGCAGGCTCGCTCCCACATTGGAATGCGATCAACTGTGGGAGCGAGCCTGCTCGCGAAGAGGCCAGCACAGACACCAGAGATTTCCAGGGTTGTTCCCGGAGAACAGACATGACCGACACCCCGCTGTCCCCCACCGAATTCGAAGCGGCCCTGCGCGCCAAAGGCGCCTATTACCACATCTACCACCCGTACCACGTGGCGATGTACGAAGGCCGCGCGACCCGCGAGCAGATTCAGGGCTGGGTCGCCAACCGCTTCTACTATCAGGTGAACATTCCCCTGAAGGACGCAGCGATCCTCGCCAATTGCCCGGATCGGGAAATCCGCCGCGAGTGGATTCAGCGCCTGCTCGACCACGACGGCGCACCCGGTGAAGATGGCGGCATCGAAGCCTGGCTGCGTCTGGGACAGGCTGTTGGCCTCGACCCGGACCAATTGCGTTCTCAGGAGCTGGTGCTGCCCGGCGTGCGTTTCGCCGTCGATGCCTACGTCAACTTCGCCCGTCGCGCCAGTTGGCAGGAAGCCGCCAGCAGTTCGCTGACCGAATTGTTCGCGCCGCAGATTCACCAGTCGCGCCTCGACAGCTGGCCGCAGCATTACCCGTGGATCGACCCGGCCGGCTACGAGTACTTCCGCACCCGTCTCGGTCAGGCGCGGCGTGACGTCGAGCATGGGCTGGCGATCACTCTTGAGCATTACAAGACCCGCGAAGGCCAGGAGCGCATGCTGGAAATTCTCCAGTTCAAACTGGACATTCTTTGGAGCATGCTCGATGCCATGAGCATGGCCTATGAACTGAACCGTCCGCCGTATCACAGCGTGACCGAACAACGGGTCTGGCATAAAGGAATCACCTTATGAATTTCGACCGCAGCAAAGTGCCGAGCTGGCGCCCGGGCTATCGCTTCCAGTACGAACCGGCGCAGAAGGGCCATGTCTTGCTGTACCCGGAAGGCATGATCAAGCTCAACGAAACGGCCGCGCTGATCGGCGGCCTGATTGATGGCGAACGCGATGTCGCGGCAATCATTGCCGAACTCGACAAGCAGTTCCCCGGCGTGCCCGAGCTCGGTGACGACGTCGAGCAATTCATGGAGGTTGCCCGTGAGCAACACTGGCTCACCCTTGGCTGATCTGCCGGCCAAACCGCAAGTCGGCCTGCCGCTGTGGCTGCTCGCCGAGCTGACCTACCGCTGCCCGCTGCAATGCCCGTACTGCTCCAATCCGCTGGATTTCGCCGAGCAGGGCAAAGAGCTGACCACCGAGCAATGGATCAAGGTGTTCCGCGAAGCGCGGGAGATGGGCGCGGCGCAATTGGGCTTTTCCGGCGGCGAACCGCTGGTGCGTCAGGACTTGGCCGAACTTATCCGTGAAGCGCGGCAGTTGGGTTTCTACACCAACCTGATCACCTCCGGCATTGGCCTGACCGAGCAGAAAATCAGCGACTTCAAAAAGGCCGGGCTCGACCACATCCAGATCAGTTTTCAGGCCAGCGACGAGCAAGTGAACAACCTGCTCGCCGGCTCGAAAAAGGCCTTTGCGCAGAAGCTGGAAATGGCTCGTGCGGTGAAGGCCCACGGCTATCCGATGGTGCTGAACTTCGTCACCCATCGGCACAACATCGACAAGATCGACCGCATCATCGAGTTGTGCATTGCGCTGGAGGCCGACTTCGTCGAACTCGCCACTTGCCAGTTCTACGGCTGGGCGCAGCTCAACCGTGTTGGCCTGCTGCCCACCAAGGAGCAACTGGTGCGCGCCGAACGCATCACCAACGAATACCGGGCCAGGCTGGAAGCCGAAGGGCATCCGTGCAAGCTGATCTTTGTCACCCCGGACTACTACGAAGAACGCCCGAAAGCCTGCATGAACGGCTGGGGCAGCATCTTCCTGACCGTCACGCCGGACGGCACCGCCCTGCCCTGCCATGGTGCCCGCCAGATGCCTGTGCAGTTTCCCAACGTGCGCGATCACAGCATGCAACACATCTGGTATGACTCGTTCGGCTTCAACCGTTTTCGCGGTTACGACTGGATGCCCGAGCCCTGCCGCTCTTGCGACGAGAAAGAAAAAGACTTCGGCGGCTGCCGCTGCCAGGCGTTCATGCTCACCGGCGACGCCAGTAATGCCGACCCGGTGTGCAGCAAGTCCGAACATCACGGCGTGATCCTCAAGGCCCGCGAAGAAGCCGAGAGCGCCACTCAAACCATCGAACAATTGGCCTTTCGCAATGAACGAAACTCACGCCTCATCGCCAAGGGCTGAGCCTTTCAGCGCCGCCCAGGCCGTCGCCGCCGGGACCGACTTCGCCGAACTGCAGCTCGGCGCCGATGGTTTGTTCTGGAATGAATACCGCCCCGAGGATGCCGCATGCCGGATCTGGCATTGGCGCGATGGCGCAGCGAAACGTCTGACGCCGGACGGCTTCAGCGTGCGTAGCCGCGTGTACGAATATGGCGGTGGTGCGTTTTGTCTGACGCCTGACGGGGTGGTTTTCGTCAATGAAGCGGATCAGCAGATGTATCGGCAGGCGCTGGATGGCGAGCCGGTCGCGCTGACGTCGACTGACTGCCGCTACGGCGATCTGCAATTCGCCGCTGGCCGGGTATTGGCGGTTGAAGAGCAGCAGGATCGGCATCGCCTGGTGGCAATTGATCTGGCGACCGGTACGCGACAGGTGCTGGCCGAGGGTGCGGATTTTTATGCGTCACCAACGCTCAGCCCCGATGGCCAGCGGCTGGCGTGGATCGAGTGGAGTCGCCCGCATCAGCCGTGGACCTCGACGCGCTTGATGGTCGCGCAAGGCGATTTTTCTGCGCCTCGCTGTGTTGCCGGTGAGCAGATCGAGGAGTCGATCCAACAGCCGCGATTCGACGCTGATGGGCGGCTCTGTTGCCTGACGGACCGTGGCGGCTACTGGCAGCCGTGGGGCGAAACGTCTGATGGCTTGCACGCGCTACCGAGTGCCGAGGCCGATCACGCGCCCGCGCCCTGGCAACTGGGCGGCTGCACTTGGCTGCCTGTCGGTGATCAATTTTTAGCCAGCTGGAGCGAGGATGGTTTCGGGCGCCTGGCCCTGGGAAATGAAGATTTCAGCGGTGACTACAGCCGCTTCCGCCACTTGGCGATGGATCAAAAATTCATCCATTGCATCGCTGCATCGCCGACCAGCCCGTCGGCAGTGATCGCCATTGATCGTGTCTCGCATGCCGTGAAAATCCTCGCTGGCGGCGTGGCTCCATTGCCTGCCGAACGCATCAGCCGTCCGCAGACCTTGCGTTATCCGAGCGGCTCCGGCGAGGCGCATGGTTTCTTCTACCCGGCCATGAGCGGTGAAGCGAAACCGCCGCTGGTGGTGTTTATCCACGGCGGCCCGACTTCGGCGTGCTATCCGATCCTCGATCCGCGCATCCAGTACTGGACGCAGCGCGGTTTCGCCGTCGCCGACCTCAACTATCGCGGCAGCAGTGGCTATGGTCGCGAATATCGCCAAGCGCTGCATCTGCGCTGGGGCGAGGTGGATGTCGAGGATGCCTGCGCGGTGGTCAGCTATCTCGCTGGCCAAGGTTTGATCGATGGTGACCGCGCGTTCATTCGCGGTGGCAGTGCAGGTGGTTACACCACATTGTGTGCACTGGCGTTCAGGCAGGTTTTCCGCGCAGGCGCCAGCCTCTACGGCGTCAGCGACCCGGTCGCGCTGGCCCGGGCCACGCACAAGTTCGAGGGCGATTATCTGGATTGGCTGATCGGCGATCCCGAGCGAGATGCCGAACGCTATGCCGCCCGCACTCCATTGCTGCACGCAGACAATATTCGCGTGCCGGTGATTTTCTTCCAGGGTGAACTGGACGCGGTGGTCGTGCCGCAACAGACCCGCGACATGGTCGCGGCGCTGGAGCACAACGGCATCCCGGTCGAGGCGCATTACTACCCTGACGAACGCCACGGCTTCCGTCGCGCGGCTAACCAGGCGCATGCGCTGGAGCGGGAGTGGACGTTTTATCGGCGGGTGATGAGGCTGGTTGACTGAAAACCGTGTCGTCCCATTCGCGAGCAGGCTCGCTCCCACAGAGGACTTGTGTACACCACAGATCCAGTGTGGGAGCGAGCCTGCTCGCGAAAGCTATCTAATAGACGCTACCGGACTCAACGCTTGGCGATGATATACACCGCATGCACGATCCCCGGAATGTAGCCGCACAACGTCAGCAGAATGTTCAGCCAGAACGCCCCGCCAAACCCGACCTGCAGAAACACGCCCAGTGGCGGCAACAGAATAGCGATGATGATACGAATGAAATCCATGGGGCAGCTCCTGAATGGGGGTTGGCTCACTTGAGCCATACAAGCTAATCGACCTGCGCCGTTCGTCAGGGTTCAGTGCAATAGCTGCGTCAGGCTCAAGCGAGAATTTTCAACCCATGTTTTTGTACGATGCTCAGTAGTTTGAGCGCCATACCGCTGGGATGTTTGTCACCCGATTCCCATTGCTTGACCGTGGATGCACTGGTGTTGAGATAGCGTGCAAACACCGGCTGGCTGACCTTGTTACGCTCGCGTAGCGCCTTGATCTCCTCAGCCGGGATCGCTAAGGGAACCGATGCCAGACAGGAGTCATCGAATTCTCGCATCGTTGCTTTGTTGATTGCTCCGACAGCAAGCAAGGCCCCGGCTGATTCGTGTATCGATTCAAAGACTTCACTTTTGAATTTCTTACTCATGACATATCTCCACAAACTCCTTCATCGCCAACAAGTCGCTGATCTGCTCTTCGGTCAGTTGCGCATAAACCTTTGCCAATTTACGTAAATCCTTCAATTCTGTTGGCGTGATATTGCTTTGATCCTGCTTGGCGAAAAGCACTTGGTAGATCCAGTAATGTCCACCTTTTGCCAAAACAATCGAACGGTGGCGGTTCGCCTTCAAGCGCTTCTTCCACACGCCTCCGCCAAGATCGTCCGCCTGTCCCTGAAGCATCTGGTGAAACGCCTCCTGCAACTCTTCATCAGTGATCCACGCCCTGCTGGCCTGGAGGGCGAAGCGTTTGGTCTTGAACAACCTCAATGGCATAGGTATCCCTTCCAAAAACATACCACCCAGTGGTACAGATCGCAAAACGGCTTTTTCGGTGATACCGATCAGGCCGTGGCCGCATCCCTTGCTGGCAGTCTCTAAAAGACCATCCACGGTACGATCCCTCAAGCTCTAAATCACGTCTGTAAAACCCGGCCACAAAAAAAACGCCCCACGCCAAAAGAATCAGGCGTGGGGCGTGCGTTATACCGCGAGACGGTTCGGGTAATCGGTTGGGGCTGCTCTGCTCACACGGCAATGCCCTTGCGGCATTGCACTTGGGCGGTGCGCACTCGCGAGAAGGCGCGGCCCAGGCGCAGGAGCATTTCGTCGATGTTGGCTTTGCTGACAGTGAGGGCCGGGGTGAAGCGCAGGCAGTCAGGCTGCGCGGCGTTCAATATCAGGCCTTCGTGAAGTGCGGCATGGACGACGGCGTCGGCGCATTCGTCGGACAGCGTCAACCCGTAAAACAGGCCTTGGCCGCGCAACTCGCCGTGACCGTAGCGGTGCGCCAGTCGCGCCAGGCCTTCGCGCAGGTGCTGGCCGTTGTCGTTGACCTGCTGAAGGAAGCTTCGGTCATGGATGCTGTCGAGCACTACCAGACCGGCCGCCGTGATCAAGGCGTTGCCGTGATGGGTGCCGCTCAGCTCGCCGGTGGCGAAGCAGCAGGCCCTGCCTCGCGCCAGCAAGGCCGCCAGCGGCAAGCCGCCGCCAAGACCTTTGCCGAGCACGACGATATCGGCGCGAATGCCGTAGGACTGTTCGGCAAGCAAGCTGCCGCAGCGGCCCATACCCGTCTGCACTTCGTCGAGAATCAGCAGAATGCCCAGGTCACGGCACAGTCGCTCGACGCCTTTGAGATAGTGCTCGGTCGCAGGAATGACCCCGGCATCGCTCTGGATCGGCTCCAGCATGATCGCCACGGTCTGCGCATCAACCGCCGCATGCAGGGCCGGCAGGTCGTTGAATGGCACTCGATCGACCGTCGCCAGACTGCGGCCATGGCAACCCTGCTCCGCCAAGATAATCCGCGAGGCGCCGCTGCGATGCAGTTGCCCCCATTTGCGCGCCAGTTTGATCGCCGCCTCACAAGCCTCGCTGCCACTGTTGAGCAGATACGCCTGTTCGCTGGACGTGCTGGCGCACAGACGCTCGGCGAGGCTGAGCATGCCGCGATTGTGCAGATTGCAGCCTGGATTGATCAGCGCCTGGGCCTGATTGGCGATGGCTTTGACCAGCGCCGTGGGGCTGTGGCCAAGGCTGTTGGCGCCGCCTGCCTGGGAAAAGTCGAGGTAGGCGCGATCATTGCTGTCCCACAGCCAGGAACCCTGGCCGCGAACGAACACTTGTTGCGGCCGATCGACGCTGGGCATCAGGCGTTGAGCATGGAGGTGGTCGCTCAAGGCGGATGGCCCCGCCTCGAAGGTGAGGTCATCCAGACTCGGCGTCTGGCGCCGCAAACTGAATAGATTCATGCGGAAAAACCTCGCTGGAGGTTTTTTGAACTGCCTATGTAATCACGAACGAAGCAAATGGAATTCGTCACGCTTTCTGGCCCTGCAAGCCTTGTGAATGCGGTTAGACTAGGCGCGCAAACGGCTCCAGGCCATTTCGATTTCACAGCCATTTCGATAAGCGCTACTTATGGATTTCAAACAACTGCGTTATTTCGTCGCGGTCTACGAAGAAGGCCATGTCGGCCGTGCGGCTGAGCGCTTGTCGATCTCGCAACCGGCGCTGTCGCAACAGATCCGTCAGCTGGAGCAGAATCTCGACGTCACCCTGTTCGAACGCAGCAGTAAACGCCTGCTGCCGACCCTCGCTGCGCATACGCTGTACAACCACGCGTTGCCATTGCTTGATGGCTTGCAGCGGGCGCGCGAGGCGTTGGGTAATTTCAAGGGGCAGGCGTTGCGCACGCTGGCCATTGGTGTGCTGCAAACCGTGCACACCAGCCTTGTGCCGCAGATGCTCGAGCGTGTGCGCAAGGCGCAGCCGCATCTTGTGGTGCAGATCTATGAACTGACCGGGCTGGAAATCGAGCGGCGTCTGCTCAATGGTTCGCTGGACATCGGCATCAGCTATCTGCCGCCGCGCCAACCCGGTCTGCACGGGGTGTTGCTGTATGAAGACGAACTGACGCTGGTGATCCCGGCAGACCATCCATTGCGCGAGTTCAAGAAAGTCTCGATGCGCCAGGCTGCTGAGCTGCCCATGTTGCTGCTCGGTGAGGAGTTTCAGATTCGGCAGATCTGGCAGGCACAACTGACCAGCCTCGGTCGACGCCCGCAGGTGCAGGCCGAGCTGAACAATATGTTGGGAATTCTCGACAGCCTGCCGCACACCAGGCTGGCAACGGTGCTACCGGGACGTTCGCAAAAGGAATACGACGATGAAGATCTGCTGTGGAAACCGCTGAGCGAGCCACGGGTGCCGTTGCAAGTTGGCCTGGTGTGCCGTGATGTACAACGCCAGCAGGCCTCGTTGGCATTGCTGCGGACATTGCTTGAAGAGGTGATCGATCGCGAAGTGAAGCCGCCCCTCGATCCGCTTGCCTGAAACTTTTCTTCAGGCAAAAGAAAACCCCGCCGAAGCGGGGCTTTGCAGACTGTTTCCCTGACATCCATTTCACTCCGCCACCCTGGCAGAATCCTACGTGTCCGTGTTGTTTACTTTGCGCTTCCTGCGCGACGTCCATGAAATGTAGATTAGCCGTGGATCCAATATACGGATATGGGAGAACAGCAGCACGTCACGTAAGCAAATGCTTACATGACGTCTGCAGGATCAAAACTGCGCCGCATCCAGCAGGAACAGCGATTCGCTACCGGCCTTGACCGACGCGCTCAACGAGTGGATACGCGGCAGCAAACGGGCGAAATAGAAACGTGCGGTGCCCAGCTTGCTCGCATAGAAATCATCTTGCGCTTCCTTGCCCAGCGAGGCTTTGGCCATCAACGCCCACATGTAGGCGTAAGCGGTGTATCCGAATGCTTGCAAATATTCGACCGAGGCCGCGCCGATTTCGTTCGGATTGTTTTTCGCCCGGTCCAGCAGCCACGCGGTCAGCTCGTCGAGGGTGTCGACGGCATCGTTCAGCGGTTTGGTGAACTCGCCCAGATCGGCGCTGGCGGTTGCGGTGAAATGACGGATCTCGTCAGCGAACAACTGGTAGAACGCGCCGCCACTGCCAACGATCTTGCGCCCGACCAGATCCAGCGCCTGAATGCCGTTGGTGCCTTCGTAGATCTGGGTGATGCGCACGTCACGCACCAGTTGCTCTTGGCCCCACTCGCGGATGTAGCCGTGGCCGCCGAAAATCTGCTGGCCGTGGACGGTGGTTTCCAGACCCAGGTCGGTCAGGAAGGCTTTCGCCACCGGCGTCAGCAACGCCACCAGATCTTCCGCGCGCTTGCGGGTGGTCGCATCTTCGCTGAACTTGGCGGTGTCCAGTTGCATCGCCACGTACGTGGAGAACGCACGGCCGCCTTCGTTCGAGGCTTTCATGGTCAGCAGCATGCGTCGCACGTCCGGGTGGACGATGATCGGGTCAGCGACTTTGTCCTTGTTCTGCGCACCGGTCGGCGAACGGCTCTGCAGACGATCGCGCGCATATTCAACAGCGTTCTGATAAGAGCGCTCGCCGGTGGCCAGGCCTTGAATACCAACACCCAGGCGCTCGTAGTTCATCATGGTGAACATCGCGGCCAGGCCTTTGTTCGGCTCGCCGACCAGATAGCCGACGGCTTCGTCGAAGTTCATCACGCAGGTCGCCGAAGCCTGGATGCCCATCTTGTGCTCGATCGAACCGCAGTTGGCCGGGTTACGCGCACCGAGGCTGCCGTCGGCATTGACCATGAACTTTGGCACCAGGAACAGCGAAATGCCTTTTGGACCGGCCGGCGCGTCCGGCAGCTTGGCCAGTACCAGATGAATGATGTTCTCGGTGAGGTCGTGCTCGCCGCCAGTGATGAAGATCTTGGTGCCGCTGACCTTGTAGGAACCGTCGGCCTGAGGTTCGGCTTTGGTGCGAATGATCCCCAGATCGGTGCCGGCGTGCGGCTCGGTCAGGCACATGGAACCGGCCCAGATGCCGGCGTACATGTTCGGCAGGTACGCAGCTTTGAGTTCTTCGCTGGCATGCGCATTGATCGACAGGCAGGCGCCGGCGGTCAGCATCGGATACAGACCGAACGCCAGGCTGGCGGAGTTGACCATTTCTTCGACCTGCGCCGACACGGCTTTGGGCATGCCCATGCCGCCGTAGGCCGGATCACCGCCGACGCCGACCCAACCGCCTTCAGCATAAGTCTGATAGGCCTGTGGGAAACCGGCCGGCGTGGTGACGGCACCGTCCGCCCAATGGCAACCTTCCTCGTCAGCGGCACGGCTCAGCGGCGCGATGCTTTTGCTGGTGACCTTGCCGGCCTCTTCGAGAATCGCTTCCACGGTTTCGGCATCGACGGTCTCGGCCAGCGCCGGCAGCTCGGCCCAGAGTTTGGCGACTTCGAACACTTCATTGAGGACGAAGCGCATATCGCGCAGCGGCGCTTTGTAGTCAGCCATGGCAAACCTCGCAAGATCTATACAGGTGGTTCGTGGAATGATGTTTTCGTTGAGCCTGAGTGTACCTCAACAACTTTTGCGACACATAGGGTCAGCCGGTGACTGATTTGTTATTTTTGGTCACCGGAAAAAGATCGTAGCGATCTTTCGTTCTGCCTCTACAAAGCAAACGCCTGCGCCGGCAAATTCATCAAACAATCACTGCCTGCCTCGATCGCTGCCTGATGCGCAGCCGTACGCGGCAACAAGCGCTTGAAGTAGAACTCGCACGTCGCCAGTTTGCCCTTGAGGAAATCAGCCTCACCCTCGCCCGCCTCCAGCTGTGCCTGCGCAACCAACGCCATGCGCAGCCACAGGTAGCCCAGGATGATGTAGCCGCTGTACATCAGGTAATCCACCGATGCGGCGCCGACTTCGTCCGGGTTCTTCATGGCGGCCATGCCGACCTTCATGGTCAGGTCGCCCCACTGTTGATTGAGCCCGTTGAGTTGCGCGACGAAGCGGCCCAATTGCGCATGGTCGGCGTTCGCTGCGCAGAACTTGTGGACAATTTTGGTAAAGCCCCGCAGCAGCTTGCCCTGACTGCCCAGCACCTTGCGCCCGAGCAGGTCCAGCGCCTGAATGCCGTTGGTGCCCTCATAGATCGGCGCAATCCGGCAATCGCGCACCAGTTGCTCCATGCCCCACTCGCGAATGAAACCGTGGCCGCCAAACACCTGCATACCGTGGTTGGTCACTTCCAGCCCGGTGTCGGTCATGAACGCCTTGCAGATCGGCGTGAGGAACGCCAACAGGTCTTCGGCCTCCTGACGCGCGTCGGCGTCGCTGCTCAGGTGCGCGACATCGAGCATCTGCGCGGTGAAATAGGTCAGCGCGCGGTTGCCTTCGTTGAAGGCTTTCATGGTCAGCAACATGCGCCGCACATCGGGGTGGACGATGATCGGATCGGCAGGTTTTTCCGGGGCCTTGGCGCCGGTCAGCGCGCGCATCTGCAGGCGGTCATTGGCGTACTTGATCGCACCCTGAAAACTCGCCTCGCCCAGACAAAGCCCTTGCATGCCGGTGCCGAGCCGCGCGTGGTTCATCATGGTGAACATGCAGTTGAGGCCCTTGTTCGGCTCGCCGATCAAGTAACCCGTGGCGGCATCGAAGTTCAGCACGCAGGTGGCTGAAGCCTTGATGCCCATCTTGTGCTCGATCGAGCCGCAGGAAACGCCATTGCGCTCTCCCGCTTCGCCTGCTGCATCGGGCAGGAACTTGGGCACGATAAACAGGGAAATGCCCTTGGTTCCGGCCGGTGCGTCCGGCAGCTTGGCCAGGACCAGATGGATGATGTTGTCGCTCAGGTCATGCTCGCCGGCGGAAATGAAAATCTTGCTGCCGGTGATCGCGTAGCTGCCGTCGGCCCGTGGCACCGCGCGGGTCTTGATGATGCCCAGATCGGTGCCGCAGTGGGCTTCGGTCAGGCACATGGTGCCGGTCCACTGGCCAGCGGTGAGTTTGCTCAGGTAGGTGTCTTTCTGCTCGGCGGTACCGTGGGCGTGGATCGCCGACATCGCGCCGTGGGTCAGGCCGGGGTACATGCCCCAGGACGTGTTGCTGGAGCCGACCATCTCGCTGATCACCAGCCCCAGCGAACTCGGCAACCCCTGGCCACCGTAAGCCGGATCGGCCGCCAATCCATGCCAGCCGCCCTCGACATATTGTGCGAAGGCCTGCTTGAAGCCTGTAGGCGTTGTCACCACGCCGTTGTCGAAATGGCAGCCCTCTTCGTCGCCGCTGCGATTGAGCGGTGCCAGAACGTTCTCGCAGAACTTCGCGCCTTCTTCGAGGATCGCGCTGATCATGTCCGGGCTGGCGTCATGCGCGCCGAGAGCGGCGTAGTTGGTATGGAAGTCGAAGACGTGATCGATCAGAAAGCGCATGTCGCGCAGGGGAGCTTTGTACTCGGGCATGGTGGCTTCTCCGTCAGCAGATTCCTCCAACCTACTGCTGGCCACCACGCGCGGCAATCATCGTGCAGGCGCTGAATGCGCCGTCATCACTCAACCCGCAGCAGCGTCCATGCGCACCGCGCCACGGCGGTTCTGCCCGAATGCCATGACGCAGTTACGTCCGGCGCCCTTGGCGCTGTACAACGCCTGGTCGGCGGACTTGAGCACTTCTTCAGGGGTGCGCTGCTCGACACGTTCGGCGACGCCGATACTCACCGTCACCGACACCGCCGAAGCCCCGGAACCGCTACGGCGCTGGCGACCTTGCTGATCATCCTGCGGGCGGTTTTCCTGGTTGCGTAGCTGAATGCTGTAGGAGGCGATCGATTCGCGGATTACTTCCAGGTGCGGCATGCACTCCTCAAGGGTCTTGCCTGCGAACACCAAGGCAAATTCCTCACCGCCGTAGCGATACGCCCTACCGCCACCGCTGATTTTCGACAGTTTGCTGGCGACCAGCCGCAGCACCTGATCACCGACATCGTGGCCGTGGGTGTCGTTGAATTTCTTGAAGTGATCGACGTCGCTCATCGCCAGCACATAGTTGCGCCCCAGGCGCTGCATACGTTCGTTGAGCGCACGTCGTCCCGGCAGACCGGTGAGCTCGTCGCGGAAGGCCATTTGATAGGCCTCATGCGCAACCGCCGCGGCGATCATCAGCATCACCTGGCTGCACATGATGTTCAGGGTGAACGGCAGAATGAAGGTCTTCGGCAGCATCCAGAACACCCCGAGCAAGCCGACCAGTTGCGCCGCGTGCAACGGACGCGGGTTGCGCCAGTATTGCCAGGCCAGGAGCAGGAAGGCCGAGATGAACACCGGATAGGACAACTGGATCAGACTCATCCACGCGCCGTGCAGCGCCGGCCAGCGGATCTCCGACAACCACAGCAGCAGCGCCTGTGGGTAACTTTGCTCCAGTCCCAGCGCCACGCTGCCAAATGCCAGCAGCACGGCAAAGCGCGCGACCATGTCCTGAAACAGATGGGTACGTTCCTGCCATGCGGCGAATAATCCGAACAACAACGGCAGCAGCAGGCAGACCAGATGAAACACCACCGCAGCGTCTTCGCGGACCTTGCCGTTGTCGCGGTAAAAGTCGGTCTGGGTGTCCAGCAGAAAGTAGGCGATGTACACCGTGAGCATCAGAAACAGTTCGCGCTGACGTCGGTACACCGCGCAATACGCGCCACCGAGGAGCAGAACCAATGTCGGCAGGACGTTGAACAGCGATGTGAAGAATACGCTGAGGTCTTTGACGTACGCAGCCGCCAGCCCCGCAAGCAATAACAGCAGTGATGGCAGGAAATGGCTGAAACGCACAGCGGAAGAACGCGGCAAGGGTAAGCTCCGACCCGTCATAGCAAAGAGATGGCATTGTGCCTGCAAAGTGCGGCCAAGCCCATACAATGTGATCCACATCACACACGGTCTCTGTAACGGCCGGAAGCTCGACTATCTGAGCGATCCGCAAACAAAAAAACCGCTGCCCCCTAACGGGAGCAGCGGTTTTCGTCAGACTGCGTTAAGGCTTAGTAGCCCAGCGCGAAGTCTTCTTCCTTCATGTCCATCAGGTTGCCAGCACCCGACAGCATAGTGGCCACGTGCGTACGGGTACGCGGCAGGATGCGCTGGAAGTAGAAGCGCGCGGTTTGCAGCTTGGCGGTGTAGAACGCCTCGTCGCTAGTGCCGGCAGCCAGTTTTTCCGCAGCCAGACGCGCCATGTCCGCCCAGAAGTAGGCCAGGCAGGCATAACCGGAGTACATCAGGTAGTCCACGGAGGCCGCGCCGACTTCTTCGCGATCTTTCATGGCGGCCATACCGACCTTCATGGTCAGCTCGCCCCATTCCTTGTTCAGTGCAGCCAGCGGCGCGACGAATTCCTGGACGGCTTCGTTGCCTTCGTTGGTCTGGCAGAACTTGTGGACGATCTTGGTGAAGCCTTTCAAAGCTTCGCCTTGAGTCATCAGCACTTTGCGGCCGAGCAGGTCGAGGGCCTGGATGCCGGTGGTGCCTTCGTACAGCATCGAAATGCGGCTGTCGCGAACGTTCTGCTCCATGCCCCACTCGGCGATGAAGCCGTGGCCGCCGTAGATCTGCACGCCGTGGTTGGCGGCTTCGAAACCGACTTCGGTCATGAACGCTTTGGCGATCGGGGTCATGAACGCCAGCAGTGCGTCGGCCTTCTTCTTCTCTTCTTCATCGACGCCGTATTTGACGATGTCGACTTGCTTGGCGGTGAAGTAGACCATCGCGCGGTTGCCTTCGGCGAACGCCTTCATGGTCAACAGCATGCGGCGCACGTCAGGGTGGACGATGATCGGGTCAGCGGCTTTGTCCGGCGCTTTCGGGCCAGTCAGCGAGCGCATTTGCAGGCGATCACGAGCGTATTTCAGACCGCCCTGGAAGCCGATTTCGGCGTGAGCCAGACCTTGCAGTGCGGTACCGAGGCGAGCGGTGTTCATAAAGGTGAACATGCAGTTCAGACCTTTGTTCGCCGGGCCGATCAGGTAACCGGTGGCGCCGTCGAAGTTCATCACGCAAGTGGCGTTGCCGTGGATGCCCATCTTGTGTTCCAGCGAACCGCAGCTCACTGCGTTGCGCGCGCCAATGGTGCCATCGGCGTTTGGCAGGAACTTTGGAACGATGAACAGCGAGATGCCTTTGGTGCCAGCCGGTGCATCGGGCAGACGCGCCAGTACGATGTGGACGATGTTGTCGGCCATGTCGTGCTCGCCGGCCGAGATGAAGATCTTGGTGCCGGAGACTTTGTAGGAACCGTCGGCCTGAGGCTCGGCCTTGGTACGCAGCATGCCCAGGTCGGTGCCGCAGTGCGGTTCGGTCAGGCACATGGTGCCGGTCCATTCGCCGGAGACCAGTTTGGTCAGATAGGCTTCCTGCTGCTCAGGGGTGCCGTGCTCGGAGATGGTGTTCATCGCACCGTGCGACAGGCCTGGGTACATGCCCCACGACCAGTTGGCTTCGCCGACCATTTCGCTTACCGCCAGGCCAAGCGACTCAGGCAGACCCTGACCGCCGTGCTCAACGTCGTGGGCCAGGCTTGGCCAGCCGCCTTCGACGAATTGCTTGTACGCCTCTTTGAAGCCAGTCGGGGTTTTCACGCCGGACTCGCTCCAGGTGCAGCCTTCGATGTCGCCCACGCGGTTCAGCGGCGCCAGTACCTGCTCACAAAACTTGGCGCCTTCCTCGAGGATGGCGTCAACCATGTCCGGCGTGGCGTCTGCGCACGCTGGCAGGCTCTGATAGTGCGCTTCGTAGCCGAGCAGTTCGTCACGAACGAAGCGAATATCACGCAAGGGGGCCTTGTAGTCAGGCATAGCGATAAACCTCTGCTGATGTAACCGGGAATGAACGACCGTGTTGAGTTGTTGTGACGGTCAAACAGTTGTTTGAAACATACGTTTACGCCGAAATCTTGTCAAGCGTCGATCTTTTGCCGTTCGTCATCACGTTCTCCAAATGCCGGAAACGAGAAATCGCCGCGACTTCACGCAAGCCTCGGGCGTTGTAAAAAGATTAGTTGAGCAAGAAGGACTTAAACGAAAAACGCCGCGACAAGGCGCGGCGTTTCGGGGTCTACAACAAATTCGATCAGGCGAAGGTATCGATGATCGTCCCGAGCACTTCGTCGGACGCCTTGGCCACCTTCACACCCAGCTCTGCCTGGATCTTGCCCTGCGACAGCTCGACGATATTGCTCGCCAGATCCGATTCTTGTGCGCGATCCACGCCGCGCAGGCGATTGACCTGCACTTCGGACGACTGGCTGGTCACCGAACGTTCGATAGTGTTGTTGGCGATCTGGCTGGCGGCCTGATCGACGCGGTTCTGCCCGGACTGAATCGAGCTCAGTCCCGCATAAAAAGCTGTGTTGCCGGAGATTTCCATAGTCACTCTCATCCCTGCAAAGGATCAATGCTCGCCATTGAAGCAGACGCGCCAGCAAAACACCCGTCAAAAACACTAATGGCACAGTGCCTGTTCATAGCGAGAAACTTAATCGAGCAAATCCAGTTGCAAATGCTCGGCCACCGCTTCGGCGCTCAACGCCTTGAGTTTCGGCACCCGGCCCAGGCACGGCGCGGGAATGCGCTCGGCCAGGGTCGCAAGGTTTTCCTCCAGCCGCGAAGTTTTCGGATCGATAATATTGGCCACCCATCCCGCCAATTGCAGACCGTCGCGGGCAATCGCCTCGGCGGTCAGCAACGCATGACTGATGCACCCCAGCCTCACGCCCACCACCAGAATCACCGGCAGCTTCAGCGCAATCGCCAGGTCCGAGAGATTGTCCTGATCCGCCAACGGCACCCGCCAGCCGCCCGCGCCTTCGATCAGGGTGAAATCGGCGTTCAACGCCAGAATCCCGCGCATCGGCGCCAGCAGCGATTGCACCGTCAACGCCACACCCGCTTCGCGCGCCGCGAGATGGGGAGCTATCGCTGGCTCGAACGCCACCGGGTTGACCTGTTGATAAGTCAGCGGCAACGAACATTCGGCCAGCAGCGCCAGGGCGTCGGAATTACGCAAGCCCTTGGGCGTGACGTCGCACCCGGAAGCCACCGGTTTGCCCGCCGCCGTGCTCAAGCCTGCCGACCGCGCCGCATGGAGCAATCCGGCAGCAACCGTGGTCTTGCCGACATCGGTGTCGGTACCGGTGATGAAATAGGCTGCGCTCATAGAGGTTTCTCCAACACGGCGTACACCACCTGATACGTTGCCGGCAGCCCCGACGCCTGACGGAACCGCTCATACGCGTCGATCAGCCCGAGAATCCGCGCCCGTCCGGTCAAACCGCCCGGCCGGCCCGGATTCAGATTGTGTGCGCCCAATGCCTTCAGCTCATGGGTCAGGCTGCGCACATCCGGGTAATGCAACACGTGCGGCTGATTCTGCAGCGCCAAAATGCGCATGCCACTGCCGGCACATAACTGTTCATAGCGGGCGAACTCGCGGAAGCGATTGACGTGCACCAGCCCGTCGACCTGCTGCCAACTCTCACGCAACTCGAACAACGTTCCTGTACATAGACTAGCAAAGGCAAAAATCCCGCCCGGTTTAAGCACGCGCAAGGCTTCGCTGAGCACCGCCTCGAAGTCGGCGCACCACTGCACCGCGAGACTGGAGAAAATCAGATCGACGCTCGCATCCTGCAACGGCAGCCGTTCGGCATCGCCAGCAATGAAATGCTCAGCGCCACCCAACGGCCGTGCGTGATTGAGCATGCCCTCGGCGATATCCAGCGCAACACCGCTGCCCTGGGTGAAACGCGAGGCCAGCGCCCGGGTGAAATAGCCGGTGCCGCAACCGAGATCGAGCCACCGCGACGGCATGAAACTCCCAGGCAAACGCTCAAGCAACTGCGTGCCGACGTCACGCTGAAACTCGGCGACGCTGTCGTAACTGGCCGCAGCACGGGAAAAAGACGCCGCCACCTGGCGCTTGTCGGGCAAGCCCCCAGGCAGCACAAGGGACAGATCAGTCATCAGCGCACTCATGTAGAAACGCCTGGATCGCGCCCGCGACTCCGTGCGGGTCTTCCAGCAGAAAAGCATGGCTGGCCTGTTCGATCAGACCAATTTCGATATCCGGCAATAGCGCGAACAATGCGCCGGCTGCTTCCGCCGGGACCAGAGCGTCCTGACCGCCGAACAGATGCAACTGCGGGCCGCGAAACCCCTGCAACGCCTGGCGCGTATCCAGTTGCGCAAGCAGCTCCAGACCCGCCATCAGCGCAGTCGGCGCGGCTGCCGGCGCACCACCGAGCAGCAACCGCGACAAGCCACGCGGGTCTGGCGAACCTTGCGCACATAACAAAGCGAAGCGCTTGAGCGTGACACGCGGATCGGCCTGGCAACCGGCAAGAAATGCATCGAACGTCTCGCCGGGCATCGCGCTCGGCCACTGTTCATGAGCAACAAACGCAGGGTTGCTTGCCAGCGTGAGCAGCCCGCAGCACGCCTCACCGCGTCGTGCCGCCAACTCAGAGGCGAGCATGCCGCCCAGCGACCAGCCACCGAGCCACACTTCCTGTGGAATGCGCGCATCGAGTTCGTCGAGCCAGTCTTCAAGGTCAGCGGAGTCCAGCTCCGGCAGGGGCTCGATTTCGACCTGCAGATGTTCGTTGAGGCCACGCAATGCTGCGGCCAGCGGTTCCAGCGGCGACACGCCGAGGCCCCAGCCGGGCAGCAGGATCAGACGATTACGCATGGCCTGGCTCCAATGACAATCGGG
Source organism: Pseudomonas sp. H26/SER47-MNA-CIBAN-0231 (assembly GCF_040310465.1). NCBI lineage: Bacteria > Pseudomonadati > Pseudomonadota > Gammaproteobacteria > Pseudomonadales > Pseudomonadaceae > Pseudomonas > Pseudomonas sp. H26/SER47-MNA-CIBAN-0231. Next base: position 40,651 of record NZ_JBEOPW010000017.1, on the reverse strand, counting down.
CGAAACAATCTGCCAATCCTTCCAGCAACTGTTGCACTTGAGCTTCGCTGTGGGCGGCGGTCAGCGTGACGCGCAGTCGCGCGCTGCCGGCCGGCACGGTCGGTGGACGGATCGCGGTCACCATCAAGCAGCGCTCGCGCAGCATTTGCGACAACCGCACGGCGCGCCCGGCATCGCCGATCATGATCGGCTGGATCGGCGTAAAGCTGTCCATCAGCTTCAGCCCGATCTGCTCGGCGCCGTGGCGGAACTGGCGAATCAGCGTCTGCAAGTGTTCACGGCGCCAGTGTTCGCTGCGCAGCAGCTCGAGGCTTTTCAGCGTCGCGCAGGCCAGCGCCGGTGGTTGGCTGGTGGTGTAGATATACGGGCGGGCGAACTGGATCAGGCTTTCGATCAACTCCTCGCTGCCGGCGACAAAGGCCCCGGCGGTGCCGAAGGCTTTACCGAGAGTGCCGACCAGCACCGGCACATCGTCCTGGCTCAAGCCGAAATGCTCGACGATGCCGCCACCGTTGGCGCCCAACGGACCGAAGCCGTGGGCATCGTCGACCATCAGCCACGCGCCTTTGGCCTTGGCCGCGCGGGCCAGCGCCGGCAGGTCGGCGATGTCACCGTCCATGCTGAATACGCCATCGGTCACCACCAGTGTGTTGCCAGTGGCTTTCTCCAGGCGCTTTGCCAGACTCTCGGCGTCGTTGTGCAGATAGCGGTTGAAACGCGCGCCGGACAACAGGCCCGCGTCCAGCAACGAGGCATGATTGAGCCGGTCTTCGAGCACCGTATCGCCCTGCCCGACCAGCGCGGTGACCGCGCCGAGGTTGGCCATGTAGCCGGTGGTGAACAGCAGTGCACGTGGGCGCCCGGTCAGATCGGCGAGTGCTTCTTCCAGCGCGTGATGCGGGCTGCTGTGGCCGATCACCAGATGCGACGCACCACCGCCGACACCCCAGCGCTCGGCACCGGCGCGCCAGGCTTCGATCACCTGCGGATGATTGGCCAGGCCCAGATAGTCGTTGTTGCAGAAAGCGAGCAGCGGTTGGCCGTCGACCACGACTTGCGGGCCTTGCGGCGAGTCGAGCAGCGGACGCTGCCGGTAGAGGTGGTCGGCACGGCGGGCAACAAGGCGTGCGGCGAGATCGAATGACATGCAGGCCTCGATTTTCAAATGACACAGATCCCCTGTGGGAGCGAGCCTGCTCGCGAATGGGCGTCACATCCAACAGGGATGTTGGCGGCCAAACCGCTTTTGCGAGCAGGCCCGCTCCCACAGGGGTTTTGCATTCCTTCAGGGCAATCCGCGCGGTTTATTACACCGCAGCGTTGTAGAACTGCTCGCTACTCTTCTGCTCCACCAGTGCCTGCTCAATCGCAGCTTGATGAACCTCATCGGAATGCTCTTCGCGAGCTTCCGGCTGGATACCGAGGCGCGCGAACAATTGCATGTCCTTGTCTGCCTGCGGGTTGGCGGTGGTGAGCAATTTGTCGCCGTAGAAAATCGAGTTGGCGCCGGCGAAAAATGCCAGGGCCTGCATCTGCTCGTTCATCGCTTCGCGACCGGCGGACAGACGTACGTGAGATTGCGGCATGAGGATGCGCGCCACGGCGAGCATGCGGATGAAGTCGAACGGGTCGATGTCTTCGGCGTTTTCCAGCGGCGTGCCGGCGACTTTTACCAGCATGTTGATTGGCACCGACTCCGGGTGCTCCGGCAGGTTGGCCAGCTGGATCAGCAGATTGGCGCGATCGTCCAGCGATTCGCCCATGCCGAGAATGCCGCCGGAGCAGATTTTCATCCCCGACTCACGCACGTAAGCCAGCGTCTGCAGACGTTCGCTGTAAGTGCGGGTGGTGATGATGCTGCCGTAGAACTCCGGCGAGGTGTCGAGGTTGTGGTTGTAGTAATCGAGACCGGCCTTGGCCAGCGCCTCGGTCTGCTCCTGATCGAGACGTCCGAGGGTCATGCAGGTTTCCAGGCCCAAGGCTTTCACCCCTTCAACCATCTTCAACACATACGGCATGTCTTTGGCCGACGGATGTTTCCACGCCGCGCCCATGCAGAATCGCGTCGAACCAATGGCTTTGGCGCGGGCCGCCTCTTCGAGGACTTTCTGCACTTCCATCAGCTTTTCTTTTTCCAGACCGGTGTTGTAGTGCCCGGACTGCGGGCAGTACTTGCAGTCTTCTGGGCAGGCGCCGGTCTTGATCGACAGCAGTGTCGAGACCTGCACGCGGTTGGCGTTGAAATGTGCGCGGTGCACCGTTTGCGCCTGGAACAGCAAGTCGTTGAATGGCTGTACGAAGAGTGCTTTGACTTCGGCCAGAGACCAATCGTGACGCAGGGTGGCAGTGGTGCTCGCGCTCATGGGCAATTCCTTGGTTATGCTTGGCTGGCGCCGGGGAAAATGGAATATCCACAGGCGCTACACGGATGTTCGGCATATTTAAGGAAGAGCGATGCGCTGTCAACCGCAACACCACGGACAGGTTTACATCTGTTTAAAAAACATACAGACCTGTTTGCTGTGCGATGAGCCCGCAGAAGCACAAATGCCAATGTGCGAGGCCTGCGAAACCGAATTGCCCTGGCTCGGCAGTCATTGTCAGAGCTGCGCTTTGCCGCTGGCGGCGGATGGCCTGACCTGCGGCGAGTGCCTGCTAGAGCCTCCGGCCTTCGAGCAGGTCGCCGTGCCCTGGGTTTATGGCTTCCCCGTGGACAGTCTGATTACACGGTTTAAACACAACGCGAAATGGCCGTTTGGTCACCTGCTCGCCGACGTTCTCGGCCAATACCTGCAGCATCGCTTCGCCGAGGACTTGCCGCGACCCGATGTGCTGCTACCGGTGCCGCTGGCCAATAAACGCCTGCGTCGGCGAGGATTCAATCAGGCGGCGATGCTCGCGCGCTGGTTGAGCGTGTCGCTGGATTTGCCCTGTGAAGAACAGCTGCTGCGGCGAGTCATGGACACCGACGCCCAACAGGATCTCGACGCCAAGGCGCGCAAACGCAATTTGCGCAATGCCTTTGCGCTGGCGCCTGATGCAGAGGTAAGCGGCCGCCATTTCGCGCTGGTGGATGATGTTCTGACCACGGGCGCGACCGCTCAGACACTGGCGCGGTTGTTGATGAATGCAGGTGCGGCGCGGGTTGATGTGTATTGCCTGGCTCGGACGCCGAAGCCCGGTACCTGAAGCGAATACAGTTCTCATGTGCGAGCGAGCCTGCTGGCGAATGGGCGCCACATTCAACAAAGCTGTTGTTGGTCAAACCGCTTTCGCGAGCAGGCTCGCTCCCACAGGGGGCTTTGCGTCAGGCTTGACTCATGCGTTGCAAGTGGCCAACGTCCCTCTCATCGCCCGAGCCAGAAGCGTTCTGCCATGTCCCTGCCCACCCTGCTCTCCCAACACATCGTCCGCCGTCCGCAGCGCATTGCCCTGCTGCAACACATCGCCGAGCAGGGCTCGATCACCCGTGCGGCGAAAAGCGCGGGGCTCAGTTACAAGGCGGCATGGGATGCGATCGATGAGTTGAACAACCTGGCGCAGAAACCCTTGGTCGAGCGCGTGGTGGGTGGCAAGGGTGGTGGCGGCGCCAGACTGTCCAGCGAGGGCGAGCGGGTGCTGCGCCTGTATCAGAAATTGCAGGCGTTGCAGGCGCAGGTGCTGGAAGCGGCGGAAGACGCCAGTGATCTCGACCTGCTTGGGCGGCTGATGCTCAGGACCAGCGCGCGCAATCAGTTGCATGGCACGGTCGCGGCCATTCAGGCGCAGGGGCGCAACGATCTGATCCGCCTCGAACTGGCAGAAGGCATTGCTCTGGAGGCACAGATCACCCACGACAGCACCGTGCATCTGGAATTGCAGGTCGGTACCGAAGTCATGGCGCTGATCAAGGCTGGCTGGCTTGATTTGCTCGGTGCCGATCAGCCGGCCACGCCCGGACACAATGTCCTGCGCGGCACCATCGAAGCCATCCTCGATGCTGAGGACGGTCCCAGCGAGGTGCGCATTTCCCTGCCCAACGGCCAGACACTTTGTGCCTTGGCCGAACCGCTGCACTTGCGCAACCAGCAAATCGCCGTGGGGTCTGCGGTGCAGGTGCAATGTGCGCCGTCCAACGTGCTGATCGGCACGCCGCTCTGATTTGTCTTGCCACAAAAGCGTCATCGACCCGCATTAAGGTGTTGCCCATAACCAAGCAGGGAGCCTGATGTGAGCCTATTAGAAGAAAACCAATCCACTGATCTGGAAAAAATGGTCGGCCTCAGCCGTCGCGGTTTCATCAGCGCCGGTGCCTTGTGCGGCGCGGCGATGTTCCTCGGCGGCAACCTGCTGAGCCGCAGCGTCATGGCCGCCAGCGTCAGCGCCGGCAACAGCCGCCTGCTCGGTTTCGAGAGCATTCCTGCGGCGACCACCGACGCCATCAGCCTGCCCAAGGGCTACAAGTCTTCGGTGCTGATCAGTTGGGGCAAGCCGTTGCACAAGAACGGCCCGGCCTTCGATCCGAGCGGTAACGGCACCGCTGCCGCACAGGAAGTGCAGTTCGGCGACAACAATGACGGCATGAGCCTGTTCGCCTTCCCGGACGACAAGAACCGCGCGCTGATGGCGATCAACAACGAATACACCAACTATCGCTACCTGTATCCGCATGGCGGCATGCCGCAGTCGGCTGAAGACGTGCGCAAGGCATTGGCCTGCGAAGGCGTGTCGGTGATCGAAGTGCAGCGCAAGAACGGCCAGTGGCAATTCGTCCAGGGCTCGCGCTACAACCGCCGCATCCACGGTAACTCGCCGCTGCGCATCAGCGGTCCGGCCCGCGGCCACGACTTGATGAAAACCGCTGCCGACAAGCACGGTAAGAAAGTCCTCGGCACCTTCCAGAACTGCGCCAACGGCAAGACACCGTGGGGTACCTACCTGACCTGCGAAGAAAACTTCACCGACTGCTTCGGCAGCAGCAACGCCCAGCAGCAGTTCGATGCCGCGCAAAAGCGCTACGGCGTTGTCGCCAGCAGCAAAGACATCAACTGGCACCCGCACGACCCGCGCTTCGACATGGCCAAGAACCCCAACGAGCTCAACCGCCACGGCTGGGTGGTCGAGATCGACCCATTCGATCCGCAATCGACTCCGGTCAAACGCACCGCGCTGGGCCGCTTCAAGCATGAAAACGCCGCACTGGCCGAGACCGACGATGGTCGCGCGGTGGTGTACATGGGCGACGACGAGCGTGGCGAGTTCATTTACAAATTCGTCAGCCGTGATCGCATCAACCATCGCAATCAGAAAGCCAACCGCGACATCCTCGATCACGGCACGTTGTATGTGGCCAAATTCGATGCCGGCGACGGCAACCCTGATCACCCGAAAGGCCAGGGCCAGTGGATCGAACTGACCCACGGCAAGAACGGCATCGACGCCAGCAGCGGATTTGCCGATCAGGCCGAAGTGCTGATCCACGCGCGCCTTGCCGCCAGCGTGGTTGGCGCAACGCGCATGGACCGCCCGGAGTGGATCGTCGTCAGTCCCAAGGACGGCCAGGTTTATTGCACCCTGACCAACAACGCCAAGCGCGGTGAAGACGGGCAACCGGTGGGCGGGCCAAACCCGCGCGAGAAGAACGTTTACGGGCAGATTCTGCGCTGGCGTACCGACCGCAACGATCACGCCTCGAAGACGTTTGCCTGGGATCTGTTTGTGGTCGCCGGCAACCCGGGCGTGCATGCCGGGACGCCGAAGGGTGGCTCATCCAACATCACCCCGCAGAACATGTTCAACAGCCCCGACGGTCTGGGTTTCGACAAGGCCGGACGCCTGTGGATTCTCACCGACGGCGACTCGAGCAACGCTGGCGACTTCGCCGGGATGGGCAACAACCAGATGCTCTGCGCCGATCCTGCGACCGGTGAGATTCGCCGTTTCATGGTCGGGCCGGTGGGTTGCGAAGTGACCGGGATCAGCTTCTCGCCGGATCAGAAAACCCTGTTTGTCGGGATTCAGCATCCCGGCGAGAACGGCGGTTCGACCTTCCCCGAGCATCTGCCCAATGGCAAGCCAAGGTCTTCGGTGATGGCGATTACTCGCGAAGACGGCGGGATTGTCGGCGCCTGATAAACCGCTCTCGCGAGCAGGCTCGCTCCCACAGGGAATCGCATTCCAAGGTGGGGCGAGCCTGCTCGCGAAGAGGCCCGGGCAGACACCAACACCCTTCGCGCCGCCATCTGCGCTACCATGCCGAGCCGGACGCAGCAGCCTGCTGCGCGCAGGAGTCAGCATGGCCCACCCGTTTGAAACCCTCACCCCCGATCTCGTCCTGGATGCCGTTGAAAGCATCGGTTTCCTCAGCGACGCGCGCATTCTGGCGCTCAACAGCTACGAAAACCGTGTGTATCAGGTCGGTATCGAAGACTCCGAGCCGCTGATTGCCAAGTTCTATCGTCCGCAGCGCTGGACCAACGAGGCCATAATCGAAGAGCACCAGTTCACTTTCGAACTGGCCGACATCGACATCCCGGTGGTAGCGCCACTGATCCACAACGGCGAAACCCTGCATGAGCACGCCGGCTTCCGCTTCACCCTGTTCCCGCGTCGTGGTGGCCGGGCGCCGGAGCCGGGCAATCTTGATCAACTGTATCGCCTCGGCCAGTTGCTCGGGCGCATGCATGCGGTGGGCGGCACCAAGCCGTTCGAGCACCGCGAAGCCCTCGCCGTGCAGAACTTCGGCCATGCCTCGCTGAACACTTTGCTCGAAGGCAATTTCATTCCCAAGAGCCTGCTGCCGGCTTACGAGTCGGTTGCCCGCGACCTGCTCAAACGCGTCGAAGACGTCTACGCTGCCACGCCGCACCAGAACATCCGCATGCACGGCGACTGCCACCCCGGCAACATGATGTGCCGCGACGAGATGTTCCACATCGTCGACCTCGACGACTGCCGCATGGGCCCGGCGGTGCAGGATATCTGGATGATGCTCGCCGGCGATCGCCAGGAATGTCTCGGGCAGTTGTCGGAATTGATGGACGGCTACAACGAATTCCATGATTTCGACCCGCGCGAGCTGGCGCTGATCGAACCGTTGCGCGCCTTGCGCCTGATGCACTACAGCGCCTGGCTGGCGCGGCGCTGGGACGACCCGGCGTTCCCGCACAGTTTTCCGTGGTTCGGCACGGAGCGGTATTGGGGCGACCAGGTGCTGGCGTTGCGTGAACAGTTGGCGGCACTGAATGAAGAACCGCTGAAACTCTTCTGATTCAAACCTGAAACCTGTGGGAGCGAGCCTGCTCGCGATAGCGGACGGACATTCAACTTTGATGTTGGCTGACCCGACGCTATCGCGAGCAGGCTCACTCCTACATTTGTCCGGTGTTCACAAATTCACAACTCACTTGCAGACAAATCTCCTTACAATCCCTCCTTTGTCAGCTGCCTGAGCAAGGATTCTGCATGCAAGCCGCCAACCCGCGTCGCGGGTACATTCTGGGCCTGAGCGCCTACATCATCTGGGGCCTGTTCCCGATCTATTTCAAAGCCATTGCCGAAGTCCCGGCCGTCGAGATCATCATCCACCGGGTGCTGTGGTCGGCGCTGTTCGGTGCGTTGCTGCTGATGGTGTGGAAACACCCGGGCTGGCTGCGCGAGCTGCTCGACAATCCCAAGCGCCTGGCGATTCTGGCTCTGAGCGGCACGCTGATCGCGGCCAACTGGCTGACCTACGTGTGGTCGGTGAACAACGGCCGCATGCTCGAGGCGAGTCTGGGTTACTACATCAATCCGCTGGTCAACGTGCTGTTGGGCATGGTGATCCTTGGCGAACGGCTGCGGCGCATGCAGTGGGTCGCGGTCGGTCTCGCGGCCATCGGCGTAGCGCAGCAGGTGTGGCAGGTCGGCAGCTTGCCGTGGGTGTCGCTGGCGCTGGCGCTGACCTTCGGTTTCTATGGCCTGATCCGCAAGCAGGCGCCGGTCAAGGCGCTGCCGGGGCTGGTAGTGGAAACCTGGATGCTGGTGCCGATCGCAATTGCGTGGTTGCTGTTCAATCAGACTGCGACGAGTGTGCAGCCGGCTTTCTGGACCACCTCCGAAGCCTGGTGGCTGGTGGCTGCCGGTCCGGTGACGCTGGTGCCGCTGGTGTGTTTCAACGCCGCCACCCGCCACTTGCCCTACACCACCATCGGCTTCCTGCAATACATCGCGCCGACGCTGGTGTTGCTGCAAGCCGTGCTGCTGTTTGGCGAGCATTTGTCGTCCAGCACGCTGGTCGCGTTCATGTTTATCTGGGCCGGTCTGGCGGTCTATAGCATTGATGCGTGGATAAGTTTGCGCCGGCGCGCCTGATCAAAAAACGCACAAACCTCTACAGGCCACGGTTCTCGTGGCCTGCATCGTTCCTTCCCAAGCTTATCCACAGCCTGATCCCCGCCGTTTGTGCGCAAGTCGCTGAATATTGGCGGTTTTTTGATCAACCTGCGCAAAGCCACGGCCGGCGTGGCGTGGCGGTCTGTCTCTACAGGTTATCCACAGGCAGGTGCACGTTAAACCTGAATAACCCTGTCTGCGCTTAAACCTCTGTGCGTAACACCAATTCGACCATCAGATCATCGGCCAGGGTTTCCAGGCGCGCCTGCAAAACGTCGAGCGACAAGGTGAGTGGTACCGCCAGAATCGCCTCAGCGTGAAACAGCGGCTCGCTGCTCATCGGCGCCGGGCGCACCTCAGTTACCAGTCGCTCCAGGTTTACGCCCTGCTCGCTCAAGAGCCGAGTGATATCGCGGACGATACCCGGCCGGTCATTGCCGACCAGTTCCATGGCGATCGGTTTCCACGTGCAGGACTGCTCCACTCCGCTTTCGGCAATCAATACCCGAATGCCATGGGCCGACAGCGCTTGCAGGGCATCGACCAGTTCGTCGTAAGCCTCCGCCGGCACGCCCACGCGCAGAATTCCGGCGAACTGCCCGGCCATGCGTGACATGCGGCTTTCCAGCCAGTTGCCGCCGTGCTCGGCAATGCATTGGGCGATGCGCTCGACCTGCCCGGGCTTGTCCGGGGCGAAAACGGTGAGTACGAGATGGTCCATGGCGCAGCCCTCTTGTCATGACTTTTGTTATCGAAGGGCAAGTATAGGCAAGCGGATTGATTCAGCCTGACCCAGTGTTGGCAGATGATGACCTGTGGCGAGGGGATTTATCCCCGTCCGGCTGCGCAGCAGTCGTGAGTCCTGCCAATTGGGTCTGCCAGCCGGACCGCAGGGGGCGGCTTCGCCACCCAACGGGGATAAATCCCCTCGCCACAAATCGTTACACCCAAATTGCTCCTTAGCAGGCCCACAGTAATTATGTGTACAACTTTTGATATTTAGCTGGAACAATCCAATGCTTTTTTGAGAACATCCGGTTCCGCGACGTGACCGCAATGCGTCATGAGGTCGCAGAACGACGTAATTAGTCTGATTTTCACAAGCGCAACTCATCATGTAGTATGCCGCAGCGCGCACTACATAACGCTGGATCGATGTCTGCCCAAGGCCCTTCGCAACCCTGAAAGCCCCGTCAGCAAGGCCTCCAAGCCGTTGATTGGTCCTAGCCCAGCCGCCAGTAATGGCATGTACTGGTCCGCAGGTTTGTGGTTTAAATGGCCGGAAGCTTCATTGTTAAATTGACGAGCTGAAAAGCGAAATAGCTGAGCAGAGTGAGGCAAGCAATGACTGAACACGTTCAAGTCGGTGGCCTGCAGGTCGCCAAAGTCCTGTTCGACTTCGTGAACAACGAAGCCATTCCCGGTACCGGCCTCACCGCCGAACAATTCTGGGAAGGTGCCGACAAGGTCATTCACGACCTGGCGCCGAAGAACAAAGCCCTACTCGCCAAACGCGATGATTTCCAGGCGCGCATCGATGCCTGGCATCAGCAGCATGCCGGCCAGGCGCACGATGCCGTGGCCTACAAAGCTTTCCTGCAAGAGATCGGTTATCTACTGCCAGAAGCGGCTGATTTCCAGGCGACGACGCAAAACGTCGACGATGAAATCGCCCGCACCGCCGGCCCGCAACTGGTCGTGCCGGTGATGAATGCGCGCTTCGCGCTCAATGCTTCGAACGCCCGCTGGGGTTCGCTGTACGACGCCCTCTACGGCACCGACGCGATCAGCGAAGACGGCGGCGCGGAAAAAGGCAAAGGCTACAACAAGGTGCGTGGCGACAAAGTCATCGCTTTCGCCCGTGCTTTCCTCGACGAAGCCGCACCACTGGCCGCCGGCTCCCACGTCGATTCGACCGGCTACAAAATCGCTGACGGCAAACTGGTCGTCACTCTGAAGGGCGGCAGCAACAGCGGCCTGCGCGATGACGCTCAGTTGATCGGTTTCCAGGGCGACGCCAACGCGCCGATCGCGGTGCTGCTCAAGCACAACGGCCTGCACTTCGAAATCCAGATCGACGCCAGCACCCCTGTCGGCCAGACCGACGCCGCCGGCGTCAAAGACATCCTCATGGAAGCGGCGCTGACCACGATCATGGACTGCGAAGACTCCGTGGCCGCAGTTGATGCCGACGACAAAGTGGTGATCTACCGCAACTGGCTCGGCCTGATGAAGGGCGACCTCGCGGAATCCGTGTCCAAGGGCGGCCAGACCTTCACCCGCACCATGAACCCGGATCGCACCTACACCGCGCCCAATGGCGGAGAAGTGACCCTGCACGGTCGTTCGCTGTTGTTCGTGCGCAACGTCGGCCATCTGATGACCATCGATGCGATCCTCGACAGTCAAGGCAACGAAGTACCGGAAGGCATCCTCGATGGTCTGGTGACTTGCCTGGCAGCAATGCACAACCTCAACGGCAACACCTCGCGGCGCAATACCCGCACCGGTTCGGTGTACATCGTCAAACCGAAAATGCACGGCCCGGAAGAAGCGGCGTTCACCAACGAGCTGTTCGGGCGCATCGAAGATGTTCTGCGCTTGCCGCGTAACACCCTGAAAGTCGGGATCATGGACGAGGAGCGCCGCACCACGGTCAACCTCAAGGCTTGCATCAAGGCGGCCAGCGAGCGCGTGGTGTTCATCAACACCGGTTTCCTCGACCGTACCGGCGACGAAATCCACACCTCCATGGAGGCCGGCCCTGTCGTACGCAAGGCTGACATGAAGGCCGAGAAGTGGATCGGCGCCTACGAGAACTGGAACGTCGATATCGGTCTGAGCACTGGCCTGCAAGGTCGTGCGCAAATCGGTAAAGGCATGTGGGCCATGCCGGATCTGATGGCAGCGATGCTCGAGCAGAAAATCGCTCACCCCCTCGCCGGCGCCAACACTGCCTGGGTGCCATCGCCGACCGCCGCTGCGCTGCACGCGCTGCACTACCACAAGGTTGACGTGTTTGCGCGTCAGGCCGAACTGGCCAAACGTGCCCGTGCCTCGGTGGATGACATCCTGACCATCCCGCTGGCGGTCAACCCGAACTGGACACCAGAGCAGATCAAGAACGAACTGGACAACAATGCCCAGGGCATTCTCGGTTACGTGGTGCGCTGGATCGACCAGGGTGTCGGTTGCTCGAAAGTGCCGGACATCAACGACGTCGGCCTGATGGAAGACCGTGCGACGCTGCGTATCTCCAGCCAGCACATCGCCAACTGGCTGCGCCACGGTATCGTCAGCCAAGAGCAAGTGATGGAAAGCCTCAAGCGCATGGCGCCAGTGGTTGACCGCCAGAACGCCAACGACCCGCTGTATCGCCCGCTGGCACCGAACTTCGACAGCAACATCGCCTTCCAGGCGGCGGTCGAACTGGTGATCGAAGGCACCAAGCAGCCGAATGGCTACACCGAGCCGGTGCTGCACCGTCGTCGTCGCGAGTTCAAGGCCAAGAATGGTCTGTGACTTGAGTTGATGGTTGGAATGAAAAAGGCCCTGATCGAGAGATCAGGGCCTTTTTGTTTTTGAGGTGGATTGATCGTTCCCACGCTCTGCGTGGGAATGCAGCCCGGGACGCTCCGCGTCCCACAACTGCGGACGCGGAGCGTCCATTGATGCATTCCCACGCAGAGCGTGGGAACGATCATCTGCTGGGCGGCGAAATATGTCTTAAGGTTCTATGCCCAATTCGTGTTTCACCAACTCAAGCAACTTCCCCGTATCAATCGGCTTGAGCAGAAAATCCACCACGCTCAAGTGCATCGCTTCGATCGCATCTTTCACATCGGCATCGCCGGAGACGATGATGATCGGCATCGCTGCCCGTACCGATTCACGCACCTGGCGAATCAGCTCGAGGCCATCGACATTGCCCATGCGCAGGTCGGTAATCACCAGGCCGATCGAAGGCTTTTCATCGAGCATTTTCAGCGCGGTTTCACCGCTGGCTGCGGTCATGCAGCGAATGCCGTCCAGCGCGAGAATCTCCGACAACAGCTCGCGGGCGTCCTTGTCGTCGTCGACGATCAGGACACGCTGCGGCGGCAGATCAGGTTCGAGCATCACTGCGCTGAGCGCTTCCCGCTCGGCGTCGCTCAAAATATCGTGGTCGGACATGGCGCTCTCTAAATGTTCAAACAATCCCTGGCAAGTCGTCAGACATCACCGGACAGCGCTTCAATGTGCACTTCGTCGGAATTTTTTCCAAGTGCCCAAGGCAAGCTTTTCCGAGCTTTTGCGTAGGTTATTTCCGAAAATCGGCCAATGGTGGCAAAACCTAGACTTACGTCCAATGGGCACCCTGCCCGCCGGGGTCGACCATGGTCGCAACGATCCGACAACAACAATTCGAAAAAGACTGCGGTAATGGTTATGAGCAAAGCGGACGCCTTCACCCAGGCAGGGAAAACCGCGGTGTTGCAGAACATTCAGGGCACCCTGCAATTCCTCCAGCGCTTCCCGCCCTTCAATCAGATGGAACACGCCCACCTCGCCTATCTGGTGGAGCAATGTCAGCTGCGTTTTTTCGCCCAGGGCGAGAGCATCATCAAACCGGCCGACGGCCCGGTGGAACACTTTCATATCGTCAAACAGGGTCGGGTAGTCGGCGAACGCCAGCACATCACCAAGCCCGGCACAGAGACCACGTTCGAAATCACCACCGGCGAATGCTTTCCGCTGGCGGCGCTGCTCGGTGAACGCGCCACACGCACCGAGCACCTGGCGGGCGAAGACACCTTCTGCCTGCAACTGAACAAACTGGCGTTCATCAAACTGTTCGCCCTCTCCAGCGCCTTCCGCGATTTCGCCTTGCGTGGGGTGAGCAGCCTGCTCGATCAGGTCAACCAGCAAGTCCAGCAAAAAGCCGTGGAGACCCTCGGCACCCAATACTCGCTGAACACTCGTCTCGGTGAACTTGCGATGCGCCATCCGGTGACTTGCAGCGCCGATACGCCACTGCGTGAAGCGGTGAAGCTGATGCACGAGCAACAGGTCGGCAGCATCGTCGCGGTGGATGAGCACAAGACGCCGCTGGGGATTTTCACCCTGCGCGATTTGCGCCATGTGGTCGCCGAAGGTGTCGGTGATTTCAGCGACGCCATCGAACAGCACATGACTCGATCACCGTTTTATCTGTCGCCGGATCACAGTGCCTTCGATGCGGCGATCGCCATGACCGAGCGGCACATTGCTCACGTCTGCCTGGTCAAGGATCAACGCTTGTGTGGCGTGGTGTCCGAGCGTGACCTGTTCTCCCTGCAACGGGTCGATCTGGTGCACCTGGCCCGAACCATCCGCAGCGCGCAACGGGTCGAACAACTGGTGACCTTGCGCGGTGAGATCGGCCAACTGGTCGAGCGCATGCTCGCCCACGGCGCGTCGTCGACGCAGATCACTCACATCATCACCCTGCTCAACGATCATACGGTGTGTCGGGTCATTGAACTGACCCTCGCCGAAAAGGGCGACCCGGGTGTGCCGTTCAGTTGGCTGTGTTTCGGCAGCGAGGGTCGACGCGAGCAGACGCTGCACACCGACCAAGACAACGGCATCCTGTTCGATGCTCGCGATGCGGCGCACGCAGCAGAAATACGCGGCAAGCTGCTGCCGATTGCCCAGCAGATCAACCAGAGCCTGGCGCAGTGCGGTTTCACTCTGTGCAAGGGCAACATCATGGCCGGCAATCCCGAGCTGTGTCTGTCGCGGGCCGAATGGGCACGACGCTTCGCGGCGTTCATCCGCGAAGCCACGCCGGAGAACCTGCTGGGCTCGAGCATTTATTTCGACCTGCGCGTGGTCTGGGGCGATGAGCAAGGCTGCGAGCAATTGCGCCGGGGCATCCTCGATCAGGTCGCCGACAACCGTTTGTTCCAGCGCATGCTGGCCGAGAACGCGCTGCGCAATCGCCCTCCCGTTGGGCGCTTCCGTGAATTCGTGCTGGCCCGCAAGAACGGCGAGAAAGCCACGCTGGATCTGAAGATCCAGGGCCTGACGCCGTTCGTGGACGGCGCCCGTCTGCTGGCGCTGGCCAATGGCATTGACGCCAACAACACCCTCGAACGCTTTCGCCAACTGGTCGATAAAGAGGTCATCGAGCCGCTCGACGGCGCGGCGTATGAAGAGGCCTATCACTTCATTCAACAAACGCGGATGCAGCAGCATCAGTTGCAAACCCGGGAAAATCAGCCGTACTCCAACCGCGTGGATCCCGACAGCCTCAATCATCTCGACCGGCGCATCCTGCGCGAATCCCTGCGCCAGGCGCAGCGCCTGCAAAGCAGCCTGACCTTGCGGTATCAGCTATGAGCCTGTTCTCCTGGCTACGCCCGGCCAGCCCCGTGGTGTCGGCGGACTTGCAGCAGCGGCTGGCAAAGCTGCCGGCGCTTGCCGAGCTGAGCGAATGCAGCCTGCGCGAGCAGCGCTGGGTGGTGCTGGACCTGGAAACCACCGGCCTGAATATGAGCAAGGATCGGGTCCTGTCGATCGGCGCGGTGGTGATCGAGGACGGCGCGATCGATTTCAGCCAACAGTTCGAGCGCACACTGCAATGTCGCGAACTGAAGCTCAGCCCCAGCGTACTGATTCATGGCTTGGGGCCGAATGCGATTGCCGCAGGCAGCGACCCGGCGGAAGCGTTGCTGGAGTTGCTGGAGTTCATCGGCGACAGCCCGGTGCTGGCGTTTCATGCGCCGTTCGATCAGCACATGCTCGGGCGCGCAGTGAAGGAGCACTTGGGGCATAAGCTGCAGCATGTGTTTCTGGATGTGGCGGACATCGCGCCGCTGTTATGTCCGCAGGCGCAGATTCGCGAGGCCGGGCTGGATGAGTGGATCGAATGGTTCCGGCTTGAAGTGTTCGAGCGGCATAACGCGAGTGCCGATGCGCTGGCCACGGCGGAGTTGGCATTGATTCTGTTCAGCCGGGCGCGGGCGCAGCAGATTTACAGTCCGTTGCAGTTGCAGCAGCGGTTGAGCCAGTGGAAGCGCAGGCAGCAGGCGCCGTCCTTTTAGAATCATTCAGATCAAAAGCCCCTCACCCCAGCCCTCTCCCGGAGGGAGAGGGAGCCGATCGTGGTGTCTGAAGCCTTATATCGACCTGAAAGACCGAGTCGATTGAGGAATCGCTGAAAATCGTTCAGGTCGGTGTACCTCCAGAATATCCCCCGATCAGTCCCCTCTCCCTCCGGGAGAGGGCTAGGGTGAGGGGCTGCCCTTGATTCATCACCTGACCAGTGGCCAATTGCTAACCATTCCCACCTCTGCCAGAATCGCGAACTATTCTCGTTAGTTAACATTTCCCAATCGGTGATGTCCGGTGTCGTCAGTGCCCAACCCCCACAGTGAGCTCGTCGGTGCGATGTATCGCGACCATCGCGGTTGGCTGCTGGCGTGGTTGCGGCGCAATGTGGCGTGTCCGCAGCGTGCCGAAGACCTGAGCCAGGACACGTTCGTGCGCCTGCTCAACCGCGACGAACTGCTGACGCCGCGCGAACCTCGGGCGTTTCTGGTGGCGATCGCCAAAGGCCTGTTGTTCGACTACTTCCGCCGCGCCGCGCTGGAACAGGCCTACCTCACCGAACTGATGCTGATGCCCGAAAACGAACAGCCGTCGGTGGAAGAACAGCAAATGATCCTCGACGACCTAAAGGCCATCGACCGTCTGCTCGGCAAGCTGTCGACCAAGGCTCGTGCGGCCTTCCTGTATAACCGCCTCGACGGCCTCAGCCACGGCGAAATCGCCGCCAGACTCGGCGTCTCGGTGCCGCGCGTGCGGCAGTATCTGGCCCAAGGCCTGCGCCAGTGTTACATCGCCCTTTACGGTGAGCCGACATGACCGCGGCCAGTTCGCGGCCCGTGCCGGCGCATGTGCTGGACGCGGCGATTGCCTGGCAATTGACCCTCGATTCGAGCACCGCACTGGAGCGCGAGGAATTCGCCAAGTGGCACGCGGCACATGAAGAACATGCCCGCGCCTGGCGCCAGTTGGGCATGCTCGATCAGCGCTTCAGCGTCGCCAAGGGCCCGGCCCGAAGTGCGTTGCTGCAATCGCGCGAAGGCATCCGTCGTCGCATGCGCAAACTCGGCAGTGGGCTGGCCAGTGTCGTGGTGATCCTCGGGCTCGGGCTGTTTGTCAGTGAGCGCTACCTGCCGCTGGATTACTGGCTCGCCGATCAGCGCACCGCCACCGGTGAACAGCGCACCGTGCGCCTGTCCGACGGCACTCTGCTCAACCTCAATACCCACAGCGCGGTCGACGTACGCTTCGATGACGAACGCCGCTTGATCGTGTTGCAGGAAGGCGAAGTTCTCGTCGAGACCGGGCATGGCGACGCGCGGCCGTTTATCGTCGAAACCCGCGAGGGCAGCATGCGTGCGCTGGGCACGCGGTTTCTGGTCAAGCGCGAGAACGATGGCACACGGCTGAGCGTGTTGCAGTCAGCGGTGGCGGCACGTGCCCAGGCCAACCCGCAAGAACAGATTCTGCGCGAAGGCCAGCAGGTGTTGCTGCGCAGTGACGGGCTGGGCTCGATTGCCGCCCTCGCCCCCGGCGCCGATGCCTGGACGCGCGGCATGCTGGTGGTGGACAACGCCCGGCTGGGCGATCTGGTGCACGAGTTGGGGCGCTATCGTCGCGGGCATCTGGGCGTGGCGCCGGAAGTGGCCGATCTGCGCATTACCGGCAGCTTTCCGTTGCATGACACCGACAAGGCACTGAGTGCATTGCTGCCGACTCTGCCAGTGCAGATCGAGCGGCATACGCCGTATTGGGTCACCGTGGCGAAGGCGGAGCCCTCCGCCCCTTGACATGATCGTTCCCACGCTCTGCGTGGGAATGCAGCCCGGGACGCTCTGCGTCCCTGCCGAAGCGGACGCAGAGCGTCCATTGAGGCATTCCCACGCGGAGCGTGGGAACGATCAATGTGGGAGCGAGCCTGCTCGCGAAGGCGCCATCAGCCGCACAACCATTTCCTGCAAAAAAGAATTTCCACCCAGCCCTATCACTTTTCCAATCTCGTCCGGCACACAGGCAATTGAGAAATATTTCCATTCAGGAGCCGCCGTATGTCCCGTTCGCCAGACACCTTGTTGCGCCCCAGTCTGCTGGCTTTTGCCATCGCTTTCGGCACGCCGCTGATCAGCAGCCCGTTGCTAGCCGCTGAGCAAGCGTCCAGCGTGCGCGCCTACAACCTGCCGGCGGCGCCGCTGTCGACCACCCTGAACCAGATCGCCAGCCAGGGCGGCCTCGCCCTGTCGCTCAATCCTGCGCTGGCCGCCGGCAAAACCTCGGCCCCGGTCAACGGCCAGTACGACGCCGCCGGTGCCCTGCGCGCGGCTTTGCGCGGCACCGGTCTGCAATTGGAACAGAGCAGCGCCGGCACTTACACCCTGGTGGCCGTGCCGGAAGGCACGCTGGCCCTGCCGGAAACTTCGGTCATCGGTGTGGAAACCTTCGAAAGCGCCTGGGGCCCGGTCGAAGGCTACACCGCGACTCGCACCGCCGCCGGTACCAAGACCGACACCGCCCTGGTCGAAGCACCGCGTTCGATTTCGGTGGCGACCCGCCAGCAAATGGACGACCGCAGCGTGCACAGCCTCGATGACGCCGTGCGCTACATGCCGGGCATCACCGCCAGCAGCTACGGCAGCGACACCCGTGCCGACTGGCTGCGCGTACGCGGTTTCGAGCCGACCCAGTTCCTCGATGGCCTGCCGCTGCCCAAAGGCGTGTACGCCAACCCGAAACAGGAAACCTGGAACCTCGACCGCCTCGCCCTGCTGCGTGGCCCGGCCTCGTCGGTGTACGGCCAGACCCCGCCGGGTGGTTTGCTCGACATGGTCAGCCGCCGCCCGAGCGCTGAAGCCAGCAGTGAAATCCAGCTGCAATACGGCAGCGATAACCACCGCCAGATCAACTTCGCCAGCACCGGCAAGATCGATGACGCCGGGCAGTTTCTCTATGGCCTCAGCGGCGTGGTGCGCGACAGCGGCACGCAGGTCGACCACGTCGACAACAAGCGCTACAACATCGCACCGAGCCTGACCTGGAACATCGATGACGACACCAAACTCACTCTGCTGAGCCAGTTCACCCGCGACGACACCGGCATCACCAGCCAGTTTCTGCCCATTCAGGGCACCAAAATCAAATCGCCGCTCGGTGATATTTCCCATCACAAGAATCTCGGCGATCCGGATTGGGAATACTACGACCGCACCTACTACGCGCTGGGTTATGCCTTCGAACATCGATTGAACGATGTCTGGCAGTTCAAACAGAACTTGCGCTACACCAAGTCGGACCTGTCTTTCCAGTCGCTGACACCCGGTTCCTACCCGTTCACCACCGTGGATGCAGAGGGCAACGTCGGCCGCACCAGCACCAGCGTCGACGAAGACATCAGCCAGTTTGCCGTGGACAACAACTTCCAGGCCGACTTCGCCACGGGTGAGGTTCGCCACACCTTGCTGCTGGGTCTGGATCACCAGCGCAGCAACACCAACTACACCTCGATCTTTGGCGATGGTCTGCAAACCAACGTCATCAACCCGATCTACGGCCAGCCGATCGTACGTCCAGCGCGCTCCACGGCGTTTTACGACTACAACCAGAAGACCTACCAGACCGGCCTCTACGTGCAGGACCAAATGGCTCTCGACCAGTGGCGCCTGACCTTCGGCGGCCGTGAAGACTGGGTGCACACCAGCACTGAATTCTTCAACAAGGGCGATGCGACCAACACCCAGCGTGACAAGAAATTCAGCGGCAACGCGGCGCTCAGCTACGTCTTCGATAACGGCTTCGTGCCGTACCTGTCCTACGCCGAATCCTTCCAGCCGACCACCGGCGCCGATGCCACCTCGACCGGCTCGCTCAAGCCAACCGAAGGCAAGCAGTGGGAACTGGGCATCAAATACCAGCCTCCGGGCAGCAAGACCCTGCTGACCGCCGCCGTGTATGACCTGACCCAGAAGAACGTCGCGGTGAACACCTTCGTCAACAACGTCTCGGTGACCAGCCAGACTGGCGAAGTGAAGGTCAAAGGCCTGGAGCTCGAAGCGGTGTCGGATGTGACCGACAACCTCAAAGTCATCGCCGCCTACACCCTGGCCAAGTCCGAAGTGCAGAAAGGCGTCGACAAGGGCAACCGCCTGCAACTGATGCCCAACCAACAAGCCTCGCTGTGGACCGACTACACCTGGCACGCCGGCGTGCTCGACGGTTTCGGTATCGGTGCCGGCGTGCGCTACACCGGCAACACCTACGGCGACAAGGCCAACACCTGGCTGGGCAAGGCCGATGCCTATACCGTGTTCGACGCCAGCGTGCATTATGATCTCGGCCGTCTGGACAACAGCCTCAAAGGTGCATCGCTTGCGGTGAACGCGACCAACCTGTTCGACAAGGACTACATTTCCACCTGCGACAGCTTCTACTGCTACTACGGCGACCAGCGCAGTGTCGTCGCCAGCGCCACTTACAAGTGGTAAGCCAGTGAGCTGAAACAGGCCCTGTTCCCAGGCCGTCCGTACCGGACGGCTTTGGTGTTTTTGAAGGTCATGCAATGAAAAGTAAAACCATCCGCCGCTGGTCGTTCATCCACACCTGGACCAGCCTGATCTGCACGGTGTTTCTGCTGATGCTGGCGCTGACCGGTCTGCCGCTGATTTTCAGCCACGAGATTGATCACGCGCTGGGCAACGCCCCGGAACTGCGCGAGATGCCGGCCGACACGCCGCAACTTGACCTGCAGCAACTGGTCGATGCCGCGCAGAAACATCGCCCGGGCGAAGTCATGCAGTACTTCGGTTATGACGACGAAGAGCCGAACGCGGCGTTCGCGATCATGGCCAGGACGGCCGACACCGAGCCGAACTCTTCGCACACCTTCATGCTCGATGCGCGCACTGGCGAAGCGCTGGAAACCCCTTCGGCCAACGGTGGCTTGATGCTGTTCATCCTGCGCCTGCACGTCGACATGTTCGCCGGGCTGCCGGGCAAGCTGCTGCTGGCGTTCATGGGTCTGTTGTTTGTCGTGGCGATCATCTCCGGCACGGTGCTGTACCTGCCGTTCATGCGCCGCTTGAAATTCGGCACCGTGCGCCAGGACAAATCGACAAGACTGCGCTGGCTCGACCTGCACAATTTGATCGGCGTTGTCACTTTGACCTGGTGCCTGGTGGTGGGCGTGACCGGAGTGATCAGCGCCTGCGCCGACCTGCTCATCGCCGCCTGGCGCAACGACGCGTTGACCACGCTGATCGCGCCGTATCGCGATGCGCCGCCGCTGACCCAACTGGCGCCGGCTACGCGGTTGCTCGACATCGCCGAAGAAGTCGCACCGGGGATGAAGCCGGATTTCATCGCCTTCCCCGGCACACGCTTTTCCAGCGAGCACCATTACGCGGTGTTCATGAAGGGCGGCACGCACCTGACCTCGCACCTGCTGACGCCGGTGCTGATCGACGCCACGTCCTTGCAGGTCACCGCCGTGGCGGAACGGCCGTGGTACATGGACGCCATGGGCATGTCGCAGCCGCTGCACTTTGGTGACTACGGCGGCATGCCGATGAAGATTCTCTGGGCAACCCTGGATGTGCTGACAATCATTGTGTTGGCCAGTGGCGTTTATCTTTGGGTAGTGCGGCGCAAGGCGGCCAAGCCTGTTCTGGAACCGGCGGAGGCCTCGGCATGAAGCCGCGTCAGTCGAGTTTCTGGAAGGTCTTCAGCACACCGATCGTGATCGCCCTGCTCAGTGCGGCGGGGCTGTTTGCGGCGTTGCTGGGGGATGGAATCTGGGATGCCTTGAGCTGGGTCGGGCTTGGCGTGCCGGCATTTCTGGCGATGAGAGGTTTTCTGCCGCGAAGCTGAGAATCCCTTGTGGGAGCGAGCCTGCTCGCGAAAGCGCCCAGACATTCAACATCAAAGTCGACTGTCACGACGCCTTCGCGAGCAGGCTCGCTCCCACATGGGTTCTGCGCCGGACTCGAGCAGGCTATGCTGCCCGATCATTGTCCTGATCGAGACCTTGCCCATGTCCGCCCCCAGCATGACCCTGTACCACAACACCCTGTCGCCCTTCGTCCGCAAGGTCATGGTGCTGCTGCACGAAACCGGTCAGCAGGATCGTGTCGCGCTGCAGGACTGTGTGCTCAGCCCGGTCAGCCCGGACCCGGCGCTGATCGCCGACAACCCGTTGAGCAAGATCCCCGCCCTGCGCCTGGCCGATGGCAATGTCATCCATGACAGCCGCGTCATCCTCGAATACCTCGATCAGCAGCACGTCGGCAATCCGCTGATCCCCCGTGAAGGTGCGGCGCGCTGGCGACGCCTGACCCTGGCGTCGATGGCTGACGGGATCATGGATGCCTCGGTGATGGTGCGTTATGAAACTGTGCTGCGCCCGGTGGAAAAACACTGGGACGAATGGCTCGATGCCCAGCGCGACAAGATCCGCCGCGCCCTCGCTGTACTGGAAAACGAAGCGATTGCCGAGCTGACCAGCCATTTCGACGTCGCGGCGATCAGCGTGGCCTGCGCTTTGGGCTATCTGGATCTGCGCTTCCCGGACATGGAATGGCGTGCAGCCAATCCGCAACTGGCCAACTGGTATTTCGAGGTGAGTCAGCGACCGTCCATGGTGGCGACGATGCCCAAGCCTTAGATCTGGGCTGCCTGTTCCGGCCTCTTCGCGAGCAGGCTCGCTCCCACAGTTGACCACATTCCAATGTGGGAGCGAGCTTGCTCGCGAATGCACCAACTCGGTTTCGGAGGTAGTGACGCAATAAGCAGCGTCACCAAAACCTCCGCTTCCCGCTGTTCCTCGCGTAACCCAAGCCACCCGCTCATTGCATCGCCTCCACGTCAAACTCCAGCGGCCTGGCCGGCTTCAAACCAATCCCGTACCAGTCCAGTTTGCGCGTGAGCACCATGAACACACCGAGCAGACCGAACAGCATCAACGAGCCCATCAGCAGCGCGTAGTCCTCGGCACTGAGCAAGCCGTACAGCAGGCCATACAGCGCCGCCAGCCCGGCCGAGAAACTCAAGCCATGCCGCGCGCTGCGCAGGACGTGGCTGACATAGAAGCCGATCAGCAACACGCAGCCACTCGCCGACAACAGATACGCCAGCGCAAAACCGATGTGTTCCGACAGCGACAACAGCAGCAGGTAAAAGAACGCCAGCGCAACACCGACCAGGGCATATTGCACCGGGTGCACCGCCAGGCTCTTGAGCACTTCGAAGAGGAAGAAACCGGCGAAGGTGAGGACGATGAACAGCAGCGCGTATTTGATCGCCCGGTCGCTCTTCAGGTACTGATCCACCGGGTCGATGAAGCTGACGCCGAAGCTGCGGCCGTTGAGTGCATCACAGTCGCCAGCGACGCAGCGCTCCATCGCCTCTTGCAGGTTGGTGGAGAAAAACGAGGTTTGCCAGTCGGCGCTGAAACCCTGATCGTTGATCTCGCGCTTGGCCGGCAGGAAGTTGCCGACGAAGCTGGGGTGCGGCCAGTTGGCGGCGAGGTTGACGCTGCTGGTCTTGCCCACCGGCACCACCCGCAGCGAGCCGGTGCCTTGCAGGCGCAGGTCGAAACCGATGGTCAATTGCGTGGCTTTGCTGGCGTCGAGCGCCGGCAGGGTCACGTGTACGCCCTCGCCGATCCAGGCCACTTCGCTGCCGGGCACGAAGTCCAGTTGCTGGTTGCCTAGCTCGAGTTTCAGCGCGTTTTCGATGCCGCGAATATCGCTGATACCGACGGCAAGGAACGGCGCGTCGAATTGGTAATCGGCAAAATTCTCCTTGATGCCCAACTGCGCCGGCAGGGAAAAATGCCCATCGATGCGGTTGTCGGCGTGGAACAGTCGCGCCTCGTAAATGCCGCGTTTGCGCAGTTCGGTTTGTACTTGCCCGTCGAGCTCGAAACGCTCCGGCAGAAAGTACAGACGCCCGCGCGCTTCGCTGACTTCTTCGTAGCGCTTGTTGGTTTTCTCGTTGGTTTTCCAGGTGCGCACCACCTTGCGATACGGCACTACCATCACCGGCCCGGTCAGTTGCTGGCTGTAACTGGAGCTGCGCGCGATGTCTTCGAGCACACCGTCGCGCAGTTGCTGACGCTCATCGATGATGCCGTCGATCATCAGCAAGGGGATCAGCAACAGCAGGATCAGCAAGGCGATCGCGCCGAGTTTGATGGTCAGATTCTTGTTCATGGGACTCTCCCTGTTTGGATGGGGGGAGTCTGCTGATGCGGTGTGGTGGCAGTGTGGTGGGAATATGGAGATTGTGTGGAGAATGCACTCCCCTGTGGGAGCGAGCCTGCTCGCGAAGGCCGCGACTGGGTTTCAAGGCAAGCGCAATACCACTTCAACCCCGCGCTCGACATTGCCAATGCGCATCACCCCGCCATGCAACTTGACCACTTCTTCAACGAAGTTCAGCCCCAGTCCGGTGCTCTTGCGTCCGCTGTCCGGGCGCGGCAGCGAGTAGAAGCGCTCGGTCAGGCGCGGCAAGGCGTAATCGGGAATCGGCGTGGTCTGGTTGAACAGGCGGAACTCGATCTGCTCGCCAACCCGCTCGGCGCTCAAGCGCAACAGCCCCGACGTCGGGGTGAAATCGAGTGCGTTTTCCAGCAGATTACCCAACGCCTGGCGCAGCAGAAACGGCTCGCCAATCGTCAGCAGATCCTCGCCGATTGCTTGCTCGACGCGCAGTTGTTTGCCCTCGATCCGCGCGGCCTGCGCCTTGAGCAGTTCTGCGACCAACGCCGCCAGCGGCACTGCCACCTGTTCTTCCAGCCCTTGGCGTTGCTCGACCTGAGCTAGGTTGAGCAGGCGCTCGATCAACTGCTGCATCCGCGCGCTTTCGCTGTCGATGTTGCTGACAAAGCGCAAACGCTGGACGGCCGGCATCTCGCTTTGCAGCAACTCCGCCGCGCCCCGAATCGCCGCCAGCGGACTTTTCAATTCATGGGTCAGGGTGTGCACGTAGCGCTCGACGTAGGCCTTGCCTTCGAGCTGCGTGCGCATCTGCTCGACCGCTGTGGCCAGTTGCTCCAGTTCGCCGCCGCGATAGTGCGGCACTTCCACGCGCCGGCCTTCGCTGACCGCCTGGGCATAACCGGTCAAACGGTGCAGCGCGCGGCTCAGCCACCATGAGAGCAAGGCGCCGAAGAGCAGACCGAGGCCGATCAGTCCGGCGCCGTAAAACAGCAAGCGCCGCTCGGTGCGATCAACGTAGGGTTGCAGCGAACTGTTGGGCTTGGCCACGGTGACCACGCCGATGATCTTGCCGTTGTCGCGGATCGGCGCGCCGACATGCATCACTGAAGAGCTCGGATCGTCAGGATCACTGCGGCTGGAGCGCGCGCCGTACTCGCCGCGCAGGGTCAGGTAGACGTCGTTCCAGCGCGAATAATCCTGGCCGACTGCGACGCCGCTGGAGTCGAGCACGACGATGCCCTTGGCGTCGGTGACGTAGATGCGGTGGTTGACCTGGTTTTTCGGCAAGCCCCAGATGGTCGCTTGCGGCTGCCGCTCGCCATAGGCGCGGAGCAATTGCGGCCAGCGGTTCTCGCTGAGGGTGCCGGCCTTGAAATCGTCGCGCAGGATTTCAGCCATCAGGTTGGCGGTGTCGACCAGCGTCTCTTCGGTGGACTGACGCACGCCGGGGCGGATTTCCTCCATCACCGTGTTGAGGACGAAATAACCGGTGAGGCCGACAAACAGCACGTACACCATAAAGATTCGCAGCCCCAACGACATCAGCTGTGCCCCGGGCTGTAGCTGTAACCGAGGCCGCGATGGGTCTGGATCGGCTCGGCCTCGGCGCGCACCAGGCGCAACTTGGCGCGCAGGCTTTTGATGTGACTGTCGATGCTGCGCTCGTAACCGGCATCAGCGGCAACGCCCAGCGCATCGAGCAATTGCTCGCGGCTGAACACCCGCTCAGGTTGTTCGAGCAGGCATTGCAACAAGCGGAATTCATGGCGGGTCAGGCTCAGCGGCTGGCCGCGATAGCTGATCTGCACGCGCTCGGCATCGATGCGAAACAGCGTTGAGCCTGCTTCCAGGGTTGCGCGCGGCGCCATGCGCTTGAGGATGGCTTTGACCCGCGCCGCCACTTCACGCGGGCTGAACGGCTTGACCACGTAATCGTCGGCACCGATCTCCAGGCCAACCACGCGGTCGATCTCGGCGTCGCGGGCGCTGAGAAACAGCACCGGCACTTCCGTGAAGCGCCGCAATTGCTTGCAGGTTTCGAAGCCACTGATGTCCGGCAAACCGATATCGAGAATGATCAGGTCGGCCGGGGTTTGCCGCTGATGCTCCAGCGCCGCCGCGCCGAGGTTCAGCCACGTGGTGCTGAACCCCTCGCCCTGCAAGGCAAAAATCAGTGTGTCGGCAATCGCCGCTTCGTCTTCGACAATCAGGATGTGCGGCATGGCGTCCGAGCCCGTGGCAGTTAGTGCGCGAACGGTGCCCCAAGCCCGGGGTTACGTCAATCAGACCACTTAGCAGTCAGGCTTGTCGGCGGTGTAACGCCGTGCCGGGTTGACCGCCGCGCCGAACTCGCGCAAGGCCTTGGCGCCGATCAGCAGCGGATAGTTGAAGTGGCTGCGGTCGGTCAGGTTGACCTCGACGGTGCGCTTGACGTTGCCCAGGCACAGCTCCAGATCGACCACCGGGCGCTTGGCGACATCGCTGCTGTCGCGCTCTTCATCGTCCTCGTCGGAACGGCTTTTGATCTTGCTGATGCGCGCGACCTTATGCTCGAAAACCTTGTTGCTGGCGTCTTTGGTGGCGAGGCGGAAACGCACCCAGTCTTCGCCATCACGGGTGAAGGTCTCGATGTCCTTGGCCGACAGCGAGGCGGTCAGCGCGCCAGTGTCCATCTTGGCCTTGAGCACTTCGCCACCGATTTCCGGCAGCGCGATGTATTCGTAGCGACCGTACAGCGTCGGCTCGGCGGCCATGACCGGCAGCGCGACGAGAGCAAACAGAGCAAGGAGGGATTTCACGTAAGGGGCTTCCTTGGGAGGTTAGGCAACGGCATTTTAGACCGTCGCGCGGTTGATCGTTCCCACGCTCTGCGTGGGAATGCATCCAGTGACGCTCTGCGTCACAGGGGACGCGGAGCGTCCCGGGCGGCGTTACCACGCAGAGCGGGGGAACGATCAGGTTAACGGGACTGAAGTGAAACATTCGTCAGCACCGATTTGGCCTGTCGCGTGAAGCTGCTTATCATGGCTCGCCCCTGCCACTTCATAGAGTTGCTTATGCGCCGCCTGCTCACCGGCTGTTTCGTCACCCTGCTGCTGTTGCTCAACACCCTGATCCTGATCGGGCCGTTGATGGTGTTTGCCCTGCTCAAACTGGTCGCACCCGGGCGCTGGCGGGATTACGCGTCGGGGGCGGTGATGTGGATCGCCGAGACCTGGGCCGAAATCGACAAGCTGATCTTCCAGCTGTGCATCCCGACGCAGTGGGACATTCGCGGCGGCGACGATCTGCGCCGCGACACGTCCTATCTGGTGGTCAGCAACCATCAATCGTGGGTCGACATTCCGGCACTGATCCAGACCCTCAACCGGCGCACGCCGTTCTTCAAGTTCTTTCTGAAGAAAGAGCTGATCTGGGTGCCGTTCCTCGGCTTGGCGTGGTGGGCGCTGGATTACCCGTTCATGAAGCGCTACACCAAAGCCTTTCTGGCAAAGAACCCCGAGCTGGCGGGCAAGGATCTGGAAATCACCAAAGCGGCGTGCGAGCTGTTCAAGCGCCAGCCGGTGACGGTGGTGAATTATCTGGAAGGCACGCGCTACACCCTGGCGAAAAGCACCCAGCAGGAATCACCGTTCAACCACTTGCTCAAACCCAAGGCCGGCGGCGTGGCGTTCGTGCTGGCGGCGATGGGTGAACAACTCGATGCGATGCTCGATGTGACGGTGGTGTATCCACAGGAAAAAATCCCGGGCTTCTGGGACCTGATCAGCGGCAACGTGCCGCGAGTGATCATCGACATCAGGACCCGCGAACTCGACCCGGCGCTGTGGCAGGGCGATTACGAGAAAGATCCGGCGTTTCGCCAGCGCGTCCAGAACTGGGTCAACCAGCTCTGGACCGAGAAGGATCAGCGCATCGTCGAGCTGCGCAACGAGCGCCGCTGACTCAGGTGCCCGTGCCGACACCCCAAATGCTGCCCAGGCTGCTCAACAGCGAACCGCCGACGCCCTGCTGACCGAGGTATTGCAGCAGCACCGGGGCAAACTGGCCGATCATGCCGCTGTCCATGCCCAGCGCGCTGAACGCGTTGTTCAGGTCGTTGCTGTCTTTGACATTGCCCAGCGCATTTTCAAGCCCGGCGGACTTGCCGGACGAACCGAGCAACGCGCCCAGCGCCGCCAGATTGCCGCTGCCACCGGACAACTTGTCGATACCCGGCACTTCCTTGGCCAGTTGCGAATAGTCGGTGCTGCTCAACTGATTCTTCGCCAGCCCGAGCATCGCACTGGTACCGCCAACGGCCTGCTCCGGCGTGACGTCCAGCGCACTCAGAGCACTCAACAAACCAGCGGTCTCCGAGGTCGGCGCCGCAGCAGCCGCCTTGTCACCACCCTGCATCCCCGCTACCGCACCGGCCACGTCGTTCAAACTGAAACCGGCAAACACCGGCCCGGCGGCCAGAGTCAGGAGCGATGCCAGGGCAAAACCGCGTGAAATCTTCATTCAGACATCCTCTTGGGAAAAAGCTGCCACCGGACAACGGCGACGAAACTGCCGGTTTGACCGGGTATTGGGCGGCATGTTCCTCGCGGCGTATTCCCTTCTCTACGCACTCACCTAAATGAATTGTTCAATCGTTGAATAGCTACTTCACTATTCGACTTCAAGCTGAAAACCCAACTATTTATTTCGATTAGAACTAACCAACTGTCAGATCTGACAGTTGGCAGTCATAACGATGCAAGTGAATATCTCCACTCCAATTACGTAACGGAGTACGAAATGATGAAGTTGAAAATTGTCACTGGCGCCGTGCTTGTTCTGACCATGATGAGTACTGCCTATGCTGCAACCTGCCCAACGATATCAGTGACTCATGCGCAAGGCGCCGAAGATGTCACCTTCACTTCTGCCCGACTTAAAGATAAAGACACTGCCAATTCGGTTGTCATCTGCCGATACGAAGGTGAGGCAGACCTTGGCGTCTCGGCTGGCTACAGAAACGACACTCCGGTTCAAGCCACCGGTAGCAATTGGAACGGTGATGAGTGTGCAACCAAGGATGGTGACGCCCGCAAATGCGCCTTTAAATAACTGGTCGAACACAGAACGAAAAAGGGCAGCCCGATCGGCTGCCCTTTTTACATGGGTAGAACTTACGCCGCGCTGAACAACTTATGCGGATCAATCACAAACTTCTTCGGCACGCCCGCATCGAACTCGCCGTAACCTTCCGGCGCCTGATCGAGGCTGATCACTTGCACGCCCACCACTTCAGCGATGTTGATGCGGTCCCACATGATCGCCTGCATCAACTGGCGGTTGTACTTCATCACTGGCGTCTGCCCAGTGTGGAAGCTGTGGGATTTGGCCCAGCCCAGGCCGAAGCGGATGCTCAGGCTGCCCATTTTCGCGGCAGCGTCGACGGCGCCCGGATCTTCGGTGACGTACAGGCCCGGGATACCGATCTTGCCGGCAACGCGCACCACGCCCATCAGTGAGTTGAGCACCGTGGCCGGGGCTTCGGCCTTGACGCCGTCGTGGCCGTGGCCGCGTGCTTCGAAACCGACGCAGTCCACTGCGCAGTCGACTTCCGGCTCGCCCAGCAGCGCGGCGATCTGTTCGTGCAGCGGGGTATCCTTGGACAGGTCGACGACTTCAAAGCCCTGCGCCTTGGCATGGGCCAGGCGGATGGTGTTGACGTCGCCGACGATCACCACCGCAGCACCGAGCAAGCGTGCGGAAGCGGCAGCGGCCAGACCGACCGGACCGGCGCCGGCAATGTACACGGAGCTGCCCGGGCCAACGCCGGCAGTAACCGCGCCGTGGTAACCGGTCGGGAGGATGTCGGAGAGGCAGGTCAGGTCGCGGATTTTCTCCATGGCCTTGTCGCGATCCGGCAGTTTCAGCAGGTTGAAGTCGGCGTACGGCACCAGCACGTATTCGGCCTGGCCACCGGTCCAGTCGCCCATGTCGACGTAACCGTATGCGCCGCCGGCACGGGCCGGGTTGACGGTCAGGCAGACGCCGGTGTGTTGCTCCTTGCAGGAACGGCAGCGCCCGCAAGCCACGTTGAACGGAACAGAGACCAGATCGCCGATCTTCAGGTTTTCGACGTCGGAGCCCTTTTCAATCACCTCACCGGTGATCTCGTGACCCAGCACCAGACCGGTCTGCGCCGTGGTCCGGCCGCGCACCATGTGCTGGTCGGAGCCGCAGATGTTGGTGGAAACCACTTTGAGAATGACCCCGTGCTCGATCTTGCGACCACGCGGGTCCTGCATTTTCGGATAGTCGATTTTCTGTACTTCGACCTTGCCAGCGCCGAGATACACCACACCACGATTGCCAGACATGCTTTCACCTCGCTGTTGTTTTTATGGAACTGCGTTGCCCCGGTTGGGCAGCGCGTTGAGTGCTCGGGTATTGCTTGTTGGTCTTGCGTTGTTTGTTTTGGCCCCTTCGCGAGCAGGCTCGCTCCCACATTGGAATGCATACCCCTGTGGGAGCGAGCCTGCTCGCGAAAGCGATCTAGAGAACGACGGTTCTGTTGGCGTTCAGGAACACCCGTCTTTCGATGTGATACCCGACCGCCCGCGCCAAGGTCAGGCCTTCGATATCCCGGCCCTTGGCAATCAGGTCCTCGGGGTAATGACTGTGATCCACCGCCTCGACGCCCTGGGCGATGATCGGCCCTTCATCGAGATCGTTGTTGATGTAATGCGCCGTCGCGCCCACCAGTTTCACGCCCTTGTTGTAGGCCTGGTGATACGGCTTGGCGCCCTTGAAGCCCGGCAGCAGGGAGTGATGAATGTTGATCGCCTTGCCGTCGAGCTTGCGGCACAGCTCCGGCGACAGCACCTGCATGTAGCGGGCGAGGATCACCAGTTCGGCACCGGCCTCTTCGATCACCTGCCAGACCTGACGCTCCTGCGCCGGTTTGTCGTTGGGGTCGAGAGGGAAATGGTAGTAGGGAATCTGGTGCCAGTCGGCCAACGGCTTGAGATCCGGATGGTTGGACACCACCGCCGCGACGTCCATCGACAACTGACCGATGCGCTGGCGATAGAGCAAGTCGTTGAGGCAGTGATCGGCCTTGGACACCATGATCACCACTTTCGGCCGGTAGTTCGGCGCGGTCAGCTCGAAGAGCATGCCGAACGCTTCTCCGCGCTCGGCCAAACCTGCGCGGAAAGATTGTTCGTCGAAACCATCAGGCTGACGGAATTCCACGCGAATGAAAAAACGCCCGGAGAGGCGGTCATCGAACGAGTGGTGCTCGGTGACATAACAGCCCTGCTCGAACAGAAAACGCGTGACCGCGTCCACCGTGCCGAGGACGCTGGGGCAGTCGGCGGTCAGAATCCATGTGTCTGGGGCGCGGCTCATATTTTTTCCTCTGATCGTTCCTACGCTCTGCGTGGGAATGCCGCCATGGACGCTCTGCGTCCGCTCTTGGGACGCGGAGCGTCCCGGGATACATTCCCACGCGGAGCGTGGGAACGATCATCTATCTGCTCCCTTTCCCCTCTCCCCCTTGGGGGAGAGGGCTGGGGTGAGGGGGTAGCTTTTGATCTTTCAGGCCTGAACGCTGAGGCCGTACTCGGCCGAAGCATCCTGCAACCACAACCACCAGTAATCCGAGAAGCTGCGCCGGATCAGCAGTTCCCAGGTGTCTTCGGCGGTATGACGAATCATCAGCTGCGATTTGGCGAACACCGTGCCCACCGCTTTGCCGACCGGGAAGTTGTTCGGGTGCACGTCATAGCTGGTGGATTTCATCAGCACCTGGCGCACGTTCGGCCCGCTCAGTTCGAGGATCTGCTGGCCGCCGCTGACGTTGACGATGGCAATGTGCAGATCACCCAGCGCTTCGCGCAGTTTCTGCTCGGCGGCGAATTCTTCGCCGCTTGGCACGATCAGCAGCCACTCGTCCGGGCCCATCCATTGCAGGCTGGTTTCGCCTTTGACGATCACGCTCAGCGCGCCGGGCAATTCAATGCCCAACGCTTTGTGCACACCGGCCGCGAAGGCTGCATCGTGGCCATCGCCACGAATGGTCAGGTGGCCGAGGAGTTTTTTCTCACGCACGATCACGCCGGCGTTCTTGCGGCCCTTGCCGACCAGGCTGGCGAGGTCGGCATGGTGCAGCGACGACTCGGCACGGGCGCCGGTGGTCGGGCGTTGCTGGTAAACATTGGCTGTGGTCATAAAGCACCTTCTTGTATTGATCGTTCCCACGCTCTGCGTGGGCATGCCGCCATGGACGCTCTGTGTCCGCTCTTGGGACGCGGAGCGTCCCGGGATGCATTCCCACGCAGAGCGTGGGAACGATCAGTGTCAGATGTTCTGCCGCTCACCCTTCGGATCGAAGAACACCGAAGAAACGATTTCCGCCTCGATCACGCTGCCATCGGCCAGCGGTGCGAACACCCGCTCGCCCATGCGCTTGAGACCGCCCTTGACCACACCCATGGCAAACGAATAACCGAGAGAGTTGTGCGCGTAGCTGGAGGTCACGTGGCCGACCATGGTCATCGGGATCGCCTGCTTGGTGTTGAACACCAGCTGCGCACCTTCCGGCAGCCACTTGGTCGGGTCGATCGGCTTGAGGCCCACCAGTTGCTTGCGCTGGTCTTTCACGCAATCTTCGCGGTTCATGCCGCGCTGGCCGATCCACGAGAACGGTTTGGTGCGACCGACACACCAGCCCATGTTCAGGTCGTCCGGGGTCATCGAGCCGTCGGTGTCCTGGCCGACGATGATGAAACCCTTCTCGGCCCGCAGCACGTGCATGGTTTCGGTGCCGTACGGGGTCAGGTTGTACTGCTTGCCGGCCTCGACGATTTTCTCCAGCACGCCCATCGCGTAGTCGGCTTGCACGTTGACTTCGTACGACAGCTCACCGGTGAACGAGATACGGAACACCCGCGCCGGCACATCGCCGACCAGACCTTCTTTCCAGGTCATGAACGGGAACGCTTCGTTGCTCAGATCGATGTCAGTCACGGCGCTGAGCAGCTTGCGGCTGTTCGGCCCGGACAGGGTCATGGTCGCCCAGTGGTCGGTGACGGACGTGAAGTACACCTTCAGCTCCGGCCATTCGGTCTGGTGGTACAGCTCCAGCCACTGCAGTACGCGCGCGGCGCCGCCGGTGGTGGTGGTCATGACGAAATGATTGTCGGCCAGACACGCGGTCACACCGTCGTCGAAGACCATGCCGTCTTCCTTGCACATCAGACCGTAGCGCGCCTTGCCCACGTCGAGCTTGGTCCAGGCGTTGGTGTACACGCGGTTGAGGAATTCGCGGGCATCCGGGCCTTGAATGTCGATCTTGCCGAGGGTCGAGGCGTCGAGCAGGCCGACGCTATCGCGCACGGCTTGGCATTCGCGCTTGACCGCCGCGTGCAGGTCTTCACCGTTTTTCGGGAAGTACCAGGGACGCTTCCACTGACCGACGTCTTCAAACTCGGCGCCGTTCTTCACATGCCAGGCATGCAGCGCGGTGTAGCGCACCGGTTCGAAGATGTGCCCGCAATGCCGACCGGCCACGGCGCCGAAGGTCACCGGCGTGTAGTTCGGACGGAACATGGTGGTGCCCATCTGCGGGATGGTCACGTTCAGCGAACGGGCGGCAATGGCCAGACCGTTGACGTTGCCGAGCTTGCCCTGATCGGTGCCGAAGCCCAGCGCGGTGTAGCGTTTGACGTGCTCGACCGACTCGAAACCTTCACGGGTCGCCAATTCGATGCCACCGGCGGTGACATCGTTCTGGAAGTCGACGAATTGCTTCGGTGCACGCGCCGAGTTCTTCTCGTGCGGCACCTGGAACAACGCCAGGGTCGGCTCTTCGAGACGGCTCAGGGCTTTCGGCAACACGCCTTCGACGGTCTGGAAACCGGCTTCGGCAGCAGCGCGCACGCCACCTTCAAAACCGTCGGCCAGCGAATCGCCGAGCGCGTAGACGCCATTGATGCCACCGACGCACACGCGTTTCTGCGGTGCTTCGCCCGGTACGAAACCGAGAATGTCTTCACGCCAGACCGGTTTTCCACCGAGGTGCGAAGCCAGGTGAACCACCGGGCTGTAACCGCCGGAGCTGGCCACCAGATCGCAGTCGAGCCATTCGCCCGGACTGGTTACGGCGTGTGCTTTGACGTCAATCGCAGCGACGCGGGCAGCGGTCACTCGCTTGCTGCCACGCACTTCGATGACGGCGCTGCCGGTGAGGATGCGAATGCCTTTGGCGCGCGCTTCTTCGACCAATGCACCGCGCGGATTGCTGCGGGCATCGGCGATCGCGACCACTTGCAGACTGGCATCGAGCCAATCCAGAGCAACGCGATAGGCGTGATCGTTGTTGGTCGACAGCACCAGTTTTTTGCCTGGCGCCACGCCATAGCGACGCACGTAGGTCGACACCGCACCAGCGAGCATGTTGCCCGGCACGTCGTTGTTGCCGTAGACCAGTGGACGCTCGTGGGCGCCGGTCGCCAGCACCACGCGCTTGGCGCGGACACGGTGGATGCGCTGACGCACCTGACCGATCGGCGCGCGGTCACCGAGGTGATCGGTGAGGCGTTCGTGAATGGTCAGGAAGTTGTGGTCGTGGTAGCCGTTGACCGTGGCGCGCGGCAACAGCAGCACGTCCGGAGTGTTCTTCAATTCAGCGATGACACTGGCGACCCATTCCATCGCCGGTTTGCCGTCGAGGCTTTCGCGGGAATCAAGCAGGCTGCCGCCGAACTCTTCCTGCTCATCGGCCAGAATCACGCGGGCACCGCTGCGCGCAGCCGCCAGGGCAGCGGCGAGACCGGCCGGGCCGGCACCGACGATCAGCACGTCGCAGTGCTGGTTCATGTAGTCGTAGGTGTCCGGATCGTTCTCGGTCGGCGAACGGCCGAGGCCGGCAGCCTTGCGGATGTACTTCTCGTAAGTCATCCAGAACGATTGCGGGTACATGAAGGTTTTGTAGTAGAAACCCGGCGGCATCAGCTTGCCGCCGACCTTGCCGAGAATCCCCATCATGTCGTTGTTGACGCTCGGCCAGCCGTTGGTGCTGGTGGCGACCAGACCCTGATACAACGCCTGTTGCGTGGCGCGCACGTTGGGGATCTGGGTGGCTTCGGTGGCACCGATCTGCAGCACCGCGTTCGGCTCTTCGGAACCGGCGGCGAAGATGCCGCGAGGGCGCGAATACTTGAAGCTGCGACCAATGATGTCGACGCCGTTGGCGATCAGTGCGGCGGCCAGCGAGTCGCCTTCGTAGCCTTTGTAGGTCTGGCCGTTGAAGGTGAAGCTCAGCACTTTGTTGCGGTCGATCCGTCCACCGTTGGACAGGCGATTGGTCTGGCTCATACCTTCTCTCCCAGCGCCGTCGTGGCTGTTTTCGCAGTGCCAGCCTTGTCGGTGAATTGCGGCTTCTCGCCGATCTTGTAGCTCTCGAGAATCTCGTAGGTCACGGTATCGCGAGTGACGTTGAAGTACTGGCGGCAACCGGCAACGTGGTCCCACAACTCGTGGTGCAGACCGCGCGGGTTGTCGCGGAAGAACATGTAGTCGCCCCACTCCTCATCGGTGCAGGCGTTCGGATCCAGCGGACGCGGGATGTGCGCCTGACCGGATGCGTGGAATTCCTCTTCAGAGCGCAGTTCGCCGCAGTGAGGACAGAAGATATGCAACATGGGGATTTCTCCTGTTAGTGGGCAACCGCAGCAGCGCCGTGTTCATCGATCAACGCACCGTTGTGGAAACGGTCGATGGAGAAAGGTGCAGCCAATGGGTGCATTTCACCCTTGGCCAGACTCGCGGCAAACACGTTGCCCGAGCCGGGTGTAGCCTTGAAGCCACCGGTGCCCCAACCGCAGTTGAAGAACATGTTCGGTACCGGCGTCTTGGAAATGATCGGACAGGCATCCGGAGTGGTGTCGACGATGCCGCCCCATTGGCGGTTCATGCGTACCCGGGAGAGCACTGGGAACATCTCGACGATGGCCTGGATGGTGTGTTCGATCACCGGGTACGAACCACGCTGGCCGTAGCCGTTGTAGCCGTCGATACCGGCGCCGATCACCAGGTCGCCCTTGTCGGACTGGCTGATGTAACCGTGTACGGCGTTGGACATGATCACGCTGTCGATAATCGGTTTGATCGGCTCGGACACCAGCGCTTGCAGCGGGTGGGATTCGATCGGCAGGCGGAAACCGGCAAGCTTGGCCATGTGCCCGGAGTTACCGGCAGTGACCACGCCGACGCGCTTGGCGCCGATGAAACCCTTGTTGGTTTCGACGCCGATGCACACGCCATTTTCCTTGCGGAAACCGATCACTTCGGTCTGCTGGATCAAGTCCACGCCCAAGGCATCGGCGGCACGCGCGAATCCCCACGCCACGGCATCGTGACGGGCGACACCGCCGCGACGCTGCACGGTGGCGCCCATGATCGGATAGCGGGTGTTTTTCGAGCAGTCCAGGTACGGAATCTCGTCCGCAACCTGCTTGGCGTCGAGCAGTTCGCCGTCGACGCCGTTGAGGCGGTTGGCACTGACCCGACGCTCGGAATCACGGATGTCCTGCAGGGTGTGGCACAGGTTGTAGACGCCACGCTGGGAGAACATCACGTTGTAGTTGAGATCCTGCGACAGGCCTTCCCACAATTTCATCGCGTGTTCGTAGAGGTGCGCCGACTCGTCCCACAGGTAGTTGGAGCGCACGATGGTGGTGTTGCGCGCGGTGTTACCGCCGCCCAGCCAGCCTTTCTCGACCACGGCGACATTGGTGATGCCGTGCTCCTTGGCCAGATAGTAGGCCGTCGCCAGGCCGTGCCCGCCGCCGCCGACGATGACCACGTCGTAGACTTTTTTCGGGGTGGGCGTGCGCCACATGCGCTGCCAGTTTTCGTGGTGGCTGAGCGAGTGTTTGAACAGGCCGAAGCCGGAATAGCGTTGCATAGTCATTACTCCAAAACCGACTCAGCGATAAACCGGGAAGTCTGCGCACAGGGCCGAGACCTGCTGGGCGACATTGGCCTCGACATCGGCGTCGCCGAGGTTGTCGAGGATGTCGCAGATCCAGCCGGCGAGGGTTTCGCACTGGCTGACCTTGAAGCCGCGCGTGGTCACCGCCGGGGTGCCGATGCGCAGGCCCGAGGTCACGAACGGCGACTGCGGGTCGTTCGGCACGGCATTCTTGTTCACCGTGATGTGCGCACGGCCCAGCGCGGCATCGGCGTCCTTGCCGGTCAGGCCCTGACGGATCAGGCTGACCAGGAACAGATGGTTGTCGGTGCCGCCGGA
Source organism: Pseudomonas sp. H26/SER47-MNA-CIBAN-0231 (assembly GCF_040310465.1). Taxonomy (NCBI): domain Bacteria; kingdom Pseudomonadati; phylum Pseudomonadota; class Gammaproteobacteria; order Pseudomonadales; family Pseudomonadaceae; genus Pseudomonas; species Pseudomonas sp. H26/SER47-MNA-CIBAN-0231. The sequence continues at coordinate 3,727 of NZ_JBEOPW010000017.1, read as the reverse complement.
GACCACATCGTAGCCACGCTTGATGAACACGCTGGCCATCGCCTGGGCGTTGTCGATCACTTGTTGCTGATAAGCCTTGAAGCCAGGCTCCAGCGCTTCCTTGAAGCACACCGCTTTACCGGCGATGACGTGCATCAGCGGGCCGCCCTGGGCGCCGGGGAAAACGGCGGCGTTGAGCTTTTTCTCGATCTCTTCGTTGGACTTGGCCAGGATCAACCCACCACGCGGACCGCGCAGGGTCTTGTGCGTGGTGGTGGTGACCACATCGGCGTACGGCAGCGGGTTCGGGTACAGGCCGGCAGCGACCAGACCGGCGACGTGCGCCATGTCGACAAACAGCAGCGCACCGACCTTGTCGGCGATCTGACGGAAGCGCGGGAAGTCCAGAGTCTTCGAGTAAGCGGAGAAACCGGCAACGATCATTTTCGGTTTGCACTCGACCGCCAGACGCTCGACTTCGTCGTAGTCGATCAGTCCGGTGTCGGTGTTGATGCCGTACTGCACAGCGTTGTACAGCTTGCCCGAGGACGACACTTTCGCGCCGTGGGTCAGGTGCCCGCCGTGGGCCAGGCTCATGCCGAGGATGGTGTCACCCGGCTGGATCAACGCCAGGTACACGGCGCTGTTGGCCGAGGAGCCGGAGTGCGGCTGGACGTTGGCGTAGTCAGCGCCGAACAGTTGCTTGGCGCGTTCGATGGCCAGTGCTTCGACTTTGTCCACATGCTCGCAGCCACCGTAATAGCGCTTGCCCGGATAGCCTTCGGCGTATTTGTTGGTCAGGCCGCTGCCCTGCGCCTGCATGACGCGCTTGCTGGTGTAGTTCTCCGACGCGATCAGCTCGATGTGATCTTCCTGACGTTGCTCCTCGGCATTCATCGCCGCCAGCAGTGCATCGTCGTAACCCTGGATCTGGTCTTGCTTGCTGAACATCGCGTCTCTCCCAGCGGCATCTGTGCGCCATTCGTCTCGGTAAGGCACTGGCAATGATGGCAGTGCCCTTTGATGCGATGGTATGACCGGCACAGACAGCTCAAATGCCTGCGGACGCCACGCAAAGGTGCGTTTACGACATGGCTGGAAATGACCTCTTCGAAACGCCGCAGATCCCGTGTGGGAGCGAGCCTGCTCGCGAAGAGGCCGGCACATCCGACATAGAAGTTGGCTGGCAGACCGCTTTCGTCGGAACGCCGCCCGGAGCCGGCTCGCTCCCACAGGGGTCAGGAGATGATTTGGCGGATGGCAAGCAGCAGGAGGAAATGCGCGGGATACAGCGCATATGCCCAGCGCCGCATCGGTGGAGGCCGGACATGTCGCCCATGTCGCAACAAGAACATTCCGAGCATCGGCGCAAACAGACATGTCGCCAGGCCGAGAATCGCCACGCTGTTGCCGAACCGCGCCGATTCGAGCAACACCTGCCATTGGTTCGCCGCCAGACACACCAGCCCCGGCAACAGGCTGAAATACCAGGGTCGGCGGAACACCAGCAGCATCGCCAATGGCAACAATACGCCGAAGAAACCGAACATCAGTCGTTCTGAAAAAACCGCCGCAACCACCAGCGCGGCCAGCGCGAGCAACCGTGGCACCGACGCTGAGTCCTGCCAGCCGCGCGCCACCAGCAAGCCCAGCGCCAGCGTCGGCATCACGTTGAACGTGTCAGGGTCGGGGATATAAAAGCGATAAGGGACTTCGCTGATTGCACTGAACAGCAACAGCCAGCCCAGATAGCGCCATTCCATCTTGCGCGAACCCTCCCGAGCCAGATTCGCCGCCATCGCCAGGCAAAACCATGGAAACGCCAGGCGACCTGGCACATACAACCAATCGGCGGAGAAGCCGACATATCGCAGGTGATCGAGCAACATGCTCTGCAACGCCAGCCACTTGAGCAGATCCAGGGCGCCGTCGCGTTGGCTCAGGTGCATAATCGGCACATAAACTGGTAATTTTCCCCACCCGACATCGCATGTGCTCCCCGGAAGATCTTCGGTAAAGTGCGCATCCTCATTGACCACGAGCCTTCACAAGAGTCTCGATTACGGAAGCCGGCCATGACCGACAAGAGCCAACAATTCGCCAGCGACAACTATTCCGGGATCTGCCCTGAAGCCTGGGCTGCCATGGAACAGGCCAACCACGGCCACCAGCGCGCTTACGGCGACGATGAATGGACCGCCCGCGCGGCGGATCATTTCCGCAAACTGTTCGAAACCGACTGCGAAGTGTTCTTCGCCTTCAACGGCACCGCCGCCAACTCGCTGGCCCTGTCGTCGCTGTGCCAGAGTTACCACAGCGTGATCTGCTCGGAAACCGCCCACGTCGAAACCGACGAATGCGGCGCTCCGGAATTCTTCTCCAACGGCTCGAAGCTGCTGATCGCCGGCACTGAAAACGGCAAGATCACCCCGCAATCGATCCGCGAAGTCGCGCTCAAGCGTCAGGACATCCACTACCCGAAACCGCGCGTGGTGACCCTGACTCAAGCCACTGAAGTCGGCAGCGTCTATACCCCAGAAGAAGTCCGCGCCATCAGCGCAACCTGCAAAGAGCTGGGCCTGCACCTGCACATGGACGGCGCGCGGTTCTCCAACGCTTGCGCATTCCTCGGCTGCTCGCCCGCCGACCTGACCTGGAAGGCCGGCGTTGATGTGCTGTGCTTCGGCGGCACCAAGAACGGCATGGCGGTGGGTGAAGCGATCCTGTTCTTCAACCACAAACTGGCCGAAGACTTCGATTACCGCTGCAAGCAGGCCGGGCAACTGGCGTCGAAGATGCGCTTTTTGTCGGCACCGTGGGTCGGCATTCTGGAAAACGACGCCTGGCTCAAATACGCCCGTCACGCCAACCACTGCGCGCAACTGCTAGCAGAACTGGTCAGCGACATTCCCGGCGTCGAACTGATGTTCCCGGTGCAGGCCAACGGCGTGTTCCTGCAACTGTCCGAGCCGGCCATCGCTGCGTTGACTGCAAAGAACTGGCGCTTCTACACCTTCATCGGCAAGGGCGGCGCACGTTTCATGTGCTCCTGGGACACCGAAGAAGAGCGCGTGCGCGAACTGGCGCGCGATATTCGCGAGGTCATGTCGGCCTGATCCCGCCCATGATCATTCCCACGCTCCGCGTGGGAATGCCTCCAGGGACGCTCCGCGTTTCAGCTTCACCATTATCGACAAGGTCAAGACCGCTATGACGCAGAGCGTGGGAACGATCTTTATCTCCACATCTGCCCACCATGATCGTTCCCACGCTCCGCGTGGTAACGCCTCCAGGGACGCTCCGCGTTCCAGCTTCATCATTATCGACAAGGTCAAGACCGCTATGACGCGGAGCGTCAGTGGCTGCATTCCCACGCAGAGCGTGGTAACGATCTTTATCTCCACATCTGCCCCCCCCTGATCATTCCCACGCTCCGCGTGGGAATGCCTCCAGGGACGCTCCGCGTTCCAGCCTCACCCTTGGCGACAGGCTGAAAACCGCTATGACGCAAAGCGTCAGTGGCTGCATTCCCACGCAGAGCGTGGGAACGATCTTTATCTCCACATCTGCCCCACCCTGATCGTTCCCACGCTCCGCGTGGTAACGCCTCCAGGGACGCTCCGCGTTCCAGCTTCACCCTTGGCGACAGGCTGAAAACCGCTATGACGCGGAGCGTCAGTGGCTGCATTCCCACGCAGAGCGTGGGAACGATCTTTATCTCCACATCTGCCCCACCCTGATCGTTCCC